>JANMKN010000303.1:0-25312 GCA_031372065.1 Abditibacteriaceae bacterium | reverse complement strand
TCGGCGCTTTCGGCGCTTTCGGCGCTTTCGGCGCTTTCGGCGCTTTCGGCGCTTTCGGCGCTTTCGGCGCTTTCGGCGCTTTCGGCGCTTTCGGCGCTATCGGGGCTTTCGGCGCTATCGGGGCCGCTCGTGACGACATGGCCCTGTCTGACCGAAGCCATGCACTTTTTAGGCAAGGCGCGTGGTTGGGAAGCGCAGGCGGCGCTCTGGCAATTCGTGTGGCGCGGAGTTTTGCAAGTGCAAAGTGCCGATGACGATCAATTGCGTCGCATTGCGGGACTCATGGAGCAATACCGCGATGCGCCGATGGACTTAGCGGACGCTTCGCTGGTGACTCTGGTCGAGACTCTTCGACTTTCGCGGATATTCACTTCCATGCCTATCGAATTGGAAACCGGGGTGTTTTTGAAATCGTTCCCTAAAATCAACTTGAAAGTGTGGAACACACGATGAGTGTGACCATTGAGTAGATGGGTTTCTGTGCGAAAATCACGCTTAAAGTTTGTAGGAATCGCAAAACGAAAAGTCCGCCGAAAATCATTCGGCGGGCTTTTTTGATACCCTTTGTGCGATGAGTGAAAAACCGAAACAACACCAACTAAAAGCCGATGAACGTTTGGAATCTACGCTGAATTTTCACATTTTTAGCCCGCTTGTGCATTTAATTGTGCGTTTTGTGGTGCGTTGCTGCGCGCCGAATTTGCGCGTGACGGGGCGCAAAAACATTCCGTTGCGCGGCGCGGTGTTGATTTGCCCCAATCATTCGTCCGATGGCGACCCGCCGTTGATTTCGGCCAGCGTTTTTCGGCCTTTGTGGTGGATGGGCAAGCGCGAATTATTCGATGACCGCCTCGTCGGGCCGCTGATTTCGTTTTGGCAAACCTTTCCGGTTGACCCCGGCAGTCCCGACCGTGCCGCGCTGCGTCGCTGCGAAGAATTGCTCAAGCGTGGCCACGGACTCGTCATTTTTCCCGAAGGGCGCGTTTCGCCCACCGGCGAAATGGGGCCGGTTTTGCCCGGTGCGGTGATGATTGCGCTGCGCACCGGCGCGCCGATTGTGCCCGCCGGTGTGGTTGGCATTGACAAAGTTTTGCCCTACAAAGAACTGAAGCCTCGCCCGACTTTGGCGCCTGTGCGCGTGCATTTCGCAGAGCCGATCAACTTCGACGATTTGAAATCGCTGCCCGCCCGCCAGCAACGCGAAAAAGCCGCCGAACGCCTCGAAAATGCCATCCGCGCCGCCGTGGAAGTGGCCCGAAAACAAGCGCAATAGCCACGGAAACTCAAGCGACACCTAAACCACTGACCTCCCTTTTAACGAAGCTGCCGGTTTGCGTTTTGCATTGTCCCTGCTGATTTTTTCTGGTTTGGGGCATACTCACTCTTATCAGCGACAGGCTGTTACAGCTATGAATTCATCCCCTGAAGTGTCGCCCTGCATTTTGCTGGTGGACGATAATATTGATCATTTATTTTTGGCACGTCGCGAGTTGGAATCGGCACTGCGTTGCACTATCGCGACAGCTTGGAGCGGTGCCGAAGCCATGCGTTTGGTGCATTCATCGGAAACGCCCTTTGACGCGATTTTGCTGGATAATGGCTTGCCCGATATGAGCGGCTTGGATGTGCTGGCACGTTTACGCGAAGCTGGTGTTTTGGCGCCGATTATTATCATTACCGGGCAGGGCAGCGAACAAATTGCGGTGGAAGCCTTGCGGCGCGGGGCCAGCGATTACATCGTGAAAAGCGGCGCCAATAATGAAATTTATTCGGCGGTGGTGCAAAAAGTCATGGAGCGCGACCAATTGCGCCGTCGCACCGAGCAACTGGAAGCCGAACACGTCCGTTTTGCGCGTATGGCGGCCATCGGCGAAGTGGCGGCGGGCATTGCCCACGAAATCCGCAATCCGATGACGGTGATTTCTGGCATGGCCGCGCTCATTCGCGACAACCTCGATAGATTGCCGCCCGATGATTTGCGCAAATGCGCCCGCACCATTGCGGACAATTGTATGCACCTCAATCGCGTGTTGGACGAAGTGCTTTCGACTTCATCGGGCACCGGACAGCGCATACCAATGCTGCTTTCCGAATTGGTGGACGAGACATTAGCTTTCATGCGTTTTGATCGTTCGTTTCGCTATCGCATGGAAATTGAGCGCGATTTTCAAAAAAATGGCCTTGTTATCGCCAATCGCGATGAGTTGAAGCAGGTTTTTATTAATTTGTTTCGCAACGCCGCGCAATCGGTGGAAATCGCCGGAAAAACGAAAGGCACGTTGCGGGTGGCGATTCAGGAAAGCGACGGCGAAGTCATCGCCAGCATTAGCGACGATGGCCCCGGCATCGCGCCCGAAGCCTTCGAGCATCTTTTTGAAACCGGCTTTACCACAAAAAACACTGGCGTTGGCGAAACCAAAGGCAGTGGCCTTGGCCTCGGCATTTGCCGCCGCATTTTAGAAAATCACAACGGGCGCTTATGGGCCGCCCCGCCCACACCCAATGAAGGTGCAACCTTTTGTCTGGCCTTGCCGCGTGCGGAAAGTTAGGAGGCAGGAGGCAGGAGGCAGCGGGGAGCAGTAAGCAGTCACTACCAATTAGGCTAATTTTACTGCCACCTGCCACCTGCCACCTGCCTCCTCCATTATGAAACCGTTCCCCCCCCGCTTATGGAGCATTGCGTGGCGCGTGCGCCTTGGTTTATTGATTGTGCCGTGCCTGCTGGCGTTGGTGGCGTGGTATCAATTTCGCGTGGCGAATGAAACCGTGGAGCGTTATCGCGTTAGCGCCACGGGCACCGATCAATTGATGATTGAGGTCACGCAAATGCGGCAGAGCGCGCAGGCGATGGAAAATGCCGCGCGCGGTTTGAATTCATGGATGCGCGATAATGCGGCCAACTCCAATGACGCGGCCAAAGACGACGCCGAAAAAACCTACGTTACGCCCTACAATGCAGCCAAGGCGCAGTTTGACGAAAGTTATAAAGCCGCCATCGCGCAAGTGCCAACAAAATCGGAAGTGGAAAAACGCCTTAATAAATTTTATGACGACGGCGGCGACTGGCAGCGCGAAATCGCCGAACCGTTAATTACAGCCTTGCGCGCCCCCAAACTGCTGGATGCCCACTCAACGTGGCGCCCTTTCGATGAGGCCGAAAGCGATTTTAACGACACGCGCGATGAATTAATGGCATATCGTCGCACGGAATTATCGGGCGCCGACCGCTTTCGCTTGTTTTCGATGTGGAATTTATGGGCGCTCGAAGGCGCGGCGATTGTTTTAGCGATAGTTATGGGCCTTGGTTTGTCCCGTGCTGTGACAAGGCCATTGGATAGCATGGTGGCGCAATCGCGGCGCATCGAAAGTGGCGATTACAGCCAGTGTGTCGTTGGTGGCCCCGATGAATTTGGCGAAGTCACGCGCGCCATGAATGCGATGGCCGGGGCCATCGGCGCACGACTGGAACACGAAAAATTATCGGGCCGCTTAACTTCTGCCGTGACGCGCTCGCTTGACCCTGCCACAGTTTTGCAAACCACCGCGCGCGAATTAGGCGAAGCCTTGCACGCCTCTCGCTGCGTTTTGTGCCTGACTGGTGAATCGCCGCTGTGGTTTCAATGGCAAGCGCCCGGTATCGCACCGCTTGAAAATTCGCCCTGCGAAAATGCGCGCTTTTTAGAAAACACCTCAACTTTAGCACTTCCAGACATCGAAAACGCGCCTGACCGCGAGGAACTCAAAGCTCAAGGCGTGCGTGCTTTGCTCGCCACTCCGCTGCTTTTGCGCGGCGAAAATGTGGGCGTGATTGCCTTGCATCAATGCGGCGAAACACGCCAATGGACAAACCAAGAAATCGCCTTACTCGAACGTGCCGCCGCGCAAGTGGCGATTGCGCTGGATAACGCGCGTTTGTTTCACCAAAGCCAGCAGCGTGCCGCCGAATTGCAAGCCGCGCGCGATGCTTTGGCAGCCAGCAGCGCGCGTTTGCAAGAAAAAAATAAAGAACTGGAAGCGTTCGTTTATACCGTGTCGCACGACTTAAAAGCGCCGCTGATTTCGATTCAAGGCTATCTGGAGGCGCTACACAAAGATTTCGACGCGCAGTTGCCCGAAGAGGCCGGTTTTTACCTTGAACGCATCAACAAAAACGCCGCGCAATTGGAAAGTTTGATTGGCGAACTGATCGAACTTTCGCGCATCGGGCGCGTGCGCGAAAGTTGGGACGAGGCCGATACACATCAACTGGCGCGCGAAGCGGCTGCCGAACTGACTTTGCAAGCGCAAGCCAACGCCGTGCAAATCGAAATCGCGCCCGATTTGCCGACAATTTTTTGCGAGAAAAAACGCGTGCGCCAACTGTTTTTGAACCTGCTGGACAACGCCATCAAATACTGCGATCCCGCCAAGCCGGTGCGTTGCATTAGCGTAAAAAGTGTGGAGGAAAACGACGCCTATCGTTTTGAAATTGCGGATAACGGTTTGGGCATCGCGGCAGAGAATTTAGACAAAGCCTTCGGCATTTTTCAGCGTGTCGGTGAATATGAAGCTAATAGTGTGGCGGGCAGTGGCATTGGTCTTGCCACAGTGCGCCGCACTGCTGAAGCGCATGGCGGACGGGCGTGGGTGCAGTCCGAGGGCCTCAAGCAGGGCACGACTTTTTATTTTACAATTAGTAAAAATCCAAATGTTGCGGAAATCACATGAACAAAAGTTTGCAAATTCTACTTATTGAAGACAATCCCGACCACGTTTTTTTAGCGCGCCGCGAATTCAAGAACAGCGGCGTGGCTATGGAAATTCATCACGCCGCCGATAGTGGCGCTGCGCTGGATTTTTTAGAAAAAACCGCAACGCTGCCCGATGCTATTTTGCTGGATATTAAATTGCCGGGCCGCGATGGTTTTGAACTGCTGATTTTGCTCAAAGCCAACGAAAAAACTAAAAATATTCCCGTTATTCTTCTTAGCAGCAGCCCTGTTCCTTCCGACATCGAACGCGCCGCCCGCCTCGGTGCCGCGTCCTATTTCACCAAGCCCGTCAACGCACAAATGGTGTTGGATATTTTGAATCAGGAGAAAATAGAAACAATATAATGCGCTTTTTCATTGTGTTATTTTTGATGATGTTGAGTTTTGCCCTTTGCGCGAAAACGAAGCAGGCAGTTAAACCAACTGCTCAGGCAAAAACGCAGACAAAGAAATCAACGCCGAAACTTCCCATCAATGCAACTTCAAAAAAGGTAAAGCCGAATCAAGTTCCTGCGGGTTATAAAGAAGTCAAATTTGAATTGCCACGCCCCCTCTATGTCTCATTGCAAGGTAGTCGTCTCCAAACGACGGCCTTGCCTCACCAACCGCGTGGCAAAGTTTATTTGCCTGCCGATGCGCGCAATGTGGCGCTGCATAAGCCGGTTACGAGCAGCGACGATTTTCCTATTATTGGCAAGATTTCACAGATAACCGATGGTGATAAAGAACTCACCGAGGTGCATTTAGTTGAAATTGGGCCGGGGACGCAGTGGGTGCAGATTGATTTAAAAGAAAAGTTTAAAATTCACGGCGTTTTATTGTGGCATAGTGTGGCGTCATACGGCACCCGACGGGTTTATCGTGATGTCGTTATTCACCTCGCCAATGACGTTGAATTCACTAAAAACGTGCGCACGGTTTACAACAACGATGATGATAATTCGTCCGGCTTCGGCGTCGGCAAAGACCGCGAATATTATGAAGACACAGAGGGCCAATGGATTTCCTTTGAGGCTGAACCGGCGCGCTATGTGCGCTTATACAGTCGCGGCAACACTTCCGACCCGCAAAATCAATATAGTGAAGTCGAAGTGTGGGCTTCGCCTGTAAAAAAGAAGGAGGACAGAAAATAATTTTTCGTCCTCCTTTTTCAAAGTTATTTTCCTAACAAGTTCTTCAAAATAAAGCGTTCCAAGCCTTCGTAATCGCGCGCGGCGACGTAGCTTTGCCACTCGTCGCGGTTGATTTTGTGGCTCAGTTCGACCAAATCGAAAAAGATTTCCTTCGAGTGCTTCAAATGCAAATGCGAAAGTTCCGCCGGTTGAGTGCGCATCGCTTTGACATCAAGGCCGACAACTTCGCCGTTTTTGCCGTAGCCATTGCGCACTAAAACATCCACTTGGTTGAAGGCGCGGCGCAAATCTACAGCGCCAAAGGCTTTGTCCTGGTCATATTTCAGGCCGTTTTGGTCGTTGAGATGCACGCCCCACAACTTTTCGTGCCACAAGGCATACGCGAATTCTTCGGACGGGTCGAGGCCCGCTAAAATGCAGTGCGCGCTTTCGATGAGCGCGCCGACACGCGACGGGTCGCTGGTTTTGTGCGCAAACGCCAGCCAATGGCCCGTAGTCGGCACGAACATCAAATCCATCGGTTCGTTGGGCTTCATTTCGCCTAAAATGCGAATGTTTTTGTCGTAAGCGAGCAGGGCGTTGGCCCATTCCAGCATATAATCGAAGCCGCGCCGCGCGTCTTTGCTTTCGCGGATGTAAGTGCCTTCGCGCGCCGGCCACCAGACGATGTCTTTGGTGCCTAAAATGTTCGCCACGTCCACGGCGCGCTTGCCACGTTCCAAAGCCCATTGGCGATCTGCGGCGTTGTTGCTGGTGACAGGGCCATCAATGCCGCACGCGTCTTCCCAATAGCGCGGCGCGACGAATTCGGCCTTCAAACCGTGATCGTCCAGCAGTTTTTTGATGTTGCCCGCGATGCGTTCGCGTTCGGCACTCGTTGCTTCGTCCACAACAGCATCGTCGTCATGAAACTGCACATAATCGAAGCCCATTTCTTTGAACAAACGGCATTTTTCGGCCAATTCGCGTTCAGGGCGCACAACAGGGCCAAACGGGTCGGCGCCGGGATGCAAATTCCACGGCCCGGCGGAAAAACGAAAATCTTCTTTACGGCTCCAATTGCTATCAGTCACAGTGATTGTCCTTTAAATGCAGGCGGTAAGTAATTTTTATCAGGAAAGAATGAAGAGAGGAAGAAAATCTCTCCCTGCTTTTTCTTTCTTCCTGCCTTCCTGATAAAAATAAAAGAAAGCCGGATATTCTAAACTAAGTAGTCGGACAGAAATAGATTATGCCAAGGGAGAACCCAGAGCGTAAGCGACGGGCTTAATTGGCTCGCAGAAAAGCCCGTCGCTTACGCTCTGGGTTCTCAGGGATAGGCCCATTTAATTGTGTCCGACTACTTACCATTAACAACCTTTGAAATCGGAGATTCTCATGCAAAGAAAAACATTTCTCAAACTGGCGCTCGGCGCTGCTTTATCACTACAAATCAGCTTCGCGCAAGCGGCGCCGGATGAATTTCGCTTTGCCGTCATGGGCGATTGGGGCAAGCCACTTAGCGAAACACAACCCGAATTGGCCTCGCCGGGGCAAAAACAAGTCGCCGAAGCGTTGGCGCGCTACGCGGAGGCCCACAAAGCCGATAGCCCGCTGCAATTTGTCGCGTTGGTGGGCGACAATTTTTATGAAAATGGTGTCACCGGCGTGGACGACCCACAATGGCAAAACAAATTCGAGAATTTGTATGACCCGATTCGCTTGCCGATGCCGTTTATCGCGGTTTTGGGCAATCACGATTGGCGCACTAATCCGGCAGCCGAAATCGCCTACGCCGGAACGCGCGGCGCCCTTGGGCAAAAAACGCGCTGGCAAATGGACGGTTTTTATTTCAAGCGCAGCTTTTGGCTGCCAAATCAAGCTGCGCCCACGCCGCCGCTGGCCGATTTCTTTTTTATTGATACCGATTTGTGGAATTACGAGACGAAAAAATTAGCCGATGCGCAATTGGCGTGGCTGACTGAGGGCCTGAAAAACTCCAAAGCCAACTGGCAATTTGTGGTGTGCCATCATCCGCTTTTCACCGATGGCGCCCACGCGCCCGATGCCGAATTGAAAAAACTGCGCGACATTTTGGGCCCGCTTTTCACCAAATATGGCGTGGATGCAATGCTTGCCGGCCACGACCATAATTTGCAAGATGTCATCAATCCGGCGCATCCGACCAAAGTTATCATCAGTGGCGGCGGCGCGGAATTTCGTCCGCGCCTGACCAACGATTTCGGCCCGTATTTCTATTCCTCGCGCGGCTTTGCCGGCATTGTTCTCACACCCAGCGAAATGCACGGCGAATTTATCAACGATAGCGGGCAATCGTTGCATTCGTGGACGCTTAAACCCATCGCGCCCGCGCCGTGAGAACTTTGACCGAAACTAATCTTTTCATTGACAGAACTAAGACAAGAGAGCAGACTTGCTGGTGTGACCAAGCGAAAAGCCGTAAGTGCAATTGAAGGCTATACCATGCAAGTCGCGGCGCGGCGTAGTGGCGTGTCGCCGCACCTGATTCGGATGTGGGAGCGGCGCTATGCCGCTGTCGAGCCGCTGCGCACCGCGAGTGGGCGCCGCGTCTATGACGATGCGGCCATCGAAAAGCTACGCTTGTTGCACGCCGCTACGCAAGCCGGACATAGCATCAGCAGCGTGGCGCAATTGCCTTTTACCCGCCTCCGCGACATTGTGCGCGCCGATGCGCAAGCCCCTTCGCGCATTACGCAAGCTACCAAACGCGCTGCGTTTGACAAAACTCCCAACGATTGCCCAGCAAGTTACTGGCAAGAAAAAGCCTTAAGCGCTGTGCGCGCTTTAGATGCGGGCGTTTTGCGCGGCGCTTTGGACGAAAGTTTAGTGGCGCTGGGGCGTGTGGCGGCGATTGAACAAGTCATCGCGCCGCTGATGGAAACCGTCGGGGAATTGTGGCGACAAGGCGAATTGCGCGTGGTGCATGAACATTTGGCCGCTGCCGGGGCGCGCACCTTTTTGGGCGCTCTCTACGAAATTCCGGCGCCCGATGCCGCGCCGCTGCTGCTTTCGACGACTTTGCCGGGACAAATGCACGAAATCGGTGCCTTAATGGTGGCGGCGACGGCGGCTTCCGAAGGTTGGCGTGCGCTTTACGCGGGGCCAAATTTGCCCGCCGAAGAAGTGGCGTTGGCGGTGCGTTCGCACGAAAATTGTCGCGTTTTAGCTCTCAGTTTCGTTTTTCCGCCCGACGATGCGCTTTTAACAGCTCAAGTGCGCCTTTTAGGCGAATTTTTGCCGAAAAATATCACAGTTTTGGCGGGCGGACGCGCCGCAGAACATTACGCCGACGAATTACAAGCCATCGGCGCGCGGCGTGTGCATAATTTACAAGAATTGCGCGGCGAATTAGAAAAATTACGCGGCTAAAAGCGTTCCCGTCTAACTTTTCAACGATCTGGTCTGGCAGTCGAAGTTTCTCGGCTGGCAATGCAATGAGTTAGGCTGGCTTCTGATTGGTCTGGTCTGGCTTCTCATTGGTTTGGTCTGGCAATCCAACGCTTCTGGCTGCCTTTGCATTTGCTCTGGCTGGCAATCCAATGGCTCAGGCCTTGGGATTCGTTTGGGAATTCGGATTTTAAACTAATTCTTGGCGCCGCGTTACTTTGCGGGCAATCAGCGCGGGCAATCAGCAATCCAGCGCCGAGAAGGGCTAATGCGGAAATGGTGCCTTTGGCCTTGGAAAAGCGGCTCATCTGCGCCAATGGTTGAAGTTCAGTCCGCCTCGCTTCAAGCAGGCTTCTTTTCAAATTTCCACTGTGACTTGGCCGTCTTCGATGCGCAAAACGTAGGATTGCACGTCGTAATCTTCAACAGTCAGGCATTTGCCGTTTGTCACATCAAATTGCCAGCAGTGCCACGGACAGGTGACGGTTTTGCCATCTGACCAGCCATCGCAAAGCGCCGCGCCGTAGTGCGAACACTCGTTGTCAATCGCGTAAAATTCATCGCCCACGCGAAACAAAGCTAATTCTTTATCGCCCACGCGCACCGCGCGGCTGTCGCCATCGCGCAACGAATCGGCGCTCGCTAAAATCACGGTTTCAGACATAATCAAAACGCCCTTCTCCTTACCAAGGGAAGGGCTGGGGATGGGGTTTACGGAATCAATTCCAACACTTTATTCACCAGTTTGGTGATGCCCGGTTCGGCTTCTGCGGCGCTTTGGGCCAGCATAAACGCGGGCGTCGAGACAATGCTATTTTTCGCATCCACGACGATTTCGTCCACTTTGGCGACTTGATGCTGCGCGTTCAGGCGATTCAAAGCCAGCGAAGTCGTGGCATCATCGCCCACGGTCATCTGCACATTTTGACCGTGCAAAGCCAACGCGACCAAGACCGGCGCGATGCAAATAGCGCCGATCGGCTTGCCCAAACCATGCAATTCTTGAATCAACCGCTCGACATGGGGATTAACGCGCGCTTCGATTCCGGCAGAAGCGAAATTGCAAAGGTTTTTCGCCACGCCAAAGCCGCCGGGAATGACCAAGGCATCAATATCATGCGCCGAAATTTCGCTGACCGCCGAAATTTTGCCTCGCACAATGCGCGCCGCTTCGGTTAAGGCGTGGCGCTGTTCTTCCATGCGCGTTTCTTCGCCGGTGTAATGATTGACTGTGTGCGCTTGCTCCACATCTGGTGCCATCGCCAGCCACGTCGCGCCCGCTTTTTCGAGCGCTAAAATCGTCAGCACCGATTCATAAATCTCGCTGCCATCCTGCACGCCACAGCCCGCTAACAAAATGCCTACTTTTGGCATGATCGCTCCTTTTACCCCGCGAATTCGACTTGAACGCGGCGTGGAATTACGCCGGCTTCAAAGCCCCGATCTAAAAACAATTGCACCGCTTTGCGGCCATCATCGCCGTAATCTAAGGTGCGCTGATTTACATACATTCCGACAAATTGGTCGGCTAATTTCGGCTTGGTTTCCATGCCGCGCGCGAATTCCAAAGCATATTCGAGCGCTTCCTCGCGATGTTCCAACGCATAAGCGATGCTTTCGCGCAAAAAATGCGAAATGCGCTTGATATTTTCTTCGCCCAAATCGCGCCGGATGGCATTGCCGCCCAAAGGCAGCGGCAAACCGCCCGTTTCATCGGCCCACCACACGCCCAAATCAACGATGTTGTGCAAACCGGCTTCGCCGTAGGTCAATTGCCCTTCGTGAATCAACAGGCCTGCGGCCACATCGCCGCGCTCGACAGCGGGCAAAATCTCATCGAATGGCATGACAACGGTTTGGATTTCCGGCGCAAAGAGTTTAAGTGCCAAATAAGCCGAAGTCATCAGGCCGGGCACGGCGACAATTTGTTTTTTGATGTCGTCCTGCGAAAATTTTTCGCGCGCCACGATCATTGGGCCGTAATTTTCGCCCATTGAAGCGCCGTGCGGCAAAAGCGCGTATTTATCGGCGACATAAGCGTAAGCGTGCGTCGAAATTGCGGTGACTTCATAAAGCCCTTGCTCGGCGCATTGATTGAGGGTTTGGATATCTTTAAGAACGTGGTCAAATTCCAAATCGCCGGTATCAAAAACGTGGCGCGCCAACGCATAATGCATAAACGCGTCGTCCGAATCGGGCGAGTGAGCTACGATGATTTTCATAAGAAATTTTGAGTTTTAAGTTTTGAGTTTCGAGTTAATAAGGTGGATCTTAACTCTCAACTCTTAATTCAAAACTCCTGAAGATTCGCCATTTCTGCCAGCACTTTGAACATGGCTTGAATGCCGTCGCTGCCACAGCCTTGGGTTTGGGCAGCGCGCCACAATTGCTGGGCAAGAGCCGCGCCAAGAAGCGGCACGCCAGCGCTTTCGGCGGCTTGCATGACAAGGCGCATATCTTTTTGCTGGGTGTCAATCATAAAACCGGGCGCAAAATCGCCCGCGTTGATTTTCGGCGCCAAAACTTGCATGGCCCAACTCGCCGCCGCGCCGCCGTTGATGACTTTCGCGACGATATTCGGGTCAACACCTTGTTTTTGGCCTAAAATCAACGCTTCGCACACGCCAAGCAAGTTCATCGCGCCGCAAATCTGGTTGCACAATTTCACGCTTTGACCCGCACCATGAGGCCCACAATGCGTAATTGTCTTGCCGAGAACTTCAAAAATTGGCCGCGCGGCCTCGAAATCGGCTGCGTCTCCACCGACCATAATCGAAAGCGTGGCGTTGATGGCGCCCATTTCGCCGCCGGTGACAGGTGCATCCAACACGCGAAAATGGGCGGCTTTGCGGGCATTTTCGCGTGCCACTTCTGGCGAAATGGTGCTCATGTCAATGACTAAAGCGCCCGGTGTGGCAGTTTCAAGCGCGCCGTTTTGCCCGAATAAAACAGCTTCGACATCGGGGCCATCGGTCACCATCGTGATGACGATTTCGGCGTTTTGCGCGGCCTCGGCAGGTGTGTCGAAGACTGCGCCGCCTGCTTCAACGATGGGCGCGGTTTTTGATTTCGTGCGATTAAAGCAGCGCACCTCGTAACCGGCCCGTTGAAGATGGACGGCCATTGGTGCGCCCATAATGCCGGTTCCTAAAAAGGCAATACGCTGGGGCATGGGAAAGTAGCTTTTAGCAGTTAGCTTTTAGCGATTAGCTTAATGCTAAAAGCTAATCGCTAAAAGCTAACCGCTTTATCGGGCAACGACGGTTTTCTTCGCGGCGGGCGCGTGGCTGCCGTTGAGATGGTCAGCACCTTTTCCAACGGCAATAACTTGTTTTTTGCGTGGTTTTTTCGGTTTGCGCAAGCGAATCTCCGACACTTCAAGGCCGGCTGCGGTTAATGCCTTATCCCACGAGCCGAAACGACGGCGCGCGGCGCAAAAGAGCGATTGATCGCTGCTTTGCATAGCCTTGGAAGACAGCGGATGACCTTCATCGCGCAGCTTGTGAATGGCAGCAATAACGCGTTGGTTGTCCCAATATTTGTAGCGCGCGATGTCGTCAATCGAAAGACCGGCGGCTTCGACAGCTTCACGCCAACTGGGAAAACCATTGGCGCGCAAAGCGGCAGCGGCCAAAGGTGGGTCAACTTCGGTGGAAACCGCACGCCAACTTAAATCGGCGCCTTGGGCGTGCAATTCCTTGATGCGCTCCACAATCCGTTCGCGATTCCAGCGACGATATTTCGAAAGGCTTTCGTAATTGATCTCGGCGCTTTCGATGGCGCGGCGCCATGTGCCAAAATGCCACGCAGCGGCGCGGACTAAGTTCAAGTGGTTGCGTTCGGCGGAGGTGTAATTGAGTTCTTCTCCTTGCGCGTGCAATTCTTTGATATGTTCAGTGATGGTTTTTCGTGTCCAGTGCAACAGCGACAACTCCTTTTTTCAAATGAAAAATTGAAAATTAAAAGCGCAAAATGCGTTTTCGCACTTTTAATTTTGCATTTTCACCGATTTTAGCTTTTAAGCCATCGCCATTATAGCCACCAGCAGCGCGGGGTGGCAAGGCACAATCACTTGACAAACCAATTAGGATTTCAACTGCAACACTGCGTCATTGCCCTTGACTTGCACGGCATATTTTTCTAACGGAGCTTTGGCCGGGCCTTTTTCGGGTTTGCCGGATGTATCGAAAACCGAGCCGTGGCACGGGCAATTTAATTTTTCGCTGCCACTATCCCACTTCACGGTGCATTGATTATGCGTGCAAAGCGCCGAAAGCGCGGCCACTTGGCCCGCCTTGGTTTTGAAAAGCAATGCGGGCCGCTGATCGGGCAAAGTCACCATTATCGCTGTGCCCGCCGCTAATTTTCCTCCGCCGGGAACCGTGGCTGTGCCGTCCGGATTTTTCGCTGCCGGTGTGCCCATCGCTTTTTCAGGGCCACCTGACCCACTCGGCCCACCGGGCCCACCGGGGCCACCCGGACCGTTGGGGCCACCTTGCGCCGTTTCTTCATCGCCCGAATTGCAACCCGCTACGCCCACTACCGTCAAGCCTGCCGCCAGTGCCGCTTTTATCAATTCGCGGCGTGAAATTTCTCCGTGCATGGTTTCTCCTTTAATTGTTCGTCGTGGCGCATAGTGTTTCGCTCCGTGCCGCACTCGTCAATTAAAAAGGCTCAAACAAAGTGGGCGCGGTGTAAAATTTTGTTAAGACCGTTTTTCATGGGAAGGTTTGCTGTGATTTGTTTTCGTTTAACGAGGTCGCTGTGTTTTTCCGGCGCCTTACTTTTAGCTGCGTTTTCTGCTTCGGCGCAAACGCCGACAGAGGTTTTGCCTGCTTTGGAAGTCACGTCCGATTCGCTGCCGCAAAGCGGCGTTGTCACGCTCCGCTTGCCTGCGGGCGCGAATTTGTCCGCGAAACGCCTGACCGTTGCGCTTTATGAATGGAATCGCGCCACGCCAGCGGCGCAGATTTGGAAAGCGCCGGTTTTGCGCGATGGCCGCTGGCAGGTCAGTGTTGCTGTCACTGCCGACCCCGGACTTTATGAATTTCGCTGGCTGAGCGCCGATAAAATTGCGCGCCCTTTAACCGCCAAAGCCGAGGCGCCGAATTTTGTAGTGTCCGGCGTGGCGCGTGTGCCCGGTTGGTGGCTGCCCGATGGCTTGCCGTTTGTGTTTTTGCCCAAGCCCGGTGCAGTTTCGGCCCCCACTACGCCGCTTTTTGTGACGGGCCTGCAACGTGATTTGGGACGCAAATCGTCTGCTGCGCAATCTGCGGCGCAAAACGTAAATACATGGCCTTCTGGCACACCGGCGTGGCGCACTTTGCCATTGCCGCCGCTCCGCGAAATGCTGGGGAAGGGCTTCGATTGGGCCGCGTTGAAAAGTGACCTCACCAAACGTGTCACGGACGCGCAGAATCGCGGCGAGCGTGGCTTTTGGGGCTGGAGTTTGTCGCCCGGAGCGGGCAAAACGCCGCTTTTGGACGTTAGTAATGCGCTTTCGCAATTGCGCGGCGTTTTGAACGACGTTTCGCCCGGTGCGGCGCTGATTTATGAAGTGGAGGCCATAACGGAAGTCGCGCAGTCCTCGCGCGATTTGGAAGGTGCGGCGGCGTTTTGCGATGCCATTTTGCTGCGCGTGCCCGACAACGACGGCGCTTTTTGGGCCATGAAAACCGCGCGGCGCATTGTCGAAGAACAGCCGGGCTACGATTTGCCGATTTTGGTGCGTGTGCAAAGCAACGCGCCGCCGTCGCGCGAAACACTGCGCACTTATTGGATGGCGGGTGCGACGGGATTTCTCTTCGATGAGGCCGAAATCAGCGCCGATGTGCGGCAATTTAAAGACGAGATAGCGCGCGATGCCGCGCTATGGATTGGCGCCGTGACGCTCGAAGATGCGGGCGTTTTGCCGCCGCCCGATGCGCCCGATGCCGTAGATGACGAATCGCTTTTGAATTTTGTCACCCAACTGCGCGCCCTTGGTCGCGTGCCGCTTTTGGCGCGGGCCAACTCGACAAGCGCGCCGGAATCGTTCATGCTGCGTGTCGGCAATCGCATGAGCGCGGCGACAATTGAGCGCCTCGAAAAATTAGTGCGCGCTGGAGCGACCATTTATCTGGAAGGCACGCCCACTGCCGACGAAACCGGCAAAGCGGTTCCGTGGCGCCTTAGCACTTTGGTGGGCGCCGAAGTGACAGCGATTCCTGTGCGGCGTGCCACGATGATTCTTGATGATCCGTGGGTTTTCGGCACCGAACGCGGCACGCGCGTGCCGGTAGAACAAAGTTTCACCCTCAAACTTCAAGCGCCTTCGATGGCAGGGCAAGCCAAAGTGAAAAAAGGCGTGCTGACCGAAACCGGGCCGCGCGCCGTAGCGACTTTAGAAGATGGCTCGCCCGCTTTAATTGTCAACGTGCTGGGCAAAGGCAAAGTTGTGTGGTTGCCGCATCGTTTGACCACGGGCGAAATAGCTGTGGTCACGGCTCAAAACGGTGTGCCAACAGCCACGGCGCCGGGCTTAAGCGCGCCGCACGATTTGTTCGCGCCGTGGCAAAAATATCTGAGCGGCGTGGCCGATTATGTGTCGCCGCGATTGGTGCAGCAACGCGCTCCCGAAGGCGCCAAACGCCCGGTGGACATGGCTTCTGTGGCGCTGCGGCGTTCGGCCAAAGGCACCTTTTTGTTGTGGATTAATCGCAAAAACGGCGCGTCTCCTGCCGAAATCGTCACCGAAGGCGCATCTTCGGTGGCGCTGGAACTGAACGATCTTAAAACTATTTCCACCACCACGCGCGGCTTTCAGACCACATTGAAATTGGAAACCTCTGGCGATGCGCTACTCGCCTTGGCGCCGACGCAAAAAGACTTAGACGCCGAACGCAATGCGCCGCGCGCCAAAGCCAAATTGCGGTGAAAAATGACCATTTTATTGCCCTGCGATCCCCTAATGCCGCGTCAAGTGGAAAGCGACTTTACTGATGAATTTGCGGCGGCCCAAAAAGCCGGTTTCGAGACAGCGCTGTTCGATTTCGATGCCTTGACGCGCGAAAATAATTTGCACCGCGCTTTGCGTTTTGTGCCGCAAGACTCCGCCGTGCTTCTTTATCGTGGCTGGATGTTGAAATCGGCAGATTATGCGCGCTTTACGCATTTCTGGCCGAAGGCGGGCAGAAACTCATGCTCCGCAGTAGTCTGTGAGGCCATTACTTGGTATGTTTAGAGGCTCAAAAGGCGTTTTTTACGCTCAAAAGGCGTTTTTTTACTGTCCCTCGCTTCGGTTTCGTCGCAACGACGGTTTTTTTATCGTCCCCGGCTTCGGTCTCGTCACAACGACGGTTTTTTTACCGAGACCGAGACGGGGGACTACGCAACGACGGTTTTTTTTATGAGACCGAGACGGGGGACTATGCAACGACGCTCGTTACGACGAAACCGAAGCGAGGGAGGCTAAAAAGGCTCTTTGACAGAGAATTAGCTATATTCCGTCGGGTCTGCGACGCCAGCCAGCGCGAACGCTTCTTTTCGTTCCACGCAAGTGCCGCATTGACCGCAATGAAGGGCGCCGCCTTCGTAGCATGACCACGTTTTTTCGTAGGGCACGCCCAGCGCGGCGCCGATTTTTACGATGTCGTGCTTGAACCGATGGACAAAAGGCGTGTGCAAGCGCAAATTGGGATGGCCGCAACCGGCAACGGCTTGTTTTTGCATGACATCGAAGGCTTCAATAAACGCCGGGCGACAATCGGGATAAATAAAATGATCGCCGCCATGCACTGCTGTAGCAACAATTTCGGCGTTTTGCGCGACGGCGGCGCCATAAGCGACGGCCAAAAAAATCGCGTTGCGGTTGGGCACAATGGTAATCGCCATGTTCGGCGCCGCGTAATGGCCATGCGGCACTTCAATGGCGTCATCGGTCAGCGCCGAACCGCCTAAAAGTCGCCCCGCGCCGCGTAAATCCACTAAATCAAACGCCGCGCCTAAATCGTGCGCGCATTGGCGCGCAAAATCTACTTCACGTTTGTGTTTCTGGCCGTAATCGAAGGCCAAAAGGTGTAAATTCCAGCCAGCGGAGGCCAATAAATACGCTAACGTCACCGAATCCAAGCCGCCGCTGACAAGGGCAATCGCTTTGGGTTTGGACTCGCTCCATTCCGTCGTTTCCATGCCCTTATTTTACGAAAGGTTGGCAAGCAAGAATGAAATTTTGTTATCCCAATTCAATTTCGTCGTTGTCGGTCAAAGCTTCACCGCTATCCAACCAAAGGGAAAAGGCGTCGGCGAATTCGCGGCGCGTCTGGCAGCTTTGCAGTGAATCCAGCAACGCTTGTTGCGAACGCATGACGCGACGGCGCGGGCGCAAAGACTCATCTAAAATGCGCAGCGATTCGTCGTCGAGCAAGGGCAAGAGCGATTCCGCTTCGCCATCGCCTGCTTCGTTCCAGTGCAGCAGTTCGCGGCCTTTTTCCGAGCGCTGCAAAAAAGCGCGTGGCGCACTCTCGCGCATCGCAAGGCGCAGCGTGCCAATGCCCGCATCGCCAAGACGCGCAATCGCACGCGGGTCGCGCAAAGCCAAACGTTCGCCCCAACGCAGGCGGCAATGCGGGCAAACCGCGTCACCGGGCGGCAACGAGGGATTCGCCGGGCACGCTTTGACCCATTCATTTTGCGCCGCACTGCGCATTTCAGCGCCTTCTTTGAAAGGCCGCGATTGGAGAACCGCCAATTTGTCCAACGCGCGCAACATTTCGCCGGACAGCAGATTTTTATAAGGCACAAAACGCAGCGGCGAATGCTGGACTTCATGCCATTCTTTGTAATGCGTGGCATAAGCCGCGCGCCACTCTTTGGCGTCGGCAATTAATTCTTCGTCATCCAAAATGGCTTCGCCTACATCAAAACGCGTCAGCAATTCGGCGCGTTGGGCTTGCAGACCCGGCGGCACGCTCAGGGCCGGATGGTTGAGCATCGAATGCGCTTCGATTAAGTCGGCGTGGCGCTCATCCAAATGCGTCAAAATGCGTCGCCATTCTTGCAGGGCGCTTGCCAGAATTTCGACGTTTAAGGCCGCGACGTGGTCAAGCATGGCGGGCGTGCCGTCAGAAGCCAGCGCTGCCAGCAGTTTTTCGATTTCCGTCCAGATTTCGCGCGAACGCGGCCATTGAGCCGTCGCATGATTGCAAACGCGTCGCAATTGATGCAAGCGCGCCTGCGCCAGTTCGGTTTCGGCAAGCGCCGTTTCGCGCCACGCGACAAGCAAAGCGCGGGCTTTTTGCTGCTCCGCGAAACTCAGCGCGCCTAATTGATCGCCACTGAGCAATGCCACTAATTTGCGCACGCGCGGCCATGCTCCTTCCGATACCAAGCGGCCCGGACGCAACACGCGCACGCTGCGCGCTAAAGGCATTCCGATTTGACTGGGCGCCAAATTTTGACCGCGCACATCGGTGGCGACCAATTGACCGGCGCGCAGCAACGCGCAAATGACTAAATGCGTTTGCTCGCCGACCATGCCCCACGCGCTTTTGGCAAACACAGCCTCGACGTGTGTCAAAGCCGCGCCGCTGCTACACACCTCTAAAATTTCCTTGACCAAATCGGCGCGGCCTTCGGTAATACGCCAGCGTCCGGCCTCAACGCGAGCAATGCCCAGCGGCTCGGCGATGGCGCGCGCGGCGCGTTCGAGCGCGGGCGCAAAATAAGGCGCGTTGGCCGGGCGGCGCAGCACATCAAGGCACAGCGCTTCGGCGTTGGACGGTGTCAACACGCGCAGCGTCGGCGCGATGGATTCAAAGCGCGGAAACACCGAAGGCAAGACAAAATCAGCGATAGATTCCAGCGCTGATGACCAGCTATCACCCGCTAAAATTTCGCCCGCGCCCGCTGCCACGCCGCCGCCTGTAGTGACGTTGCCTTCGCGCAACAAACGTCCGGCGATTTGGGCCAGCGCCGTCTCGCGTTGAGGGGCGCCATTTTTCAAATGTGTCAAAATCGCGCGCCCTCGCTTGTTGTCCAGCAGTTGCGGGTCGCTTTCCAGCAAGTGATGCGCGGTGGATTCACGCGCCATTTCCAATTCGTCGCGCGTGGCGCGACGTGGCGTCCATAAAATTAGCGCGTTGCGCCAGCGCGCATCGTGATTGGAATTGTTAGTCGTGTTGGTTTTCGATTCGGCCTGAGCCAGCACGCGCAAGGCTTCATCGAAAAGCGCAATGGCGCGCTGCATCGCGCCCATGAAAGGCGGCGCAATCAGCAAAAGGGCTTCGCTTTCGTGTCCCGGTTGCCCCAAAGCCATGACGCGGTTCACCAAACTCGCGGCGGTGGTGTTGCCGTTCAACAGCGTAATCGAAAATTGGCGCGGCGTGTTGCGCCATAAAACCGTGGCCGCCGGATTATTTTCCAGCGCCGCCAGTGGCAGAAGATTGCTGCGACAGCAATCCAGAACGTAATTCGCGATGCGCGAATCGTTTTCGTCTAAGGTTTCCAGCACGCCGCGCACATGGCGCCGCGCCATTTCGCCGATGCGTAGGCCCAAATCAATGGTGTAGCGGTCAGAAAGCGCATCGCCCGCGTTTTCGGCGCGTTCGACGGCCAAAAATCCAATCCGCGTGCGCAATCGCTCCAGCAAGGTGCGCACATATTCGTAATCGCCTTCGCCCGGCAGCCCGGCGTCCAGCGAGGCGGCGTTAGTTAATTGCGAAACGGTTGGCGAGTGGCCTGAAATTTTGAACAATAGCAGCGTTTGCATCAACAAGCGCAAATGCGCTGCTTCGTGCGGGTCAGTCGTTAATTCGCGTGCCGGAGCTTGCCATTCTTGCCACACGCCCGACAGCGAACGCAAATCGGGATGCTCTTGCATTTCCGGCTCAAGATATTCAAATAATTCTTCGACGCCAACGCGCGACTTGGCATCAGCGTGCAGATTAATGCTTTCGGTGCAAAACAAAACCGCCGAACGGGTGCGCGAAAAAAAGCGGCTGACAGCGCTTTCGAGCAAGCCAACCACCGGCGGGTGAAACGGATACAATGTGTCCCATTCCTGCCGCCCAAAATCGAGGCGCGGCAAGGCGCGCGATAATGCATCAAAACTTTCGCGATTCAAATGATGCAGCGCGTCCGCGTCTTTTTTCTGAATCAAACGCCGCTCAATCAGCGAGGGCAAATGCGCCAGCGATAAGGGCAAAATCGTGTAACGATCTCGAATTTGCGAGAGAGAATAGGCTTCGAGTTCGCCCACATCTTCAACAGTTTTTTGCAGCGCGCCAATGACGACCAAAGGATGGCGCCGCGCGTGCTGCCCCAAAAACTGCAAAAACGAAGCGTCGCCTTGCAGCGCATGATGCTCGCGCGCTGCCAAAAACAGCGAAAGTTCGTCAAAGCAAACGAGCATTCCATTCATGCCCCGCGCGGCTAAGGCGGCTTGCAAAGTCAGCAGCGTCTCGGCGCGCGAGGCGTTTTCGGGCAAGTGCAGTTCTTCAATTGGGTAGCCCATTTTCTGCCATTGCATTTTCACTTCGCGCCAGAAAATTTCTTCCAACGAAAAACGCTCGGCATTGTATTCGTCCAGCGCAATGTGCATCACAAAGCGCGAGTAGAACACTTCTACCAGCGGCGCAAATTCGGGATGCGTTTGCGCGAAATCTTCGTGCCCGATGCCATCGGCCAACAGGGTCATTAAGCCCAGAAGATGACTTTTACCCGAACCGAAAACACCATTCACAAAAAAGGCGCCGCCGCTTTCCGGGCGAGCCAAAGCACCGAGTAGCATTTCAAGGGCATGACGCGCGCGCTCATCGAAACCCAAATAACCGCTGATGAAATCGCGTTGCGCGGCGGGCCAGGCCTCGTTTAAGCCATCGTCATCGTCTTCAAAACGCAAAGCGCGAATATCAGCGCCTTGAATGACCGTCGGGAAGTGGCGCACCGCAACAACATCGCCGACAGTCAGGCGCGGCGGATTGGCAGGAGGGGCGAGGGGTTCAGCAGGGCGTGCAGCAGGCTTTGGGTTTTTTGAGGCGACAGGTTCATTCGGAAAATCGGCGTGCATGAAAGGGACTCCAGTTCAAATCCGACTCGGACAGCAAACAGGCTCCCCACGATGACAGCATTTCGCGGATAGCTTCCCCATTATAAAGCACTTTTTTGAAATGTCAAATTTTGAGAGGCCAATTTAAGCCAAATAATTCGATTTAGGGCCTATTACGGCAAAAAAGTTGGTAGTAAATTGATATTTACGTCACATAAGCGCGGCGCATGGCTGTCTTTGTCAGCCAAAATTAACTCGTTTTCCGAAAAACCGGCGAGCGGCCATTCAATGCCAATTTGCGGATCATTCCACGCGATGCCATATCCGTCGTCGCCTCTATAAAAATCGTCGCATTTATACAGAAAATCGGCGCGTTCCGACAACACTAAATAGCCGTGTGCAAAACCGTGCGGAATGAAAATCTGCCGTTTATTTTCTTCCGATAAAATCGCGCCCGCCCATTTGCCAAAAGTCGGCGAGCCGATGCGAATATCAACCGCCACATCGAAAACTTCGCCCGCCACTACGCGGCACAATTTGGCCTGTGGCTGCTGTAATTGATAATGCAAACCACGCAACGTGCCACGCGCCGAACGCGCTTGATTATCCTGCACAAACTGTGATTTTATGCCCAATTCGGCAAATTTTTCGCTGTGATAACTCTCGAAGAAAAAACCGCGCGCGTCATCAAACACGCGCGGCTCGATAATCACCACGCCGGGCAGGGAAGTTTCAATCAATTTCATCAGTATCCCGCTTACATTTGTTCGACTGTTTCAATGCCGAGCAAATTTAGGCCGTGTTTTAACACGCGCGCCGTGAGTTCGCAGAGCGCCAAGCGGCTTTCGCGCTGTGGCGATTCGCTTTTGACAACCGGACAGGCATCGTAAAACGCCGTAAATTTTTGCGAGAGCGAAAACAAATAATCGCTGATGGCGTTGATGCGATAATCGCCGAGCGCGGTTTCAATTTCCAGCGGATAACGCAAAATGAACTTAACTAAATCAAGTTCTGCCGCTTCGCTTAACGTCAATTTTTCAGGCAAGTCGGTAATTAAACCTTCACTTTGCGCGCGGCGAAAAATGGAGCGCACACGCACATAAGCATAAATCAAATACGGCGCGCTGTTGCCTTGAAACGCCAGCATTTTATCCCACGAAAAAATATAATCCGAGACGCGATTTTGCGATAAATCAGCGTATTTTAAGGCGCCGATGCCGATAACGCGTCCAATTTCATTGAGTTGTTCTTCGCTCAATTCAGCGTTCTTTTCCTGTGCTGTGGCGCGGGCGCGGCTTTGCGCCTCGCTCATTAAATCGCTGAGTTTGGGCGATTCGCCGGTGCGCGATTTTAGCGGCAATCCATCTTCGCCCAAAATCGTGCCGAAGGTGATATGTTTGAGCGAAACCTTGTCGAAGCCCCATAATTTCACTGCCGCGAAAAGCTGGCGAAAATGATCGCTTTGGCGCGCGTCCACGACGTAAACCATTTCATCGGGCGCCCACGTTTCCATGCGATATTGAATGGTCGCCAAATCGGTTGTCGCATACAAAAACGAGCCGTCGCTTTTCTGCACCAGCATCGGTTTGTCGCGCAAGTGCAGCGGCTCTTCAAAAGGCACAATTAAGGCGCCTTCGCTTTCGAGAGCCAAGCCTTTGCTTTTCAAATCTTCGATGATGTTGCCGAGCCGTTCGTGATAAAAACTCTCGCCCAGCGTCACGTCCACTTTGATGCCCAGTTGTGCGTAAGCCGCGTTGATTTCGACTTGCGAGGCATCGCGCAATTTTTTCCACAGCGCCAGTGCCTGCTCGTCGCCGCGATGCAGTTTCGCGGTTTCTTCGCGCACGGCAGCCAAGGTTTCTTTGGCTTGCGGCGTTAAAGTGCCTCCTTCTTTTGCGCCCGTCATGGCCTTAACGGTTTTATAAACATTGCCCATCGCTTCGAGCGCGTTTTGCCCCAAGAAATTTTCGTCGCCAAAGCGCGGCCAGCCCCAAATCACCATGCCAATTGGCGTGCCCCAGTCGCCAATGTGATCGTCGCTGATGACTTGGTGCCCCGCGAAACGCAAAAGCCGCGCGATGGCATCGCCGATAAACATGGTGCGAATGTGACCGACGTGTAAAGGCTTAGCGACATTCGGCGAAGGATAATCCACCACAACGGTGCGCGGCGTCGCAGTAAGTGGCACGCCCAAGCGCTCATCACCCAAAACCTGCGCCGCCATGCTTTCGAGAAACTCGCGCGTGAGTCGCAAATTGATAAAACCCGGCCCGGCGATTTCCGGCGCCTCGCATAATCCCGCGACATCCAATTTTTCAAGGAGGCTTTGCGCCAAGGCGCGTGGGTTGGTTTTGTTGGCTTTTGCCAATGGCAGCGCGCCGTTGAATTGATAATCGCCAAACTGCGCATTGGCGCAGGGCACGACCTGAAAAACATCCGGCGAAACGCCCGATAAATCTACGCCCACGGCCAAGAGTGCCGCATTAATTTTGTCTTGAAGTTGCTGTTGAACGGTTTGCATGAAGAATCACAAAAAAGCGCGCCTTTTGCAAAAGGCGCGCTTTGAAATATAACAAAATTGCTTTATTCGACTTTCAAAAGCGGATTATGCGCGAAGGCAAATTCTTCGACGATGTTGCCGTCAATTAAATGTTCTTGAACAATGCGCTCGGCGACTTCGGGCGTGACGTTTCCATACCAAACGCCTTCGGGATAGACCACCAAAAGCGGGCCGCCTTTGCAAAAACTCAGGCATTTTACTTGGCTGCGATAAACATAATGGCCTTGTTTTTCGAGTTGTTTGAGACGCTTATTTAAAAACTTCATCGTCTCTTTGCCTTCGTCCGACGAGCAGCAATCCGGCCCGCCGCACAGCAAAACGTGACGCTCGTAGCCGCCTTTGCCATTGGTGGAAATGCCGCGCGTTTTTGCTTTGTCTTGCAGTTTTTTCTTGGTTTTTTTGTCCATGAAAACCGAATCAATGGCCTTCAAAATCGCCATACAGCGTTTGAATGTAATTAATTTGCGCGAAGCGCGAAATAAAGGCGCGTTGGGCCATTAAAGTCCACATTCCAAGCGGCAAAGTCATTCCGCGTTCGCCAAAAGGCAGCGTGACGGGCTTTTCTAAATCTTCGTCCGGCGTGGCGCGAATGGCTTCGATGGCGGCAGCGGTATTGGAATGCAGTTTTTCGAGGCAATTCTCGCGCGTCCAATTCTCGCGTTCGGCTTTTAATTGCGGAAAAATCTCGTAAGGATTGAAATTTTCCGGCGCTTTCAGCAGTTCAACGATCATAACGGGCGTTTGCGCGGCATCGCCGAGCAAATCCAGCACAGTGCGGCCATTATCGAGCGTCTTCCAGTTGAGTTTGTCGTCCGGCACGGCCCGCGCGGTGCGTTCGAGTTCGCCCATGCTGCCTTCAATCAACGAGATAATCAAATCTTTGGACATCGTTTTTCGCTTTCAAGTGAATTTTTACGCTGTGTCTGCCGCGTGCAGCAAATCTTGCAAATCGAGGCGGCGCGTGAACATTTCGATATTGCCTTCGGGCGTGCGCGGCCATTGTTCGGGCGGACGATCCCAGTATAGTTCGACGCCGTTGCTATCGGGGTCGCGCAAATACAGCGCTTCACTGACGCCATGATCGGCGGCGCCATCGAGTTCAATTCCAGCATTCATAAGTCGCTTTAGCGCATCGGCTAACGTGGCACGCGTCGGATACAAAATCGCCAAATGATAAAGGCCCGTCGTGCCCGGCGCGGGCGGCTGCCCTCCGGCGCTTTCCCATGTGTTGAGGCCGATGTGATGATGATAACCGCCCGCCGCGATAAACGCCGCACCTGTGCCCAAGCGTTGCGGTCATGTTACAGAAATGATGCTGAGGGAGCATAAAGCCTCGGACAGGCTCTTTTTGGGATGTGAAAACCGAAAAGAACACCTGTCCGAGGTGTGGCAGTGGCCACATCAAAAAGAATGGCACAACTCCTCAAGGCAAGCA
>JANMKN010000302.1:0-17768 GCA_031372065.1 Abditibacteriaceae bacterium | reverse complement strand
TTACCGATAACGAGACTCGTTATCGGTTAAAAAACGCCATTTTGGGCCTAAAATGCCCTGTCCCGCGATTTTAGACGATAATTTACACTCTCCGGCTGATGCTGAGAAATCTTATGGAAAAATGGTTGCTGCTTTTCGTTTCATCTCTACTCATGTTGCCTGCACACGCTGCCGAAACGCCGAAAAAGCCCAATGTTTTGTGGCTTATCGCCGAAGATATGGGGCCGCATTTGGGTTGCTACGGCACAAAGCAAGTGTGGACGCCCCACCTCGACCAAATGGCGAAAGAAGGTGTGCGCTACACACACGCTTACACCACGGCGCCGGTTTGTTCGCCTTCGCGCTCGGCCTTTATGACAGGAATGTATCAAACCACCATTGGCGCGCACCATCATCGCTCGCATCGCAACGATGGTTATCAATTGCCCGATGGCGTTCGCACTTTGCCCGACCGCTTGCGTGAAGCCGGAGTTTTCACCGCCAATGTGGTGCAAATGCCCGCCGGAATGGGTTTTAAAGGCACCGGCAAAACCGATTGGAATTTCAATGTCCAAGGCAATTTATTCGACTCCAATAAATGGGCCGATTTAAAAACACATCAGCCCTTTTACGCGCAGGTAAATTTTCAAGAAACGCATCGCACGTTTCACTCGCCCGCCAAAGCCGACCCGTCCAAAGTCGAAATTCCGCCGTATTATCCCGACCACGAAATCACACGCAAAGATTGGGCGCAATACCTCGATTCGGCGACGGAATTAGATCGGAAAATCGGTTTGATTTTTGAGCAACTCGAAAAAGAGGACTTGGCCGACAACACCATTATCATGTTTTTCGGCGACAACGGCGCGGCTCATGTGCGTGCCAAGCAATTTTGCTACGAAGAAGGCTTTTTGGTGCCGCTAATTATTCGCTGGCCGAAAAACTTTCCGGCGCCCGCGCAAATTGTGCCCGGCAAAGTGGAGAATCGCTTTATTGAAGCCATTGATTTCACGCCGACGACGTTGGATTTTTTCGGCATCGCCAAACCCGCGAAAATGCAAGGACGCCTCTTTTTAGGCGAGCGCGCCGAAGCGCCGCGCGAATATGCTTTTGGCGCCCGTGACCGCTGCGATGAAACCGCCATGCGGATTCGCAGCGTGCGCGATGCGCGCTATCGTTACATCAAAAACTTCACGCCCGAAGTGCCGTTTTTGGCGCCCAATAATTACAAGGAAATGCAATATCCCGTGTGGAATTTGCTGAAAGAATTGCACGCGCAAGGCAAACTCACGCCCGCGCAAGATTTCTTATGTCAGCCGCGCCAGCCGGAAGAAGAGCTTTACGATATGCAAAACGACCCGTGGCAAATTCATAATCTTGCCGCTGATCCCAAATATGCGGCTCCATTAAATCATTTGCGCGGTGTTTTGGCAAAGTGGATGGAAGAAACCGACGATCAGGGGCGCTTTGCTGAAAAGTCTGAGAAAAATAACGACAAAGTGGCTAAATAAGCGGACATAATTTATTGGCCTATGCTCGTTTCTGAACTCGATTTTTATTTGCCCCCTGAACTCATCGCGCAAACTCCGGCGGAGCCGCGCGACCATTCGCGTTTGATGGTGGTGCGGCGCGATTCGCAGTCTTTGGCGCATCATCGTTTTTACGAATTGCCCGATTTACTGCGCGCCGATGACCTTTTGGTTTTCAACGACACGCGCGTTATTCGCGCGCGTTTGCGCGGCCACAAACCAACCGGCGGCGCCGTGGAAGCGTTGCTTTTGCGTGAAGTGGAAACCAATTTGTGGGAAGCGTTGCTCAAACCTTCGGCACGCTTGAAAGTCGGCAGCGAAATCAAATTCGCTTCGCCCGATAATGCTTTGCGCGTCGCAGCGAAACCCGAAGCGCGCACGGCTTCGGGCTGGCTGCTACGCTTCGATTTGCAAGAAGATATTCGCGCGCTTTTGCCGCAACTCGGCGAAGTGCCGCTGCCACCTTACATTCATCAAAAGCCGCGCGATGAAGCACAATATCAAACTATTTATGCACGCACCCGAACGCGCAGCGAAAGCGGCGAAAATCCGCTTGATTCATCCGCCGCGCCGACTGCCGGGTTGCATTTTACGCCGCAAATTTTGGATGCCTTACGCGTGCGCGGAATTCACTTTGCGTTCGTCACTTTGGGCATCGGATTGGGCACTTTTCGCCCGATTCAAAGCGACACTCTGGAAGCGCACGAAATGCACTCCGAAGAATTCGAAATTTCGCCGCAAACGGCACACTTAATTGCTGAACAACGGCAGCGCGGCGGGCGCGTGATTGCGGTTGGCACCACGGCGGCGCGCGTTTTGGAATCGGTGGGCAATGCCAATGGTTTGGTGCATCCGCAAGTCGGCGCGACGCAGATTTTCATCACACCAGGCTATCAATTTAAAGTCGTGGACGCGTTGCTGACCAATTTTCATTTGCCGCGCTCGTCGCTTTTGGCGATGATTTCGGCTTTGGCCGGATTAGAAAAAATTCGCTATGCTTACAGCACCGCCGTCGCCGAAAAATATCGGTTTTTTTCGTTCGGCGACGCGATGTTGATTGAGTGATTTCATGGCAACGAATCCCGAAACGATTTCAGAGAAAACCGAAAAAAAAACGCGGCAGCGCCAGCTTACCGAATCGCGCCGCGAACTGTTCGCGCGATTGGAAAACCCGGAAGTGACCTTGGAAGAAGCGGCCCTGCTATTGAACCTGTGCCGCGCCACGGTGCGGCGTTATTCGAATGCTGGTGCCTTGCCATCACATCGCACACCGGGCGGGCAGCGGCGCTTTTATTTTCAGGACATTAAAAAGCTGTTGTTGGAAAAGCAGAAGCAAAAAAAGAAACGCTGAAAGCCTTTAGGCCTGCTTCATGGAATCTCAAGAATACGCGCGGATGCACGAGTTGGAAACCGAATATTGGTGGTTTGTCGGGCGCCGCGAAATCGTCGCCGGACTGCTCCGCGAAGTGCCGAAAACTGCCCGCAAATCGGATTTGCAACTGCTGGATATTGGCTGCGGCACCGGCGCGAATTTGCCAATGCTTAAGAACGCTGTCGGCACTGCGGGCCATATCACGGCGATGGATTTTTCGCCACTGGCTTTGGAATTCGCGCGGGCGCATCCCGAATCGAAGGGCGTTTCTCTTTTGCAAGGCGACGCTTTGCATTTGCCTTTTGGCGATGAATCGTTTCACCTTTTGACGATGTTAGATGTTTTGGAACATCTCAGTGATGATGTGCGCGCTTTAGCCGAAGTGTGGCGCGTTTTAAAGCCGGGCGGCGCCTTGGTTTTCAGTGTGCCGGCCTATCAGCATTTGTGGAGCGCGCACGATGAAGCGTTGCATCATTTCCGGCGCTATGAATATCGTAGTTTGCGAAATCTGCTGCGCGAAAGCGGCTTTGAGGTTTATCGTTTGTCCTTCGCTATGAGCATCATGCCGCCACTGGCATGGCTGTGGCGCAAAATCATTTTGCCGTTTCAACCGAAGCGTCCCAAGCACGCGCGGCGCCACTCCGAAGGCGCTCACTTGCCGCAATTGCCGCGTTTGGGCAACCAAATGTTGATCGAATATCTCAAGCTCGAAGGCCGCATCATTCGCCGCCATCGCCTCAATTTCGGCACTTCGTTGGTGGGCATCGCCGTCAAGCGCGGCAAGTGAAAACTGAGATTTATCATGGAAAATTTATCCGACGCTGGAAAAGTCACCCGCCGCGAGGCGGTTAAATTTATCGGCCTGAGTGCCGCTGCGATTCTCACTGCGCGCCTGCCGGTCATGGCTGGCCCGTTTGATCGCGCTGACTTTGAAAAGTTGGTGCCATCCGATAAAAAACTGGACGATGCTTGGATAAAATCGCTGTTTGAACGAGGCACGCCGACGGTTTATAAAGGCGATGATTTGCGTTTCATCGGAATGCCGGTTGGCGGCATCGGCGCTGGGCAGGTTTATCTGGGCGGCGATGGCAAATTGTGGCATTGGGACGTTTTTAACAAGCACATCGGCACCGGCGCCGAGCATTACGCTGGGCCGCTGACGCCTTCTTCTCCGCTGGAACAAGGCTTCGCTTTGCAGGTAACGGCGGGCGGCAAAACGCAAACGCGCGACTTGGATAAAAAGGGCTTTGCTGACATTGCTTTCAACGGTGAATATCCTTTAGCGACGGTGAATTATGCCGATGAAAATTGTCCGGTTGCCGTCACGCTTGAAGCCTTCTCTCCGTTTATTCCGCTCAACGCGGACGATTCGGGTTTGCCCGCCACCATTTTGCGTTACACGGTGAAAAACACCTCGAATGCGCCCGTTGAAGCGACGCTTATCGGCTGGCTGCAAAATGCTGTGGCGCAAGCGAACCAATGGCCGGGCGCGATGCGGCGCAACGCTGTGCTGCGTGGCGATGGCCTGCACTTTTTAAATTGCTCCGCTGAATTTTCTCCTCTTACAAAAGTGGCCGCGCGACCGGATATTGTTTTTGAAGATTGGAACAAAGATTCCTTCGCGCCGTGGACTGTTGAAGGCACCGCGTTCGGCACGCGCCCGCTGCGCCGCAACGAGATTATTGATTATCAGGGCGATATAGGCGGCGAAGGTGACCGCATAGTCAACACGCACGCTTCGGCGCCCGCGAATGATGTCGGAGGGCGCGATTCGCACGTCGGCAAACTCACCAGCAAGGCTTTCAAAATCGAGCGCGATTACATCGTTTTCTGGATTGGCGGCGGCAAAGCAAAAGGCGTTACCGGCCTGAATTTACTGGTGGATGGCAAGATCGCGCAAACGGTTTCAGGCGAGGACAACAACCTGATGTCGCCCAAATCATTCGACGTGCGCGGCTTGAAGGGCAAAGACGCCACGCTGGAAATTTTCGATAAAGGCACCGGCGCGTGGGGCAACGTGGGCATCGGCAAAATCACTTTCAGCGACACGTCCGCCAGTGGCAACGGCAAGTTTGAAGAGCAAAGCGATTACGGCACCATGGGACTGGGTTTGCTGGGCGCGGCGCCGGATATTGCCCAAGCCGCAGGCGGGCGCGGCGGTTTTGCCAGCGCCGAAACGACGGCGCCGATTGGCGAACCGCTGATTGGTTCTATCGGGCGCAAAATGAATCTGGCGCCGGGGCAAAGTGCGAATGTAGATTTCGTTTTGGCGTGGCATTTTCCAAATCTCACGTTGCAAAATCTCGGCAAAGTGGGCCGCTTTTACGCCACCAAATTCGCGTCGGCGCAGGCTGTGGCGCAATATGTGACGACAAATTTCGCGCGCCTTTCCAAAGATACCAAACTGTTTCACGACACCTTTTACGATTCGACTTTGCCGTTTTGGTTTTTAGATCGCACGCTGCTCAACGCTTCGATTTTGGCGACTTCGACCTGCTTTCGCTTCGCCAACGGGCGCTTTTATGCGTGGGAAGGCGTCGGCTGCTGTCCGGGCACTTGCGCGCACGTTTGGCATTACGCGCACGCCGTCGCACGACTCTTTCCCGAACTCGAACGCGACACGCGCGAGCGTGTAGATTTGGGCATCGCGTTCAACGAAAACAATGGCGTGATGGGCTTTCGCGCCGAGTTTGATCGCGGCCTTGCGGTGGACGGCCAAGCCGGAACGATTTTGCGCATTTACCGCGAGCATCAAATGGCGCCCGATGGCGAGTTTCTCAAGCGCAACTGGCCGAAAATCAAAAAGGCTTTCGACCCGCTTTTGCAGCGCGATGGCGATAGCGACGGCCTGATGGAAGGCGACCAGATGAACACGCTGGATACGGCATGGTTCGGCAAAGTGGCGTGGCTTAGTTCGCTGTATCTGGCGGCGTTGCGCGCGGGCGCGGCGATGGCGCGCGAGATGAACGAAACCGATTTTGCCACGCGTTGCGAAACCATCGCCGAGAGCGGCGCCAAACAAATCACGGCGCAATTGTTCAACGGCGAATATTTCATGAACATCGTTGACCCAAAACGGGCTGATACCATCAATTCCGGCACCGGCTGCGAGATTGATCAGGTCTTCGGGCAAAGTTGGGCATGGCAAGTCGGCTTGCCGCGCGTCTTGCCGCAAAATGAAACCAAACGTGCTTTGGCCGCGCTTTATAAATACAACTTCACGCCCGATGCGGGCGCGTATCGCGCAGCGTATAAACAAGGCCGTTGGTATGCCATGGCGGGCGAAGCGGGCCTACTCATGTGCAGCTTTCCGCGCGCCGATTGGGACTATAAACAAGCCGCCGGCAAAGGCCCCGATTGGGCAGCGGGCTATTTCAACGAGTGCATGAACGGCTTTGAATATCAGGCCGCCGGACACATGATTTGGGAAGGCTTGGTGCCAGAAGGCTTGGCCGTGACGCGCGCCGTGCATGACCGCTACAATGGAGCGCGGCGCAATCCGTGGAACGAAGTCGAATGCGGCGACCATTATGCGCGCTCAATGGCAAGCTACGGCGTTTTCGTCGCGGCCTGCGGCTACGAACATCACGGCCCGAACGGTCATCTCGGCTTCGCGCCGAAACTTTCGCCGGAGAATTTCAAAGCGGCGTTTACCACGGCAACGGGCTGGGGCAGCTTTTCGCAAAAGGATGAAGGCGCAGCGCGCAACGCGGAAATTGAGTTGAAATCCGGCGCGCTTCGCTTGAAAACTTTAGCACTCGCGCCCAAAGAAGGCACCACGCCCAAAACCGCCAGAGTGACATTAGAGGGCAATCCCATCGCCGCGCAGTTATCAAGCGAAAATGGCCGCGCTTTGCTTTCTTTTGCCGCCGATGTTTCGCTGAAAACCGGCCAGAAATTGCAGATTCAGATGAGTTGATTCTGCCAAACAAAAAGCGCGCTTCTCAGGGAGAAACGCGCTGCTGTATAGAAACCGGAATCAACGCTAAAAAAGACCCTTTGCCAACAGAGCTTCTTGTTGGGCGGCTGTTAATTGGTTTTATTTCCCATCTGACTCTTTCGCTGGCGGCAACCGGCGCTCAAACCGCAGCATCTCATTCTCCAACTTCAGCATCAGTTTTTCTCGCTCATGCTTTTCGTCGTTAAGTGAGTAGCGCAAGTCATATGCTAAGTGTCGAACAACGTCGGTAAGCTGTTCCACTTCCTGGCGTAATTCCTTGATTTCCTGTTTGTTCTCCTCCAAAGTTTGAGTCACGGCGAACAATTGGCGCACGTAATCGAGCAGCTGTTTGAGAATGCCCATAATTAAGCTGTTCTCATCTCTGTGAGTTCAGTCAGCATCGCTCGTGTTCGAGTCTTTAATCTCACGATTTCGGCTTGGTCTTTTTTCATCCGCTCTTTGGAGCGTTCGATTTCCTCAAAATAGTGCTGGATTTCGGCTTGAACTTGTGCGGCTTCGTCGGCAGACACTTCGGTTGTGATGGTCTCTTCCATTGTTCTAACCTCCGCTTCCTATTTTATCATCGGAAGGCTCCGCCTGCTGTCAAGCTACGCGCAGAGGCCGAACGCCCGCGCCGCCCGAAGTGGCACCAAAAAGCGCGCTTCCCGCTTGAGAAACGCGCTGTCGCGATTTATCAAAAATTAACTGTCAAATCCCTTGATAGTTGACCTCAGTTAGCTTAATTCTGTCACTGTTGGTAGCCTTCATGGTCTTTTTCTTTTTTGCCCAACAGCCTTTCGGATAATTGCTTTGATGCTTGATTTCTTTTCCAAATCCTCCCTATAGTAAGGGCCTTGAACTGAAACCAAATAGGGGCTTCTGCGTTTTGGAGCAACTACGCGAGTCACAAACACATATTTCTTTTCACCATAACTCTTGCGCCACGCAGCTAATACGTTTTCTAAATCCTTAACGCCCTCTTGTTTTGAAGTATGCTCATAAGGCCGCCACAAAGATATGAAATCCCGTAATTGAACCGTTCCTCCCGCTTTCCACTTAGCAGGAAAAAGGATTTCATCTACTTGAAGATTTAGTCGCAAGGTTAGATTTGGAAAAGTAGGATATGCCTGTTCAGGAGTAATGACCTGTCCATCCTTATCCACATAGTCTATTTGTTTCACCGTTCCCACAAAAACGTGTGTTGACATACCAACGCGTTTTGATAGCGGCAATGGCGGTAGGGGTGAGTTTGCTTGGCAGTCTAAAGTTTCACTGACCAGCATAGCTAAGAATAAACCAAAGACAAGAATTCTTCTCATGATAATGCCTCATTTCAAAATCGTAACACGCAACCAAGCCGCGCCGCAACCCAACTCCTATTATACGGCCTTTTTGATGATAATGCCGGATAGGGGCGATAAAACCGCAAATTCGCTTTGAGGGCCGAATTTCTGAAAAATGTCAGAAGTTGGGTGGCAAACAGATTTGCCAAATGCCAGCGAAAAATAGGGGCAGCAGCCTCTTGTCAGGGAGCGGGCGCGTTGTAAAATGGATTAGGCATTTGGACTTATCAATGTAATGAGAAAAAATGCCTGCGGCGTCCCGCCGAGCATCTTTTTTCCGCACTCGGAGCATGGCGGGATGCCGCAGGGCACAAAGTTTCCGCGCTCGGAGCACGGCGGGACGCCGCAGGGTATCAAGTTTCCGCGCTCGGAGCATGGCGGGATGCCGCAGGGTATCAAGCGCCGAAAAGTTGAGGTCGTCGGGACGCCGCCGGGTATCGAGCGCCGAAAAAAGATGCCCTGCGGCATCCCGACGAGCATAATTTGGTCGTTTTTCGCGTTTTTTAGCTTGTTTTGCGCCCGTTTGGCCCTTAACCTTAACCTCGCCGATGGCCCCGAAGAGCGCGAATATTACGCGATTTTTGTGAAAAATGACCAAGAAATCGGCAACCCCAGCGCCACGGTGAAAATTACCGCGCCTAAATCGGCTCCCGAAATGGTAAACCCCTTCTGTTCAAAGAGCAGGAGGGGTTTTTCTTCGTTGCGGCTTTGTCAGCGATATTTTTGCATCAACAACAGCATATCTTGCGGCCCGACGGCGCCTTCATTGCGGCCTTTTTCGTTGCCTTGTGAATCCATCCAAATGATGCAGGGCAAGGGGTTAATCTTGTAGCGACGCGTAATTTCTGCATTTTCTGGCGCGTCTATGTCCACTTTGACGGCAATCACATTTTTGCTTTCTTCGACGACGGAGGCGTCAGTCCATGTATAGGCATCCATCGCTTTGCATGGCCCGCACCAATCGGCATAAAAATCGGCCATGAGGGGCTTTCCGGTTTTTTGCGCCAAAGCTAAGGCGTCTTTGAAGGACGTGTGCCACGCGACGGAAGGCCCGCTCGGTAACGCAGGCGTGGCTTCGGCGGCTGTTGTGGTAGAAATTGGCGCTAACGCCGTGGTATTGGTAGGCGAGGAACGCAGAACCCATAACAACACCAGCGGAATGGCGATCAGCAATAGCGGAGCGACCATCAACGCAAACAGGCCGGTAGGCACGCGGGCATTGGCGGCGCGTTCGGCTTCGATTTGCTCGTTCAGTTGGTTTTCTTGTTCCTGATCGAAAGGAGAAGAAGGGCGTTCGTCGGTCATTGATTGCTCCAAAAATCGCCATTTGGAATGTCGGCAACTTGCAGTCTTACAGGCTGGCCGCGCTTTTCAAAACTTCCGCTGCATGACCAGCAGGCGTGACTTTTTCCCAAACCTGACGCACAAGGCCATCGGCGCCGACCAAAAATGTGGTGCGCGCCACACCCGTGACGGGTTTGCCATACATGGTTTTGTTGACGAGCAGGCCCCAACTTTTAATGAGCGGCGCGCCTTCATCGCTGGCGAGCGGGTAGGGCAGGTTCTGATTGGTGATAAACCGCTTATGCGCGCTCAATTTATCGCGCGATAATCCAATCACTTCAATGCCAAGTTTCTGGAATTCGGTGTAAAGTTCGCCGAACTGACACGCTTCGATGGTGCAACCGCTGGTAGCGTCCTTCGGATAAAGGAACAACACAAAAGCGCGCCCGGCCAGCGAGTCAGGCGAAATCGTCGTTTCGAGGAAGCCCTCTGCGCTTTTTTGCACCGCAGGCAACGAAAAATCGGGCAAAGGCTTGCCAATTTGCGGGATGGGCATAGAATTAGGCAGTCAAGGCTTCGGCTAAAGTGGGAGCCAAGGCTTCGTGCGCGTGGCGTAGCATTCGTTCGGTGGTTTCCCAGTTGACGCACGCATCGGTGACGCTGACGCCGTATTGTAACTTGGACAAATCATCGGGCACAGGCTGATTGCCGTCAAACAGAAAACTTTCAATCATCAGGCCAATCAGCGACGTGTTGCCTTCGGCGCGTTGTTCCATGACATCGCGGGCCACATCTTCCTGTTTCCAATGCTGCTTTTGCGAATTGGCGTGGCTGCAATCCACCATGATGGAAACATCGTGCCCGGCCTTTTTCAAAGAGGCCATCGCAGCTTCGATGCTGGATTTATCGTAGTTGGTGGCCGTGCGTCCGCCACGCAAAACAACGTGGCCGAACGGATTGCCTTTGGTGCGAATAATCGCCGTGACGCCGTTTTGGTCAATGCCCAAAAACGAATGCGGCGAAAGCGCCGATTGCATGGCATCCAGCGCGATTTGCAAGCTGCCATCGGTGGCGTTTTTGAAACCAACCGGCATCGAAAGCCCGCTCGCCATTTCGCGATGCGTCTGCGATTCCGTTGTGCGGGCACCCACAGCGGCCCAGACCACTAAATCGGCAATATATTGCGGCACAATCGGGTCAAGAAACTCCGTGGCCGTGGGCAGGCCCATTTCGGTGATCTGTAGCAGCAACTTGCGGGCGCGTTTCAAGCCGGTTTCGATGTCATACGTCCCGTTCATGTGCGGGTCGTTGACAAGACCTTTCCAACCCACGGTTGTGCGTGGCTTTTCAAAGTAAACCCGCATGACGATGAGCAAGCGATCTGCAAGTTCATCGCGCAGACGGGCTAATTTTTCAGCATATTCGAGCGCGGCTTGCGGGTCGTGAATTGAGCAAGGGCCAACCACTACCAGCAGGCGAGGGTCTTCATGACGCAAAATCGCGCGCACGGCGCTGCGTCCTTCGATGACGGTGCGGTTTGCCGCTTCCGTCATCAGCAATTCTTCTTTATGGACACGCGGTGGTGCCAAAGGCACAATGTCCTCCACATTTAAATCTGTAGTCGGCAACATGGGATTCTTTAGGGAAATTTGTTGGTCGCTTTTGTTGGTCGCTGCTGAGTGTAGCAAAGCAAATCGCCTGTGGGTCACGCTTTACGCACGCATAATAATCTGTGTAATGCTGCGAAACTGCTCCCAAAGGAACTGCGCGAAAGCGATTTTTAGGGTTTCAAGAAGGCTTCAAGACAGCTTTTTGAAACCATTCCCAAAACAATTGGCAGCCTTGCTCCACTGTGACCTGTGGATCATAATCGAGCAAGGCGTGCGCTTTGCTGATGTCGGCGTAGGTATAGTTAATATCAGCATCGGGCGCTTTTTCGGGAACCAGATTGGCTTTGCCGCCCGCCAGTTCTTGCAGGTAATCTACAAAATCGGCCACTAAAACCGGATGTCCGCGACCTAAATTGATGACTTCGTAATTTTGAGGACGGTCGCACGCGGCCACAGCGCCACTGGCGATGTCCGCCACGAATGTCCAGTCGCGATGCATCTGGCCGCTGTCGAAATAAGGCACTGCTTTGCCGGAAAAAACCGATTCCAACACTTTGTAAGCCATCATGTCGGGGCGTCCGCGCGGGCCATAAACGTTGAAGAAACGCAAAACCGTGGCGGGCACTTTATATAAAAAATGATAGGAATACAATAGCAATTCGGCAGCACGCTTGCTGGCCGCATATGGCGCCAACGGTTCGTTGCAAGCATCGGTTTCGATGAATGGCATCTGCTTGGTGTTGCCATAGGCCGACGAGGTGGAAGCTAAAATGAAGGTGGCTAATTTTTCCGGTTTGGTGTCCGTTAAACGGCCCATCACTCCGTCCAAGAGGTTCAGCGTTCCGGCGCAGTTGACATCGTAATACAATTGTGGATCAGACATCGAATTGCGCACACCCGCCATCGCAGCGAGATTGACGATGGCGTCAAAAGAATACGCCTCGAAAAGTTCAGCCAACGCCTTGCGATCGCGCAAGTCCGTTGTCACAAAGTGTAGGTTTTGCGTTACACCTTTGGCCGCAAGGGTAGCGCGCACTTCGTCGAGATTGGCCTGCTTGCGTTGGGGATCGTAATAATCGTTGAGATTATCCAGCGCTACTACGATGTCGCCGCGTTCCACAAGGCGTTCTGCGACATGACTACCAATGAAACCAGCGGCACCGGTTACAAGAATTGTTTTGCTCAAATTAACCTCAAATCCCATGCAAAATGTCAAATCTGTTTCAGGGACTGTATGAGGATAGCGACATTTGACGTGCTAAGTCCAGCGTAAAATGTGATTCTCTGTTGAGAGGGCTTGTTATAATGGGAAGCGGCGTTCGGTCCAAAGACGCCGTCCCCGGTTGCCATGATTTCGCGCTTTTTGATCCCCCTTACATTGCTTTGCACGGTGATTTTCAGCAGTGGTTTGCGTGCTGAACCGTGGAAACTTATGCGGCCAACGTGGGATGCGCCTCAGCCGCGCTATTTCACTTCAAGCGACGGAAAATTCGCCCTGAAAATCGTCCCCGGCGTTACTGGTTCGACGGGCATTATGACCACTTTGGAGGCCGATGGCACCGAGCATGAAGTTTGGCGACGTGTTTTCGATTGGGTGCCCGTAGATGTTATCATTGTGGGCCGCGCGCAACCTTATACCGCAGCCTTTGACGTTTGGGGGCGAGTCGGCGCCGAACACAGCCTGACGCTACTTAACCCCGCCGGGCAGACGATTCGCGATTTCAGCCTTGAACAGTTGCTTTCCGCCGATGATATTGCAACGCGTGTGGTGTCTACCGAATGCTGCCGTTGGTGGCGTGAAAGCGTCGAAGCCACTGTTTTAGGCCGCGATTATCCAACGATGCGCCTTGACTTTCCGTGGGGCAAAGCGGTGATTGTGGATATGGTCGGTGGCCGCACGCCCTTGTTGAACGAAATTCGCGAAGGGGTGCCGATTCAAGCCTTGGCGTTGTCTGCCGATGCCACTATTTTAGCGGCGGGCGGCGATAATCCGCCGTTGAAACTGTGGAATACGGCCACCGCCACTTTGCGCTTGACTTTGGATGCCCCGGCCACTGCGCCCGACTTATTGGTTTTTGCGCCAAATGCGGCTCTTTTAGCCACCGTAAACGAGAACGCGGTGACGCTCTGGGATGCCACAACCGGCGTGGCGCGGCCTTACTCCATAAAGCCGCTGCATCCCATCACGGCTCTGGCTTTTTCGCCCGACGGTTTGTTATTGGCTACCGCGTTGGCACCGGGCAGGTTTCGTGTGGGTGATGGTTTGGTGGAAGGCGAAGTCAAATTGTGGGATGCCAATACGGGTGCGCCGCGCTCTACGCTGCGTTGGCAAGACAATGAGCCACCGCGCAACGCCAACATTGTTCCCAGTGATGCAACTAATACCCTCACTTTTTCGCCTGATGGGTCTTTGATTGCTGGCGGCACTTGGCGCGGCGTGGCCTTATGGGACGTGGCAACCAGTGATTTAAAGCGGACTTTGCCTTCCCCAGCACCGGTGACTTCTGTGGTGTATTCTCGCGATAATCGTTTCATCGCCGCAGGTCGTCAGGATGGTTCAGTGCAAATTCACAACGCGGCCACGGGCGCGCTGATTAACACCTTGACCGGCTTTAATGGGCAGGGCACCTTGGCGTTTTCTCCCGATAGCCACCTTTTGGCTGGCACCGGCAACTTTAACGAAATTCGCCTGTGGGACACCACGACTTGGCGCATCAAATATGCTCTGCGTGGTCACTCTTCTTTTGTAACGGCCTTAGCTTTTGACCCCGACAGCACGGCGCTTTATTCCAGTAGCGACGATGGCACCATCAAAGTTTGGAAAGTGGATTAGGACTTTGGTCTTGGGGCTTTGGTCTTGGGTTTTTGAATCCCAAGGTGAATCTCAAAGCCAAAGGCCCAAAACCTAAAACCCAAAATGACCTCTTTATTTGGCATTGAGACAGAATACGGTATCGCCGTCGAAGGCGCGGAAACAACGGCTTTAGTGGCTGCTTCGCGTGATGTGGTGAAACATTATCGCGGACGCTTTGCGGCGCCGTGGAATTATCGCGCCGAAGACCCGCGCAACGATGTGCGCGGTTTTCATGTGGAGAAACTTTCGCAAGACGCCACCGATGCGCAATTTGACCGGCCCACGGATCGCGTCCATTCGCCCACCGAAGATCGCTGTGACCGCGTTTTATCCAACGGCGCGCGGTTTTATAACGATCACGGCCATCCCGAATATTCCACGCCCGAATGCGCCGATTTGCGCAGCCTTGTGGCGCACGACAAAGCGGGCGAACGCATCGTTTTGGCGGCGGCCCGCGCCTATAGCGAAGAAACCGGCAAAGAAGTCGGCATTTTCAAAAACAATACCGATTTTCATGGCGCCAGTTATGGCACGCACGAAAGTTATGTCCTGCGCCGCAGCGTGCCGTGGGACGATGTGGTGCGCACGCTTGCACCGTTTTTAGCCACGCGGATTATTTATGCGGGCGCTGGCAAAGTCGGCATCGAAGAACGCGGCGCGGTGTGGTGCAACTATCAACTTTCGCAGCGCGCCGATTTTTTCAGCGTGTTGCAAAGCGTGGATACGCTGGCGAATCGGCCCCTCGTCAACACGCGCGATGAGCCACATGGCGACCCGCGCCGCGCCCGCAGGCTGCACGTTATCGCGGGCGATGCCAACATGAGCGAATACGCCACGGCGCTGCGTGTTGGTGCGACCAATCTCGTCGTCACTTTGCTCGAAAGCGGTTGGACAGCGCCCGTTGAATTGCGCGATCCGGTCAAGGCCATTAAAGCCATTTCGCGTGACCATACTTACAAATGGTTAGTCGAAGACGAGCGCGGCGAAAGCATTTCGGCGATAGATGTGCAACGCTGTTTTCTGCGCGGCGCGCAGGAACTGGAAATTAGCGGCAGCGAATGGGTTTTGGAAGAATGGCAGGCAACGCTGGACGCGCTGGAAAGTGATCCGCTTGCGCTCTATGACCGCCTCGATTGGGTCGCCAAAAAACTGTTGCTTGATGATTTTGCTGACAGCGAAAAACTCAATTGGCGCAGCGATGCGGCGATTTTACAAAGTCTTGATTTGGCTTACCACAACGTGGATACGGACGCCGGTTTATATTACGGCCTTGTGCAAAGCGAAATGATGCAAACCTTGGTGCAGGAAGCGGAAATTATCGCTGCCGAAGAAGTTCCTCCCTCGCACACGCGCGCCGCACTGCGCGGTCTTTTTGTGCGCCGCTTTGCCGAAAATATCAAAGGCATTTCGTGGGGCGCCATCATCGCCGAAGATGGCGGCCAAAAATATAATTTGCGCCTTCCCAAAGTGGCGAATTTCGTGGCTTTGAGCGAACAAATCGAAAACGCGGCCTCGTTCCGCGAAGCAGCGGCAATTTTGCGCGATAATCATGAAAAGTCGGACGTGTAGCGCGCGAGTGGTGGAGGCAGCGTTTAGTATCGTCAAGGAAGTCAAATGCAACCTTTGATTCACATTCTCCAATTCAGGTGGTGGCTCGTTTACCTTGTGTTAATTGGGTTGTTGCTGCTCTGCAATGGGTTTTTCTGTGCCGCGCACGCGCTGACGCCAGCGGAAATTCGCCAGCGCGCTGTGGTCATGGTGGATGGCCCAGCGGGGCGCGATACGGCAGTTTGCATTTATGGGCGCGGCGTTTTTGTCACCAGTGCCCGCAGCGTGGGAAATCAGACAAAAGTGCGCTTGCTGGCACCGTGGTTGGCAGACGAAAAAAACGCCTTTGATTTATTGGTTTGGCGTGTGGACAAGCAGCGCGATCTGGCTGTGCTGGTGCCTGAAAAACCATTTCCTGCGAACTTTGCCTCGCTCTCGCCGGGTGACGCGAATGCGTTAAAAGTGAAGGCGCCAGTTACATTTTTCGGCTTTTCAACGGAGAGCAAAACCAACTCTGGCAACTCCGCTATGCCGCAAGTCGAAACGGCAAGCGCCAGTGTGGTTTCGCTGCCCCAAACTAACGACAACGTTCCGTTGATTCGCGTATTGGCAGCGGCGCCAAAAATAAAGTCCGGTGGCCCGCTGATTGATGAAACAGGCCGCTTAGTCGGTCTGATGCGAACAGTCGAAATAAAGGGAGATAAGCCTTCAACTGCGATTCCAATTAATACCATTTTCGCCGCGATGATGCCGAAGATTACTCTCAAAGCCGCGCCGACAAATTCCGGCAAGTCCGGCGCACCGCAGCAGGTTTTTATTAATTTGGAAACGGCAGAGCAGCATGGTGGACGCATCCCCGGCGACCTCGGCGTGTATAACGAGATGGACGCCCGCCCGCTCTATTCTATTGATCTGGCCGTCGGCGATGGCAAAAATTGGCGAGTAAGTTCGGTTAGCCGCGTTCAGGCGCGCGAATTTGTGGCAACGGATATTCGCATAACCGCTGAAAAAAAGCCGCTCTTTTATAAAATTTCTGTGCGGCGCGATGATGTCGCAATCGGCACAATAACCGGGCTTTTTAATTTATTGCCTGTCAAAACGCCATCAACGGTGAAGGTTTCCTCAGTGATTCCACTGGTGCCAGTGCCGATGGTGCCCGAAGAAAAAGTGAAACTAACTTTTCTACCGCCGACACTAAACTCTGCCAACGGCCATTTTTATCAGATTGCCCTATCCTCGCAGCCTGTTGCGTGGGAAGATGCCAAAAATCTCGCCGCCGCGCAGAAGTGGATTACAGGGAACGGTCATCTGGCAACGATTACCGATGCCAAAGAACAAGCCTTCATTCAGCAATACATTGTGCGTCAATTGCCGGATCGGACTACAGGATATTGGCTCGGCTCGTTTCAAGAGAAAAACGCCGTCGAACCCGCCGGAGGTTGGCGCTGGATTACGGGCGAGACGTGGCAATACACCAGTTGGTGGCCCGGCGAGCCGAATCAATTAAAAGGCGACAAGGAAGATTTTCTGGAATTATTGCCGCAGGGCGGTTGGAACGATACAACTGGCAGCCACGCTGCGCATCGCGGCTTTTTGATTGAGTTTGAAGTGCCTGTGGCGAATAAACCGCCTGAGCCATCATCTCCAAAATTACCGACAGGTCAGCCGCCTGAAATCACGGCGCCTTCCGGTGATGGCATCGCCGCGCCGCGCCTCAATCCAGTGAATGGGCATTATTACCAGATGTTCTCGGCGCCCCTGACTTGGTATGCCGCACAAAACGCGGCAGCGACGCGCACTTTCAGCAAAGTCGCGGGCCATCTCGCCACTATTTCCACGCAAAGCGAACAAGATTTTCTGGCTAATCTTACGCGCGAGCAGGAAGCGTGGACTGGCGGAATTCAAGCACCGGGAAGCGCCGAGCCGGGTGGCGGTTTTAGTTGGATTACGGGCGAGCCGCTTGCCTTTACCAACTGGCGCGGTGGCGAACCCAATAACGCGCCGCCTTCCAATGAAGATAGGATTCTCCTCACCCATGACGGCACATGGAACGATATGTCGGCCACGGAAACCGTCGCGCATTATTTGGTTGAATTTGACGTGGCGCCCGGCGCCGTGCCAACTGTTGGGGCAACGGAGCAAACCCTCGGTGATAAAACGCTGGTCAATTTGCCCGGACAAGTAACCGATGTGACTGTGGGCGGCGCGGGGCGTTACATTGCGTTGTATTTTCAGGCGCTGCGCAAAATTGCGATTTTCGATGCGACGCAAGGCAAAATTGTGCGCTACCTTTCGGTGGGCGCAGACGA
>JANMKN010000286.1:0-1836 GCA_031372065.1 Abditibacteriaceae bacterium | reverse complement strand
GCGGGCTTCGCGCAGGCATACGCGCTCGACACCGATTATCGCGTGTTACATCACGGCGAAGAGATGATGCCGCGGGCCATTGCCGGGGCCGTTGCACAGCCGATCAAGCTGAAAAGCGATGATGAAGCGGCGCTGGTGTTTGCGCGCAACGGATTAAAAGTTTTGGCCTTCAAGGTCAACCACGATCCGGTTACTCCGGCGTATGGGTATCGCTTTGAATACAAAGGCCGCGTCGTCGTGATTTCGGGCGACACGGCGAAGAGCGACAACTTAGCCAAACACGCGGTGGGTGCAGATTTATTGATTCACGAAGTGATTGCCAAAAACCTGCTGCAATTCGCGGCGTCGAATTTTGAAAAAGCGGGCAATCCGCGTCGCGCTAAAATGGCGCGCGACATCATCACCTATCACACCAGCCCCACCGAAGCCGCCGAAGTTGCCGGCACCGCAAAAGCGGAAACCTTGGTTTTCACGCATCTGGTTCCGGCTCCGAATGCGCAGACTGAACCAGCCTTTACGCGAGGCGTAAGTGATATTTTCAAAGGCAAAGTCGTGGTGGGCAATGATGGCATGCGCTTCGATTTGCCGCCGCGCAATTAAGTATGAACCAGGCATCTAATCTCTCACCCTTCACTTTTCGCCCGGCCTTCAGCACTGAGGCCGAACGGATTGCCCAGTTGGTGAATTCCGCCTATCGCGGCGATTCCAGCCGCGCGGGTTGGACAAGCGAAGCCCATTTGTTGGAGGGGCAGCGAACGGATGAACAAGAAGTGTGCGACCTGATTCAAGCTGACCATTCATTGTTTCTGCTTTGCCTGCAAGACGCTGAACTTGTCGGCTCCGCTCACTTACAAAAAACGGGAGAAGCGGCTTATCTGGGAATGCTGGTCATCCAACCGAATTTGCAAGGCCGCGGCATCGGTAAGCACTTGATCGAAGTGGCAGAGAAGTTTGTGCAACAAGAATGGGGCGTCAGGAAAATGCAGATGACGGTGCTCACCTTGCGGCGCGAATTACTGGCGTTTTATGAGCGACGCGGTTATCGGCGCACAGGCCTCATCAAGCCGTTTCCGACCGATGTGCGGGCAGGCACTCCGATGGTTGGCGTTTGAGGTGTTGGAAAAACGCTTGTGACAGGACCGCGAGCGGTAGCGAACGTGCTTGTTTTTCTTGTACGTCCAGAATTGCCGAGCAGGCTCGCTACTTGCTCGCGGTCCTGTTCCTAATTACAGCTTCATCTGTTTAGCGGCCAAATCCTTCATAATTTCTTCGGCCCCGCCACCAATCATTAGCACTTTGACTTCGCGGTAAATGCGTTCGACGCGCGATTCGCGGATGTAGCCCATCCCGCCCAAAATTTGCACCGCTTGATCGGCGCAAAATTGCAGCGTTTGCGTGGCAAAATTTTTCAGCATTGACGTCTGCGCGACTAATAGATTCGGTGTGCCAACCTTGTGTTCGACGCGATAGGTTAGGTCTTCAAGCGTCGCGCGGGTGGCTTCAATCTTCATCGCCATATCTACGAGTTTATGCCGAATGACCTGGCGTTCGATGAGCGGCGCGCCAAAGGTTTTGCGTTCGCGCGCCCAGGCGAGCGCATCGTCAAAACAAACTTTCGCCATGCCATACGCATGCGCCGCCAAGCCCAAGCGCTCCGCATTGAAGTTCAGCATAATCGCGCGAAAGCCCTGATTTTCAGCGCCGATTAAATTCGCCACTGGCACACGGCAATTATCAAAATGCAGATGCGCCGTGTCGGAACACCACCAACCAGTTTTTTTCAGCGGCGTGCGACCGAAGCCCGGCGTATCGCGTTCGATTAGTAGCAGCGAAACG
>JANMKN010000283.1:0-12258 GCA_031372065.1 Abditibacteriaceae bacterium | reverse complement strand
ACCGATGCGGGCAGGCGGCCAGAACACGAAAATCGCTTTGCCGACGACGTTTTCGCGTGGCACAAAACCCCAATAATGGCCGTCGTTGGAATTGTGGCGATTGTCGCCCAGCATCAGTAAATGACCGGCGGGCACGGCTTCGGCGGGCGCCACAGTTATCCGATTCTGATCGGGCGCCATGACGCGAGGCGATTCGCCCGCGATTTCCCACGGCCCCGGCATATCAGGCGCTATCGAATAGTCACGCGAACAAATTTTGCCGCCCACGATTTTCATGTCGTAACCGTAAAGGCCCGAAGTTGGCGGCTGACTCAGTTTTGGATACGGCTCGTCCACCAGTTTGCCGTCGCGATAAAGTCGCGCTTTGCGGATTTCCACAACGTGACCCGGAACGCCAATGCAACGCTTGATGAAATCCTGCCCACCCGAACCCGAAGCGTCCGGCGCCTTAAAGACCACGACATCCTGAAACTGCGGCTCATCCATGCGATAAATTAGCTTGGAAACGAGCAATCTGTCGCCAATGCGCAGCGTGTCTTCCATCGAACCGGACGGAATGAAAAACGCTTGCAGCAAAAACGGCTGGATGATGAAAAGCACAAGGCCCAGCGCAATCGCGGCGGAATCGAGAGTTTCAATTATCGAACGCGCCGTTTCGCTGCGTTGCCCGTTGGCTTCGACAGGACTAAACAATTGCACAAAAGCGCGCGCGCCCAACAAAGCGCCGACAATAGCGATTTTGACGTAAGGTGAATCGAAATGCAGTTCCATTTTGAATTTGGGTCTTTGGTTTTTAATTTCTAATTTGGCAGGTTTAGACCCGAAACGAAAGCGCGCGTTGCCTTAAATTGCAACGCGCGCTGATGAGTTCAAAGCCCAAAACCAAAGACCACTTTACACCTTTTCTTTGATGCGAATGGCTTTGGAGCCGATGCGACCACGCAAATAATACAATTTGGCGCGGCGCACTTTACCACGACGGCGCACTTCGATTTTGTCGAGGCGCGGAGAATGCAGCATAAAGGTGCGCTCAACGCCGACGCCTTGCGAAACGCGACGCACGGTAAAGGTTTCGCCCATGCCCGTTCCGCCGCGACCAATGCAGGTGCCTTCGAATTGCTGAATGCGCTCTTTAGTGCCTTCGATAACTTTTACGCCGACGCGCAAGGTGTCGCCCGGCCCGAAACCCGGCAAGTTGTCTTTCAGATGCCGATTTTCCACGGCGCGGATCAAGTCTTGATTCATGATTTTACTCCTTAAGTTCAAGGTCGCTCGCGCCGTTGGATTTCCTCTCGGATGTTTGGTGCTGCGCGAATTCGTCCCAGATTTTTAATTCTTCTTTTGTCCACTCGCGGCTCGCGCGTAGCATTTCTGCCAAATCGGGCCGCCGCTCTAAAGTTCGTTTCAACGCCTCGCGGCGCTTCCATTTGGCCGTTTCGCCATGATGTCCGCTCAATAAAACATCCGGCACGCTTTGCCCACGCCACTGCGCCGGGCGCGTGTAACACGGCGCTTCAAGCAGTCCGTCGCTAAACGATTCCTCCAATGGCGAGGCTTCGTTGCCCAAAACGCCGGGCACAAGGCGACTAACTGCTTCGATAACAACTAAAGCCGCCGCTTCGCCGCCGGTTAAAACGTAATCTCCGATGGAAATTTCGTCCGTCACCAGCAAATTCACGGCGCGCTCGTCAATGCCTTCATAATGTCCGCAGAGCAAAGCCAAGTGCGATTTCTCGCTCAATTCGCGCGCAATCACTTGCGAAAACGGTCTGCCTTGCGGCGTCATTAGAATGACAGGACACGGCGGTTGAAATGCAGAGTGTGGAATGCGGAGTGCGGAATATTCACCATGTTCCGCACTCCGCATTCGCCATTCCGCATTTTCATTTGGCCCGGCGTTAAAATTTAACACACTTTCGATAGCTGTTGCCACTGGTTGCGCTTTCATGACCATGCCCGCGCCGCCGCCAAACGGATAATCGTCGCACACGCGATGCTTTCCTTCGGCCCAGTCGCGGATATTATGAACGCCAATTTCAATCGCGCCCGCCTGCTGACCGCGCTTTAAAATGCTGCTCGTCAGCGGCCCCGCGAAGAATTCGGGAAATAGCGTGAAAATGTCGAATTTCATCCCTGACTTTTCATCTTCGCCATCGCCGTCACGATGGTATAAACGCCCATAATCATGGCGAAAATGCCAAAGGCAAGTTGCAGCGTCGGGCCTTTTAATTGATTGGCGTATTTGCCGCCAGCCCACGCGCCAGCGGCCAGCAATGAACCGATAATCAGGGCCGCGTTCCAGTCCACATTGCCCTTTTTCGCATATTCATAAACCGCGCCCGCGCCGAGCGGCGCCAGCAAAATCGCCAAACTGGTGCCGGTTGCTTTGTGCTGCGAAAAGCCCATCAAATAGACCAACGACGGCACAATAATCAGCCCGCCACCAATGCCAAAAAAGCCCGCCGCGATGCCCGCAATGATGCCAGTAAAAACCAATTTAAACACTGCCATTGGAGCGGTTTCCTTTGCAAAATTCCACGACGGACGGAAAGAATAGCATACAAATCACCACACCCGACAGGATAACGCTAACTCTTGCCCATCGTTCTTGTTCCGGTGTCGCGCTTACATCTAAAAGCGCAGCGAAGTGCAACACGTTCCAAACCACAAGCACAAGCCGAGCCCAGTTTTTGCCAATCCAGAGAAAGTAAATGACAACACTAAGCAAGCCATAAACCAACCATTTACCTCCCCAATCCCAACCGCCTTGGTTTGTCGAATATATGGGTTGGGCGAAAGTATTGGCATAGTTCGACATTCCAAGATCTGTCAAAAAAAGGACGGTAATCCAGATTAACCAATGCGGACGTGCCTTGTAACGCTGTGGCGCGACGGGCGTAACTGGATCAGGAATCGGCGGCAGCACGGCATTATTCCTCGAATTTCAGGCCCGGCATGTCGCGCACGGTGATAGTTTTTGTTTCGGCGTCTTTTTTCACGATGAAATCGGGCACATCGGGAATCATCGCTAAATTCGTCTCGAAAACATCGTGTGCGGGCGTTTCCAGCACGCCTTCGATTTCACCGAGTTCTTCACCGGTTTCGGTCACTACGCGCCAGCCAAGCAGTTCATCGGGATACCATTCGCCTTCGGGCAAAGGCACACGCATATTGGTGTGAATGAACAATTCCGCGCCTTTGAGGGCTGTGGCTTGCGCGGTTTGCGTGAAGCCGACATCGCAAACCCAATGATTACCTTTTGACTGCGAAGTGCGAATCGTCAAAAGCTGCCGTTCATTGCCCACGACGGCGCACAATTGCGCGCCCGCCTCGAAACGGCCCGCTGCGGTGGAAAACGGCTGAATTCTCACATCGGCTTGGTTCCAGTGATCGCGCACGCGCCCCACCAAAACATCCCATGTGGATAAATCTTGTGACAAATCAGGATCGGCCATAACAAACTCAATGGAACACGGATTTCATACACGGAAACGACACGGATTGTCACGGATTTTTTGAATTTTACAGCCCTAAATCCGAAATTTCTCTCGCAAAACCGTGAAAATCTGTGCCGTTTCCGTGTGCGTAGCCCGTGTTCTATCGGAGTGTTGACGATAATACACACACGAAAAACCGCAGGCTTGTGGCCTGCGGTCAAGGGCAGGACGGCCCCAAAACTAAGCGCTGGTTTCGGCGGTCAGTTCTTGCGGCGCGTCGTCGGTCATGATTTCCACGGTGACGTGCGCGCCATTTTTGGTGGCGGCGGCTTTGACGATTTGGCGCAGTGCATTGGCCACGCGGCCATCTTTGCCAATCACACGGCCAATGTCATCGCCATGCACGCGCACACCGTAAACCGAGCCGATGTCGTCGAGAAACTCTTCGACTTCCACTTCATCGGGATGCGCCACGATGCCTTGCACCAGATAACCGACCAATTCAATGAGGCGCGCTTCGTCTTCGGAAAGTTCGTCAAACGATTCGTCGAATGCGCTTTCAAATTCCTGATTGGCGTCCTGAGATTCGATTTGTGATTCGGGGTTTCCGTTGTTCGGAGTGCCGTTGTTTTCGATTTCGCTCATGATTAAACGCGCTTAAGCAGCAGCTTCGGCAGGTTGGGCAGGAACTTCAGCATTGGCGTCAGTCAGACGGCCTGCGGCATCAACGATGCCTTTTTTGCGCAGCAGAGAGCGGCAGGTTTCGCTGGGTTGCGCGCCTTTACTGAGCCATTCGCGCGCTTTGGCTTCGTTGATTTCCACAACGGCAGGCTGACGCGTCGGTAAATAATGCCCGATGGTCTCGATAAACGCGCCATCGCGCGGGCTGTTCTGATCGGCCACTACCAAACGGTAGGCCGGATTATTTTTGGCGCCTGTGCGGCGCAAACGAATACGAACCATTTTGACTTTTGTCCTTTGTCTTTTGTCCTTTGTCCGTTGCCAAACGTCACTTTACCCACAAAAAGGGATATATGACCAATGACTCAGGACAGCGGAACTATTTTAGCATATTTCGCGGATTGAAACCGCGCGGCATTTTCATTTTACCACTTGCCATGGCGTTCATCTGCCGCAGCATCTTGCGCATATCGCGGAATTGGCCCAATAAACGGTTGACTTCCTGCACGCTGGTGCCGCTGCCCAAGGCGATGCGACGCTTGCGCGAACCGTTAATCATCTCAGGGTCACGGCGCTCTTTGGGTGTCATCGAAAGAATAATCGCCTCGACGCGCTTCATTTGCTTTTCGTCCACGCCCAGTTTGGCGCCAGCGGGCAATTTGTTCATGCCGGGCAGCATTCCCAAAATGTTTTCCATTGGCCCCATTTTGCGCATTTCTTTCATTTGATTCAGAAAATCTTCCAAATCTAAATTGCCCTCGCGCATTTTGGCTTCCATCGCAACGGCTTGCTTTTCATCGAATTGCTGCTCGGCTTTTTCGATAAGCGTCAGCACATCACCCATGCCCAAAATGCGCCCGGCCATGCGATCCGGGTGAAACGGCTCCAAGGCATCCAATTTTTCGCCCAAACCCACATATTTCACCGGCACACCCGTCACGGCGCGCACCGATAAAATAGCGCCGCCACGCGCATCGCCGTCCAGTTTGGTCAACACGACGCCCGTTAGCGGCAGCGTTTCGTTAAACGCTTTGGCCGCGTTGACCGCATCCTGCCCGGTCATGGCGTCTAACGTTAAAAGCACTTCGTGCGGCGACACTATGTCGTGAATCTGGCGCACTTCGCTCATCATGGCTTCATCAACGTGCAGGCGTCCGGCGGTGTCCACAATGACCACGTCGCAATTGTGTTCGCTGGCATATTTCAGGCTCGCTTTGGCGATTTGTGGCGGCGGCGCCGTTCCCATTTCAAAAACCGGCACGCCGACTTGGTTTCCTACCGTTTGCAACTGCAAAATCGCGCCGGGACGGTAAATATCGCACGCCACCAGCAGCGGTTTTTTGCCCTCGCGCTTCAATTGCGCCGCAAGTTTGGCCGTTGTCGTGGTTTTTCCTGTTCCCTGCAAACCCGCCATGAGAATCACTGTCGGTGGGCGCGAGGAAAACTGCAAACGCGCTTGTTTGCCGCCAAGTAATTCGGTCAGTTCATCGCGCACGATGGCAATGACTTGCTGATCGGGCGAGAGCGAATCCAAAACGCTGGCGCCAATGGCTTTTTCGCGCAAATTCGCCACGAATTCTTTGACGATTTTAAAGTTGACATCGGCTTCAAGCAGCGCCAAACGCACTTCGCGCAAAGCAGCATCAACATCCGCTTCGGAAATGCGCCCCTTGCCGCGCAATTTGGCAAAGGTGTTTGATAATTTTTGTGAAAGATTAGAAAGCATGATTCAACGATTCAATTCTAACTGTTCCGCTGCCTGAGATGGCATCTCAATCTTGTGGGACTTCGTTTAATTTTGACCAACGGTTTTTTCTAAATAGGCGAAGATAAAGCCATCGAAATCGCCGTCCATCACTTCGGCGACGTTGCTGGTTTCGTGGTCAGTGCGATGGTCTTTCACCATTTGATAAGGCTGAAAAACGTAAGACCGAATTTGACTACCCCACTCGTTTTTGCCGACGACGCCGCGCACGCGATCAATTTCTTCCTGCTGTTTGCGCCATTCGATTTCAAAAAGGCGCGATTCGAGAACGCGCATCGCCACGTCGCGGTTACGGCCCTGGCTGCGCTCGTTCTGGCACTGCGCGACAAGGCCGCTGGGAATATGCGTAATGCGCACGGCGGTTTCGTTTTTCTGCACGTTTTGGCCACCCGCGCCGCCCGAAAGAAAGTAATCAATGCGCAAATCTTTGGGGTTGATGTCAATTTTGATGTCGTCGCTAATTTCGGGCACCACGTCCACGCTGCAAAAACTGGTCATACGTTTGCCCGCTGAGTTGAACGGTGAAATGCGCACCAAGCGATGCACGCCCGCTTCGGCTTTGACCATGCCGTAAGCGTTTTCGCCGCTGAAAATCGCTTGAAAGCCTTTAAGTCCGGCTTCTTCGCCGGGCGATTCTTCGAGAATCTCGACTTTGAAATCGCGGCGTTGCGCCCAGCGCAAATAAGCGCGCACCAGCATCTGCGCCCAGTCTTGCGCTTCAGTGCCGCCCGCGCCCGCGTTGACCGAAATAATGGCGTTATTTCCATCATATTCGCCAGAAAAAAGCAGCGTGCGCTCAAAATTGCGATAATCCGCTTCGAGTTTCGCCACATCGCGCTCAATTTCTCTTGCCAAAGCCTCATCGCCTTCCATCTGCGCCATTTCGATGAGTTCCAGCAAGTCAGCGGAGCGCTTACCAAGATCATCAAACGGCGCGACTTTTTGGCGCGATTGCGAAAGGCGCTTCATTAAATCCTGCGCGCGCGCCGCGTCATTCCACAAATCGGAAGCGTTCGAGTGTTCTTCGAGTTCGGCAAGTTTGCTTCGTTCTTCGTCTAAATTTAAACCCGCGCTTTTGGCTTTTAGGCCGTGGCGCAGAATTTCCAGAGTTTCAACGGCGTGTTCTAACATGACTTCCTTTTACAGACAACTACAGACAAAAAGCCCCTACACAAAATAGAACACGGAGCTTCGCTACGCGGAAACGACACAGATAAAAACGGTTTTAATCCGTGAAAATCTGTGAACGAAGTCCGTGTAGCAAAGCTCCGTGTTCTATTGAGTTTGTCAGCTTACGGCTTTTTTCAGGGCTTCGACTTTATCTGTCCGTTCCCAAGTGAAATCAGCATCTTCGCGGCCAAAGTGACCATAAGCGGCGGTTTTGCGATAAATCGGGCGCAGCAAATCCAAGTTTTGAATAATCGCACGCGGGCGCAAATCGAAGACTTCTTTGATGGCGGCGGCGATTTTCTCGTCGGAAACCTGCCCCGTGCCAAAGGTATTCACATAAACCGACAGCGGATGCGCTTTGCCGATGGCGTAAGCCACTTGCGTTTCGCAGCGCTCGGCCAAGCCGGACGCGACGACGTTTTTGGCGACATAGCGCATCATGTAACAGGCCGAGCGATCCACTTTTGTGGGATCTTTGCCCGAAAACGCGCCGCCCCCGTGACGGCCCATGCCGCCGTAGGTATCCACGATGATTTTGCGTCCGGTGAGGCCGGCATCGCCTTGCGGCCCGCCAATCACGAAGCGACCCGTCGGGTTGACGAACACTTCCACACTGTCATTCCACCATTCGCCGAGCGTCGGCTTGAAAACGTGTTCGACAAGGTCGGCTTGAATTTGCTTTTGCTCGACATCGGGGCGGTGTTGCGTTGAAATCAGAACTTTATCAATGGCAACCGGCTTGTCGTTTTCGTAGCGCACGGTGACTTGCGATTTGCCATCGGGACGCAAGTAAAGCAGCATGCCATTTTTGCGCACTTCTGCCAAGCGCTTGCACAATTTGTGCGCCATTTGAATTGGCAACGGCATCAATTCGGGCGTGTCGCGCACGGCAAAACCGAACATCATGCCTTGATCGCCCGCGCCGACTTTATCAAGAGGGTCATCGTCCTGCGCGTCTTCGCGCACTTCGATAGCTTCATTGACGCCTTGCGCAATATCCGGCGACTGCTGACCGATGGCGGTCATAACACCGGCGGTCAGGTAGTCAAAACCAAATTTAGCGCGCGTGTAGCCGATGTCTTTGACGACTTTGCGCACAATTTGCGGGATTTCGACGTAGGTTTTGGTGGTAATTTCGCCGCCGACCAAAACCAAACCTGTGGTTAGAAACGTTTCGCACGCCACGCGTGCAGCAGGGTCAGAACCGATGATGGCATCGAGAACGGCATCGGAAATCTGATCGGCCATTTTGTCGGGATGGCCTTCAGTGACGCTTTCCGACGTGAAGTGATAATTCTTCGCGGACATATTTTCTCCTCGTGATGTTCGGCGCGGGCGCTGCGTTGTCGTGTGTTTCAACGTGTCGCGCTGCGTGCCGCCCCTCGCGTGCCGTTTTCTCTTTATCGGGCTTCAAAGGGGCTTACTTTATTGTAACAATCGCGTGCAGGGAATTATAGGGCGTCTCGGCGAACGCTGCTATTCGCTGAATTGTGATAGCGCGACTCCAAAACGAAAAGGCCGCAAGAGCCATTTGAGTTGCCTTTTATCTATCGAGAAATCTCTTTGCTGCGCTTGGCAATGGTAGCGCATCGGGAAATGCACGCTGCCGACGCCGACGCTGATGAATATTTAGGCACAATCATTGCTCTTATGCGCTTGCTGTCTGGCAATAACTTTCGTTATTTCTCGATACAATTCTTTTACCCGTCGTATATTTTTATTTAGGAGATGGTGCCAATGAAACAGTCACACAAACAGTTTCGCGCGCTGCGTTTCGGACGTAGCTCACAGGTCGCACTCAGCGGCCTTGTTCTGCTTTCGGGTGCAATGTTTGCCCCACCGGCTCAGGCCGGAGAATACGTTCTAGACCACGTAGAAACCGAAGATGGTCAGGTGTATGAAAGCGAAAGCACACCCACGACAAGGCCGTGGACAGGAAATGCGCCCAATTCAGGCAGCACCAGCAAATCCAGCATTCCTTCTCAAAGCAATTACAGCGTCAGTGTGCGCAGCAAAGGTAAAGTGCGCAGCGTGTTTGTCTGGTCACCAGATGGGCCGAATGATACCCCCCCCACAAAACGACACGCTTTACGTCAAAGTGAGTCCCACGACTGATGTGCCCACCTATGTAGGTTATGGCACTACGGCTACGCTGAATGGATTGGTGGTCAACAACGGCTTTGGTGATGCGCCGGTGAATCAGGGCTATGGAACCTCCCAGAGATACGTCAGCCGAGGCGTGCATTTGGTGCAGATAAAAACCAACGGCCAAACCGAATTGAAAACGCCTTTCATTACAATGGAAGGGGCAGTCACGCTGACCGGAACGACTGGTTACAATACAGGTAGCGCCGGTGCTGGGGCTTACCACACTTACAGCGCGTCAAAGGATAATAAGAATCGGAGTGTATGGATAGAAAATCCAACCATTGAAGAATCGTTTTGGAAAGACAGCCTGCGCCGAACCGCGCATATGCGTAATCGCGATGGTTCAATCAATACCGATTCGGCTGTAGGATATGATGTGATCAATCAACGCTGGCGGATAGGGACAGACTTTGAAGCCAAGAGTCCTAATTTTATAGCCCCTCAATACTCATGGGATTGGTCGGGGTCAGGGCATCAAGATGGCATTCCTGTCAACTTTTACACCGGTTCCACATTCGCCTTAGGCATACACTTTGGCGACTCTCTCGATCCTTTTCCAAATGGCAGGACTACGGTTGTTTCCGTCAATGTTACCGATAGCGATGGGGCTACAGCCGCGAATACGTTCTCGATCAATTGGCATCTTCCTCACGAAAATTTCGTTGCTCTTCCTATAAGGTCCGATGCTTATCGCGTCATCTTTTCCCCAACTGAATGCACAAGCCCACCCGCTGGTCCTGGCACTGGACAAATTGCGACGTTTAATTTTTCACGGCGACAGGAAATCGGGGACTTGGTAGAAGGAGCAGCTACAGGTCTTGCCTTGGCGTCTACCATCCCCGGAGTAGGTGAGGGTGCTGTTTTGTTAGCAGGGTTGGGGATGGCCTTAGATGCAGTTGCTGAAGAATGGGAAGAAGGCCCACTTGTCATCATGAATGACGTTGATACTTGGAATGAATCCGCTTATCTCACGGCTAACTGGGGGCAATCTTTAGTCCCAATAGGTCTAACGCACGGTGAATGCATGATGGATAAGCCCCGTATTGCCATTCATTACGACGACCATCCTTACACTTTTGATGCGTATGACGAACATGGTTATGTCGGCGAGAAGCAAAAAGTGAAGCGCATTCCGTCTCCAGGCCGCCATTGGTATCCTGCCGGAAGTTACATAACAAGTAATCCTCCCGCCGCACCTCAGCCTTGAAAGGAGTCGTCATGCAAAAACAGATCATAAGCCTCTGCGACCTCAAAACCAAGTGGCTACTTCTGCCTCTGGTAGTAAGCTGTCAGGTTGGGGCGTGGACACAAAACAAAGCCTCTCAAGGGGCGAAAAAAGCTGTGTCACAGCAAGTCAAACCCGATAACTGGTCTTGGAAATGGGCAACGGAAAAATGGACAGCCAGCGATACGCCTTACCTGCAAATTCGCCATGAAGTAGACAAGGCTTTAGCGGAAAAAAAACTCACACCTGCTTTGCTGGAAAAGCATCGCAAGACATCTCAAGAATCCCCTAACGATCTCCACGCTTTGTTCCGCTGGGGATACACACTGCTCAAAGCGCCCTATGCCGGTATTGATCTTGGGGATATAGCATTTCGCACCTACACGCCGATTGTGCAAGCGATGGACAAAGCGCCCGCGCCCCGTTCATACCAATTTGCGCGTTTGCGCTTTCTGTTGATGACCTTGCGCTACAATCATGCAGAACTGCGCGATGTAGGTCTGCGCCTGCTGCGACGTGACCCCAAAGATTACCACGTCAAGTTCCTCGTGGTGCAGCATTTATCTGGCTCACGCTCGGCTGCACAGCGGCAACAGGCTTTGGAATTGGCACAAGAGATGGTGCGTGAACAGCCAAAACGCGCCAGTGCCCACTCCATCCTTGGTTATGTCTTCCAGAGAAGACTTTTTTTGTTTGGTGATCTGTCAGCGGCGGACAAAGCGATTGCAGGCTATCAGCGTTTTTTGGAATTGGCGCCTGCTAACCAACAAAAAGAGCGGGCGCAAGCAGAACATCTAATTGGAATCGTTGAACAAGAAAAAGCGCGTCAGCAAAAAGAGGGCTTTAAGCCTCCTGTAGTGGTTTGGCGTTAGGAATATAGCGCTAAATATCCAGTTGTCTCGCAAAAACACCTGCGCCGAATAATCATTCGACGCAGGTGTTTTTATTTTTCAGCGCGTTTCAACGTGTAAACCACAATTTCCGGCGGGCAATGGTAGCGCATCGGGAAATGCACGCTGCCGACGCCGACGCTGATGAACATTTGCGCGTTTTTCCAACGATACCAGCCTTGATGCCACGGCGAAAAGCGCATATCGCGCGGGCGGCGACGAAGACCCGTCAAGGGCAAATGCACTTGGCCGCCGTGCGTGTGGCCGCAAATCAGAAAGCAATTGCGCTCGGCCAAAGGCAAGAAAACGCGCGGATTATGCGACAGAAAAATCTGCGCGGCATCGGGTGAAATGCCCTCGCACGCCGCTTCGATATTTGGGCGTCCGGCGCGCAAATCGTCCAAACCGATGAGTGGTAAAACGCCGCGCAAACGCGTGTTTTGATTGATGAGAACCTGCACACCGCCCGCGCGCAGCAGATTCATAATGGCGGCGCAGTTGCCGTTCCAATGGTCATGGTTGCCCGGCACGGCGAAAATGCCTTCAGGAGCGCGTAAATCGGCCACAACGCGTGCCATTTCTTGTGCGTAGTGCATTTCATCGCGCGCCCAACGACTCGCCAACGTGAAACTCGAATACGAATTACGCCGCGAAATATAATCGCCCGTGAGAACAATGACATCCGGCTTTTCGGCGTTGCATAATTCAACAGTGCGGCGCACGACACTTTCGCCTGTAATCGCCGAAAAATGTAAATCGGACAGTTGCGCGATACGTAAACCATCAACTTCGCGCGGCAAATTTTCCATCGCCACATCAAAACGCCGCACTTGCAAGCGATGCGGTTCAATCAGCGAATAAATCAGGCCAGCAGCAAAAGCGGCAGTGCCGCCCAGCAAAGCAGCAATAGAAAAACGAGACATGAAATTAAAAATCTAAAAA
>JANMKN010000282.1:0-16497 GCA_031372065.1 Abditibacteriaceae bacterium | reverse complement strand
CAAGCGGGCGCGCACATAAAGACGCGCTTTATCGCCGCTTTCGTCGCCGCCCCATTCTTGCTGCAAAATGCGGCCATGTTTGGCTAAATCTGACAGCAATTTGCCGGTGTAAGTCGAGCCGGCATCCAAAGTCAAGGCGATTTCTTCGTCATCTTCTTCCAACACTTCGCGGATGCGGGCACGCAAAGCGTCCAAGCCTTCGCCGGTCATGGCTGAAGTGAGAATCGCTTCGGGATGGCGTGCCTGCAAAGCGGCGCGGTCTTCTTCCGATAAACGATCAGCCTGATTCAAAACCAAAACCATCGGCGTTTCGGCGGCTTCGAGAGTGCCCAAAACTTCACGCACCGAGGCTAATTTTTCATCGTGTTCTTCGTCGGCGGCATCGGCAACCAATAATAAGAAATCGGCGTTTTGCACTTCGGCCAACGTCGAATGAAAACATTCCACCAAGTGATGCGGCAGGCGACGCACGAAACCAACGGTGTCGGACAGCAAAACATCGCGCCCGCCGCCGAGGGGAATGCGCCGCGTCGAAGCGCCGAGCGTGGCAAAAAGCTGATTGGCGACCAAAACTTGCTTGCCCGTCGGGTTGGAAAGCGCATTTAACAGCGCGCTTTTGCCGACGTTGGTGTAGCCGACCAAAGCGCCGCCTTCAAAATCGAGGCGCCCTTCGGATTCGACTTGCTTTTGGCGGCGAATTTCCGAAAGTTGCCGCTCCAAAAGCGCGATGCGGTCACCAGCCAAGCGCCTGTCCGTTTCCAACTGTGTTTCGCCCGGCCCGCGCAGGCCGACGCCGCCACCGCTCAGGCTGTCCAAGTGAGTCCACATTCGCTTCAAGCGCGGCAATTGATAGCGCAATTGCGCCAGTTCGACTTGCAATTTGGCCTGACGCGTGCGGGCGCGGCGCGCGAAGATGTCAAGAATCAGTTCGGTGCGGTCAATCACGCGCACATCCAGCGCTTTTTCCAGATTGCGGCCTTGCGCGGGCGTGAGGTCGCAATCTACGATGACGACATCGGCTTCTAATTCTTCGCAGAGTTCGCCGATTTCGCTGACTTTGCCTTTGCCAAACAGCGTGGCCGGATCGGGACGATGGCGCCTTTGCGTGACTTGGCCGACCACTTCGGTGCCGGCGGCTTCGGCCAAGCCGCCCAATTCGGCGAGGCTTTCTTCGGGCGAGGCGTCGTCATCGGCGTCGCGGCCCGAAGCAGTTTGCGTGACGGTTAAAGCGACAGAGGCGCCGTCCATGACGGCTTGGGCCAGCAAAGCGCGTTCGGCGCGCACCTCGGTGGAATGCAAACCTTGCGCGTCGCGTTGCAAAGTCTCGCGCTTTTCGCGACGTGGTTCGGATGCGTCGGTGAGATGTGAATATTGGTTTTCAGACATGGCTGATTTTTACTCCTGTAACGGCAAAAAGGTCAATTCGTCAGTTGCTGCCAAAGCAGTGCCACCGACGAGAACAAACAAAAAAGCGGAAGCCGGGCAAGAGGCCTGACTTTCCGCTTGAGGCAAATTGAAAAACAAATTGCGCAGGGCAAAAGGGAGCGTGCTCACGCTTAAAAATCGAAATGGCGCCTAAATGCGCACGAAACTATTGATCCACATGACAGTATTTTGAAAAGACAGCGCGCCGGAGCTTCGCCAACGCTTCGACAAATCATCTTCTCGCGCAGGCTATTATATCCAACACGCCCACAAAAGACAAAACAACACTACTTTTTCCTGCCGCACCATCGCCTGAGCAATTTTCGGGTATCCGCGATACGAAAGGACGTGATTTATCATGTCCCTGCGAACTCTTTTCCTCATGCCGCACGGCCTGACACTTCTCGCGGAGTGACCTAATGCAGAAATTGGCACAAAAAGAAGCGCTTATTATAGCGCTTAATGGACTGAAGACTATAACAAGCGGAGCTAACGCTCTCTTCCAAACGAGTTGTTCCTTTGTAATTTGCGCCTGCCCGTTTGGAAGAGGGCGACAGCCCCGCTATAAGCTCTGTAGTTTTCTCTGCGTTAAGTGCTATACCTATTTTAAACCGTATTTTGTCCTGTCGAATGCACAGTGTATTATGGGGCAGTCTTAAAAACATCTGTCTGTCTGTCATGTAGCACTTGGAATCTTATAGTGGATAGTTAGCTCGTATTACAACAAATTTTTACTTTTCTAAAACACAGATTTATTAGTCTCTGAGTGGCTAATATTAGTTTCTGAGTAGCTTATATAAGGTTCCGAGTGTCTTACATAAGATTCCAAGTATCTGACAAGAGATTCAAAGTGTCCGATAAGAGGTTCCGAGTATCCGACAAGAGGTTCCGAGTATCCGATAAGAGGTTCCGAGTGTCCGACAAGAGGTTCCGAGTATCCGACAAGAGGTTCCGAGTGTCTTATAATATCTAATGTGCCTCTTTTTGCTCATGCACACTTGATTATTGAATGATGCAAGCCCAATTACACCGCGTCCCTGCACGCAACATGGAAAACGATGCCTTTTGGACAGCCTTGGCGCACCTGCGCAACACTGTCTGGCCGCCATCCGAGCCGATTACGATGGAAGAATTCGGCGCGCGGGCCAAAACGCGCTATGTCGAAGACGATGCCGAACTTTACATGGTGCGGCGAGACGAAGAGATATTAGCCTTCGGACGCTTGTTTGCCCGTGAAATTATCACGCCGAGCGGCCCGCTCACGGTGGGCGCCTTAGCCTCCGTTTTGACGCGGCCCGATTTGCAAGGCAACGGCTTCGGACGCCTGATCGTGCAAGGCGCTTTTGACCGCGTCCACGATGGCACCTTTCCGGTTATTCTTTTTCAAACCGGCGTGCCGGGTTTTTATCAAAAACTGGGCTCTCGCGAGGTGTTTAATCGCTTTTTCGACAGCAAAAGCGCCACGCCCGCCGCTAATCCGTGGCAGAGCGGCCCGCATATTATGATTTATCCCGCCGCTTTCGCGTGGCCGGACGGCGACATTGATTTAGGCGGCTACGGCTATTGAGTGAATTAGCTTCGGTGCGAAAAGAGGCTTGCTAAAATCGTTCAACGCTTTTATAATCTTTTGCGATGCGACCATTGGATTTGCGAATTATACGAATTATATCTCCGGCAGCCCTCGCCCGGTGATGTTGTTTCGTGACTTTCGCGCCCGCTCGCTCTCGAACGAATCATCCCCGCGCCCGCTGCCAAAATCGAAACTTGGCAGCGGGCGTTTTTGTGTTTGCGAATAGGTTTTTGGCTTTGGGTTTTGGGTCTTGGTTTATAAAATTAAGACGCAAGAGGCTCTCTCCCAAAGTCCAAAAAACTAAGACCAAACCCCACAGGAATTTATGGACAAGCAACAGGTTTTTCTTTACGACACGACATTGCGCGATGGGGCGCAGGCCGAAGGCATCTCGTTTTCCGTCGCCGACAAATTGAAAATCGCGGCGCGTTTGGATGAATTTGGCATCCATTTCATCGAAGGCGGCTGGCCGGGCAGTAATCCCAAAGACGAGGATTTCTTCGCGTTGGCGCAGAAGCACAGCTTCAAAAACGCCGTTCTGTGCGCCTTTTCGATGACGCGCCGCGCCAATATCAAAGCACGCGACGATTTGAATTTGCAAAAAATTCTCGCCGCCAAAACGCCCGGCGTGACGCTGGTCGGCAAGACGTGGGATTTTCATGTCACAGAAGCCTTGCGCATTCCTTTGGATGAAAACCTGCGCATGATCGAAGACAGTGTGCGCCTCATGGTTTCCGAAGGGCGGCGCGTTTTCTTCGATGCCGAACACTTTTTTGATGGCTACAAAGCCAATCCCGATTATGCCTTGAAGGTTCTGAGCGCGGCAGCCGAAGGCGGCGCCGAAACACTGGTTCTTTGCGACACCAACGGCGGCACCCTGCCCGATTTCGTGGCCGAGGCTGTGCGCGTTGTAAAAGCCAAATTGGGCGTTGCGGTTGGCATTCACACGCATAACGATTGCGAACTCGGCGTGGCAAACGCGCTTTCGGCGGTGCAAGTGGGCGCCTCGCAAGTGCAAGGCGTGGTCAACGGGTTCGGCGAACGTTGCGGCAACTGCAATTTGATTTCGGTCATCGCCAACTTGCAATTAAAAATGGGCTACGAGGTTTTGCCCACCGAAAAACTCGGCCAACTGACGCATTTGTCGCACTTCGTTTCAGAAGTGGCGAACCTGACACCGAATGAACGCCAGCCGTTTGTTGGGCGCTCGGTTTTCGCTCACAAAGGCGGAATGCACGTTGATGCCGTGCAAAAAGCCGGAGGCCGCGCTTATGAGCATATTGACCCGCAAAGCGTCGGCAACGAACGGCGCATTTTGGTTTCCGAATTATCCGGCACCTCCAACGTGCGCGGCGTGGCCGAAAGTTTCGGTTTCAATCTCGAAAAAGGCGGCACAGAAGCGGGCGCGGTTCTCAAAGAAGTCAAGCGTTTGGAATCCGAAGGCTATGAATTTGAAGGCGCCGATGCCAGTTTTCAGCTTTTGGTGCGCCGCACTTTAGGCCACAAAGAGCAGCTTTTTGATTTGCGCGGCGTGCGCGTCATCAACGAGTGGCGCGGCAAAGCCTCTGACAGCGAATGGATCACCGAAGCGACCCTCAAAATTGCTGTCAACGGCGAAATCATGCACACCGTTGCCGAAGGTGACGGCCCGGTTCACGCTTTGGACAACGCTTTGCGTTTGGCAATCAGCCGTTTTTATCCTGAAATGTCCGAAATTCGCTTGACCGATTTCAAAGTGCGCGTCGTCAACACGCGCGAAGGCACGGCGGCCAAAGTGCGCGTGCTGATCGAAAGCGGTAACGCCGAGCAAACGTGGAACACCGTCGGCGTGTCTACAAACATCATCGAAGCCAGTTGGCAGGCGCTGACCGAAGCCGTCGAATACGGTTTAACCGTCGCGCAAGGAGGAAAATGAAGAAACTAATTTTAGTGGCGCTTTTGGCGTGTGCCCTACCCGCCTTGGCTCAGGACAACGCAACAATTGCGCGAGCTTCGGCACTGCTGAAGAAATTGCCGCCGCGTGCGACGTTGGCGCAACTTAAAAAGCTTATGCCCAAAGGCACAAAATGGGACGACCAAGGCACAGCTTCTATTAGCGGCTGGAATTTCATCACGCAGCCGTTTCGCGGGCCGCTGAAAGGGCAATTCGTTTTCGCCAATCAGCGCAAAGTTTCCGCCCGCAAGCCGGGCGCGCCGCCACCGCCGCCGTTTTTGAAAACGTCGCCGCTCTTGGCAAGCGATGGCTTTCACTATGTCGAAATTTTCCTTGGCCCCGATGTAAAAAGCGAAAAACGCGGCGCCTTGACGAATTTCACCAAGCGCTATGTGGACGCGTTGAGCAAAACGTTGGGCAAAGCAGCTAAAAGCGAAAACACCGGCGAAGAAGGCGGGCCGGAGGCGGAAGGTTGGACGGCAACGTGGAAATTTTCCGGTGGGCGTGAAATTGAATTTCACGACACCTTTCCTTTGCTCGCTGATGGCCCGCGCCCCATTTTAACTCTGGAATTTCCTTACTCAAAGATTTATAAAGCGTAGGGCAGAAAGCAGAAATGGCCCAGAGAAAATGAAAATCTCTGTGCCCCTTCTGCTTTCTGCCCGGATTTCTAAGCTGCCAAACTCGGTTTGTAGGTTGGGCGCGACTGCTCGAAGCGCGTAATGTCGCTTTCGTTTTGCAGCGTCATGCCGATGTCGTCCAAACCGTTTTCCAAGCGATGCTTGCGAAACTGGTCAATCTCAAAGGAAAACTGTAGTCCGTCTTCGCCTTCAATGGTTTGCGCGGGTAAATCAATGGTCACTTGATAGCCCAGCTTTGCTTGCGCTTTTTTCATCAACTGCGCCACTTGTTCTTCGGGCAAAGTGATGGGCAACAGCCCGTTTTGAAAGCAGTTGTTGTAAAAAATATCGGCATAACTGGGCGCGATAACGCAGCGAAAACCGTAATCGTCCAGCGCCCACGGCGCGTGTTCGCGCGAGGAGCCGCTGCCAAAATTGCGCCCTGCGATGAGAACCGTCGCGCCTTTCAACGCGGGCGCGTTGAGTTCAAAACTCGGATTGGGCGTGATGCCATCGGCTTCGTAGCGCCAATCGTAAAATAAAAACTGCCCAAAGCCAGTGCGCTCAATGCGCTTGAGAAACTGCTTGGGAATAATCTGATCGGTATCCACATTGGCGCGATCAAGGGGCGCCGCAATGCCCGTCAATGTTTTAAATGCTTGCATGAGAATCCTTTTAATTCACCACAGAGGACGCGGAGTTCGCAGAGATTTATGAGAGATAAGAAACGGGAAACGAGATTTAACTTTCACCTTCGTTCTCATCTCCCTACTCTGAATTTTCTCCGCGCTCTTTGCGTCCTCTGCGGTGAAATTACTTCCCCTTGTTCTGCTTGTCCCAATCGCGCACGTCCACAAGTTTGCCTTCAATGGCGGCGGCGACAGCCATTGGCACGCTGACCAAATGGGTGCGCCCGCCCTTGCCCTGACGGCCTTCAAAGTTGCGATTTGAAGTTGAGGCGCAACGCTGGCCGGGCGAAAGAATATCCGGGTTCATGCCCAAACACATCGAGCATCCGGCCTCACGCCAATCGAAACCGGCGTCTTTAAAAATCTTGTCCAAGCCTTCTTTTTCGGCTTGAATTTTCACCAGCCCGCTGCCCGGCACAATCATGGCGTGAATATTCGGCGACACTTTTTTGCCGTCGGCCAAATGCGCCGCCAAGCGCAAATCTTCGATGCGCCCGTTGGTGCAAGAGCCGATAAAAACGCGCTCCAAAGGCAATCCATTGAGCGGCGTTCCAGCTTCCAATCCCATATATTCCAAAGCCCGCGCGCAGGATTTGCGGTCGGTTTCATCGGAGAAATCTTCCGGTGAAGGCACATTAGCCGTAATCGGCAAGCACTGGCCGGGATTGGTGCCCCACGACACTTGTGGCGCTAAATCGGCGGCAGTCAAAATCACCGTTTCATCGTAAGTCGCGCCTTCGTCCGTTGGCAGCGTTTGCCACCACGCGATAGCTTCGTCCCAATCGGCGCCTTGGGGCGCGCGGTCGCGGCCTTCCAAATAGCGAAACGTCGTTTCGTCCGGCGCGATTAAACCGGCGCGGGCACCGGCTTCGATGCTCATGTTGCAAATCGTCATGCGCGCTTCCATCGAAAGCGCACGAATCGGCGCACCCGTATATTCGATGACGTAACCCGTCGCGCCCGCCGTGCCGATTTTGCCGATGATAGCCAGAATAATGTCTTTGGCCGTCACGCCAGAGGGCAATGGGCCGTTGCCTTCGACGCGGATTTCCATCGTCTTCGGCTTGCTTTGCGGCAAGGTTTGCGTGGCTAAAACGTGTTCGACTTCACTGGTGCCAATGCCAAATGCAAGGGCGCCGAACGCGCCATGCGTGGCGGTATGCGAGTCGCCGCAGACAATCGTCATGCCGGGTTGCGTAAAGCCCTGCTCCGGCCCAATAACGTGAACGATACCTTGACGAGGGTCGCCCAAACCGTAACACGTCACGCCAAATTCGCGGCAGTTTTCCGTCAGCGTCGCCATTTGCTTGGCTGAAATTGCATCAGCAATCGGCAAAGAGCGATCTGTTGTCGGCACGTTATGATCCATCGTGGCGAGCGTCAGTTCAGGGCGGCGCACTTTGCGGTTCGTCAAGCGCAAGCCTTCAAAAGCCTGTGGCGAAGTGACTTCGTGAACGAGGTGCAAATCAATATAAAGCAGAGCGCGCCCGTTTTCTTCATGCACAACGTGCGCGTCCCAGAGTTTTTCAAACAGCGTTTTTGGTTTCGACATGGTTTTCCTCATTTTAATAGAACGCAAATTACGCGAATCTTCGCTAATTGACGCAAATTTCTTTTGAAAAAGATTTGCGAAAATTCACGTCTGTTTGCGTAATTTGCGTTCTATGAATTTATGCAAGAGCGCGGTTGACGGCGCTGGCGACGGCTTTGACAGATGCCAAAACGGTGCTGGTATCAATGGCCGCACCGTAAAACGTGGCACCGTCGGGCTGGCCGATTTGAATATACGCCACAGCGCGCGCTTCGGCTCCGCCTTCGAGCGAATGTTCGGCGAAATTCAAAATATCAAACTGCAAAACATTTGCATCGCGCAGGGCTTCGACAAAGGCATCAATCGGACCGTTGCCGTAGCCGCGCCATTCCTTGGCTTCGCCGTTCCACAGCACATGAGCGCGACATTCAATGGAGCCGCTTTGCGTGGGAATATTGCGAAATTTTTCCAGTTTGAGCGGCGTATCACGTTCGAGATATTCGTGCTCGAAAGCCTCGAAAATCTCCGTGTCTTCCACTTCGCGGCCCAATTTGTCGGCTAAAACGTTCATCACTTTGCCGAACTCCACGCGCATCATTTTGGGCAGCGTGAAGCCGAACTTGTTTTCCATGATGAACGCCGCGCCGCCTTTGCCGGACTGCGAATTATAGCGAATAATCGCCTGATAATCGCGCCCTATGTCCTTCGGGTCAAGCGGCAAATACGGCACTTCCCACAAGGCATCGGGCGATGGCTCCATCGCCGAAAACCCTTTGTTAATGGCGTCCTGATGGCTGCCGGAAAAGGCCGTAAAGACCAAATCGCCCGCATACGGATGACGTTCGTGAACGCTCATACGCGTGCAGCGTTCGTAAACATCGCGGATCAGCGGCAAATCCGAAAAATCCAATTGCGGGTCAACGCCTTGCGTGTAAAGATTGAGCGCAACTGTGGTCACATCCAAATTCCCGGTGCGCTCGCCGTTGCCGAAAAGCGTGCCTTCGACGCGGTCGGCGCCCGCCATCAAAGCGAGTTCCGTCGCCGCCACGCCCGTGCCGCGATCATTGTGCGTGTGCAGCGAAATCGTGGCGCAATCGCGGTTTTTCATGTGGCGACAAAACCATTCGATTTGATCAGCGTGGACATTCGGCGTGAAACTTTCCACCGTCGCGGGCAAATTCAAAATGATTTTGTTGTCAGTTGTCGGTTGCCACGTTGCTGATACGGCTTCGCACACTTCCAAAGCGTAATCCAACTCGGTTAAAACGAAACTTTCCGGCGAGTATTCCAACGCCCAGTTCGTTTGCGGATTGGCATCGGCCAGTTCTCGAATAAGCTCTACGCCGCGCACCGCAATGTTTTTAATTTCATCTTTGGACAAGTTGAAAACAATGCGCCGCTGCGCCGGATTTGTCGAGTTGTAGATGTGAATGATCGCCTGTTTTGCGCCTTGCAAGGCTTCAAAACTGCGGCGAATCAGTTCGGGGCGCGCCTGCACCAAAACCTGCACCCAAACATCATCGGGAATGAGGTTTTCGTCAATCAAGCGACGGCAAAAATCGAATTCAATCTGGCTGGCCGAAGGAAAACCGATTTCGATTTGCTTGAAACCGATGTCGCACAAAAGCCGGAACATTTCTAACTTTTCGTCCACGCTCATCGGAATCGCCAGCGCCTGATTGCCATCGCGCAAATCCACGCTGCACCAAACCGGCGCGCGCGTGATTTGCTTGTCCGGCCATTTTCGATCCGGCAAATCGACCGGCGCAAACGGGCGATATTTGGTGATAGGATGCTTTTGCATTCCCATCGCCGCGCGCTCGTTTAACGCATGAGGCGCCACGCCATTTGTTGACGAAGGAAGCAGCGCGCCCACCACCTTTTCCTGAGTCGTGCCATTTACGCCATTCGTTCCGTTGACTGCTTGTGCAGTCGTTTCTTTTACGTCCGCTGGGGACATCGCAAACCTCCTTTGTCTCGTGTTATTTTGCTACTCTTGTGTCTCATCACCACCAAAGAAGCTACTTCGTTTAATCGCGTCGCTAATCCAGTTGCCACCAATGAAACCGAGGATAGCGCCGGCGAGAGGTAATAACAAAGAAAAAACTGTTAATGTTTGGCTAATCAAACTTGATGAATCATCAATTCTGTCAGCCAAGCCCAATGATAGGGCAATGCACATTAAACCTCCAACGACACCACCAGCAACTAACCCCCAAAATACGAAGAAACATCCAAGGCCCACTCCAAGACGTTTTTTTCTCTTACGAGTCATTTCGTTTGTTTGAAGTGGGCCTAAGACTTTATTTGCCCTTCATCCAGCTCATGTTGCCGCGCAGTTCAGCGCCGACGGTTTCGATTTGGCTGTCGGCTTCTTCCTGCAATTTGCTGATGAAATTGGGGCGCCCTTGCTGGTTTTCGGCCATCCATTCTTTGGCGAAGTCGCCGGATTGGATTTCGCCGAGAATTTTCTTCATTTCGGCGCGCGTTTGCTCGTTGATGATGCGTTTGCCGCGCGTTACATCGCCCCATTTGGCGGTATCGGAAATCGCGGCGCGCATTCCGGTGATGCCTTTTTCATACATCAGGTCAACGATGAGTTTCAGTTCGTGCAGGCACTCGAAATACGCCATTTCGGGCGCGTAACCGGCTTCGACAAGAGTTTCAAAACCGGCGCGCACCAGTTCACTTGTGCCGCCACACAAAACGGCTTGTTCACCGAAAAGGTCGGTTTCGGTTTCTTCCTGAAAATTGGTTTCGTAAACCGCCGCGCGCGTGGCACCCAGAGCCTTGGCATAAGCCAGACCAATCGCTTTGGCGTTGCCCGTTGCGTCCTGATGAATGGCAAGCAGCGCCGGAACGCCTTTGCCTTCTTCATACTGGCGGCGCACAAACGGGCCGGGGCCTTTGGGCGCGACCATTAAAACGTCCACATCGGTGGGCGGCACGATAAAACCAAAATGCACATTAAAACCGTGCGAAAACAGCATGGCTTTGCCCGCTGTGAGGTGCGGTTTGACTTGCTTTTCGTAAATCTCGGCCTGCATATGATCTTGCGTGAGAATCTGAATCACATCGCCACGCTGCGCGGCTTCTTCGGTGTCCACGACTTCCATGCCTTCGGCAAGGGCCGCATCGCGCGACTTGCCGGGACGAACGCCAATCAGCACTTTCACGCCGCTGTCACGCAAGCACAGGCTCTGCCCGCGCCCTTGGCTGCCAAAGCCAATCACCGAAACCGTTTTGCCTTCTAAGGCTTTCAAATCCGCGTCCTGATCGTAATAAATCTGCGCCACAATAATTGCTCCTTGATTGTTTAACCACAGACAACTTTAAGAATGGAGAAAGCGCGTTTTACATTCGCTTTTTTCAATTGTCTGTGTTCTCTGTGGTTAATTGAATTTTGTTCCACATCCAGCCCAAAAGGGCGCCCAACACGACGAATAAGACAACTTCGCCCCCAAGCACTTTGACTTTATCCAAGCCGAAATAGCCGGTTGTCGGATCAAAGCGCGTCAGATACTTGTGCAACTGCCAAAGCGGGAAAACCAGCACGCCGGGCAGCGCGCCCAGCAAACCTTTGGTGCCAACAGCGCGATAACCGGCCCACGCGCCCCACAGCGCCAAAAGCAGCGCACCCAAAAGCACCAATTTTTCCGATTGCGCGGGCGAAATCAGTTCTTGCATAATGGTTGGCTTTTAGCGTTTGCTTTTCTTGGCGCGTCGCTCTTAGCGCCTCGCTCTTACAGACACAGTCACAGACACAAAAAAATCCCCCGTCCCCTGCGGGACGAGAGACTGATTTAAAGTTCTCCCGTGGTGCCACCCACATTCCGCTGCGCGGAATTTTGAGTTATGAATTTTGAATTTTGAATTGATATGCTCAATTTAAAATTCAAAATTTAAAATTCAAAATTGTCGTTCAACGGCGCTTCATTCGCTGTCACGGGCGTTCCCGGTTAAAACTACTGTTCACTGACCACCGGCCACTGAACACTCATCTCAACAGCTCCAAGGCGAGTTCAGGTTTGCGCGTTATCTCTTTTCACCAGCCAGAGACTCTCTCGAACGCCCTCCGCTTACTACTCCTCTTCACGGCCTTTGCAATTTGTCATGCATAGGATAAGAAGATTTTGCCATGCTGTCAATTGCTTGTTTTTGTTCTACTTACAGCTTATGTTGACAGGCAGCCTCCCTACACCCGATGATTCAGCGCGGCAAAAACGCAACGCTTTGTTTTATAAGGGCTTGCTTTTCTTAGCGCTATTTCACCTTTTTGTGCAGCTTTCTATGTGGTTGCCGTTGCATTGGAGGCCCTCAAAAATACAATGCGATTATCAGGTTTATTACATCGCTTTGCAACAATTGCACGCCGGCGCGGCGCTTTATGCGCCGTGGCCGGATTACGGGCCGCATCTCAAACCGATGCCTTATAATTATCCGCCGCCGTTTATCGCGCTTTTGTATCCGCTAGGCTGGCTCAGTGAGTTATCGTTTGCACGCTTCTGGTATAGCCTGATTGTTATTTCGTTTTGGATTTACGCGTGGTGTCTGGCGCGCTTAGTGTGCCCTCGCGCAACGTGGGACAAAATTTTAATTTCCGGCTTATTTTTAACCTTGTGTCCGGGCATGATTCATGTGATGTCGCTGGGCAATGTGCAGCCAATGCTAACAGCACTTTGGGGCGTGGCGTTTGCCTTTCCCATGCGCACTTTGGCTTTGGCGACGGCGGCGAGTGTGAAAATTCATCCTATCTGGCCGCTGACGGTTTCGTTTTTCGACGGAGTAAAACAGGTGGGTTGGCCGCGTGCGCTTAAAGAAATCGCGTTTCCGGCGCTGCTTTTTTTCGCGGCTGCGTTTTTATTGGGCGCTTTGGTTTGCGGGCCGCAATCTTATGTGCGGTGGCTGCAAAATGTGCCGCCGGTTCTTAGTCAGGGCACCTTTGAAACGGCCAACCTTTCGCTGCCGATGGGCGTTTTGCGATTGCTGCGCGCTGTGGGCTACTGGCATTATGAAGCCGGGCCACTCCCTGTCGGGCCGCGACTTTTCCTGACCTCTTCCACTTTATGCGGGCCGCTGTTTTCGTGGTGGCTGGCGCGTCGCTGGTCGCGCGATTTGCGCCAAGCCTTTGTCGGCTCTGCTGTTGTGCTGTTCGCGCCGTTGTGCTGGATTGACTACGCCGCGATATTTTTGGTGCCGCTTTGCTTGTGGCTGCGCCTCCGGCAAGACGAAAAACGCTTGGACATTCCGTCTTGATGCCGCTATCCTTAAGCCGAGCAACCCCGACAGGAGAAAATTTTTCGTGGCTAAAGAAAACATCAAGACCCAAACCAAAGGACACGCCGAACACACCAAAGAAGCAGAAGCCAAAGGCTTGCCCGGCGTGATGCGCCGTCCGATTAAAATCACCATGATGGGCGCCGGAAGTGGCTTTACACCGCGCCTTGTCAACGATGTCGTTGACATTCCCGGCAACGCCGGAGGCACCATCGCGCTTGTGGATATTGACGAAGAACGCCTCAAAACAATGGAGCAGCTTATCAACAAGCTGTTCGCGCAAAAAGGCAAAGACACTTGGAAAGTGATCGCTTCTTCCGACCGCCGCAAGGTGATGAAAAACAGCGATTACATCGTCAATTGCATCGAAGTTTCGGGCACCGCCTGCGTGCGCCACGACAACGATATTCCCGCCAAATACGGCATTGACCAGTGCATCGGCGACACTATCGGCCCCGGCGGGCTTTTCAAATCGCTGCGCACTATTCCCGTCTTTTTAGATGTGCTGCGCGATGCCGAAAAACTGTGCCCGAACGCCATCGTTTTGAACTACACCAATCCGATGAGTATGCTGTGCCTCGCGGCGGGCCGCACTTCTTCGATGCAGGTCGTCGGACTGTGCCATTCGGTTCAGGGCACCAGCCATTTACTGGCGGGCCGCGCCGGAGTGCCGATAAAAGAAATGGTGTGGGAATGCGCGGGTGTTAATCACTTGGCGTGGTTCACCAAACTCGAACACAACGGCAAAGATTTGTATCCGCTGCTCAAAGAAAAAGCGCAGGCCGAACTGGAAAAAGCCTTCGCTGAAGGGCCTCTCAAAGCCAAAAAGAAGGATCAATACAACTTCGATGTGCCCGAACATCACCGCGACATCGTGCGCAAAGACATGATGCTGCATTTCGGCGCGTTTATTACCGAATCGAGCGGCCATTTATCGGAATACCTGCCCTATTATCGCAAGCGCAAGGATTTGCTGAAAAAATTTGCGCGTCCCGGTTATGATGGCGGCTCCAGTTTTTACGCCGACAACTGGCCGACGTGGCGCCAAAATGCCGACAAAGATCGCATGGCGATGGTCAGCGGCGAAAAAGAAATCAACTGGGAGCGCAGTTGGGAATACGCCAGTTGGATTATCGAAGCGCGCGAAAAAGACGTGCCGTTTCGCATTCACGGCAACGTCATGAACGAGGCCAAAGGCGGCGGCCCGCTGATTTCCAATCTGCCGTCGGACGGCTGCGTCGAAGTCGCCTGCATGATTGACCAAAACGGCATCAATCCGACGACTTACGGCAAACTCCCGCCGCAAATGGCCGCTTTATGCGACAGCAACATGAGAATGTTCGACTTGGGCGCCACCGCCGCGCAGGAGCGCTCCAAAGAAGCCGCTATTTATGCCTTGATGCTCGACCCGCTGACTGCCGCGATGTGCAGCCCCGCCGAAATCAAGCAAATGACGCTCGAAATCTTCGACGCCGAAGCCGAATTCCTGCCGGGTTACAAATAAAGCGGCCAACAGATTCGTAGGTAAAGCAAAAGACGGAAGCGCAAAATGCGCTTCCGTCTTTTGCTTTGTGCGGTGTCTTTTCACCAAAAAGCGCGCTTCTCGCCTGAGAAACGCGCTGCTGTTGTGCCTATCAAACCAAAAAAAAACTGCTAAAAAGAAACCCCTTGCCAACAGAGTCTCTCATGTTACGCAGTGAGGTTGTGATAAGGAAAGAGCGACTTCGTCGCTCGTCCCCTCACCGCCACCCGCAAGCGGGTTCCCGGCTCCCCCATTCGCTTCGCTGGGGAGAGGAGAACCTCGCTCATATGTTTCTGCCCGTTTCAAGCATGAAGAAGCGTATGGGCCACACTCTCCTCTCCCCACGGGGGAGAGGCCGGGTGAGGGGACGAGCGATGAAATCGCTCTTTCCAGTGCCTATCATAAGCGCACTGCGTAACATGAGAGAGTCTCTTATTCGACTGATGTTGGCTGCTTTCAGTCACAAATCATTGGGTGTTAAGCCTGTCTGCTTGGCGATGCGTGACAGCATGACCGGCCCAATTTCGTCGTTATCATGAAAGGCGAATACGTAATTCGGCCAACCTGCGCGTTCAAGTGTGCGATGCGAACCGCTTTGGCGCTTGATACTCCAGCCAATACCGAGCAGAGCCGATAAAACGCGGCGCGCTTTCGTTGATTTCCATTGGCTCATGCCGTTACCAAAAACAGATTTGCCATGTCTGGCACATCTTCTTCATTCTCCAACCGTTCGGCAATGACACGTAAAGCCAGTGCTTCGGCATGAGCGACAGCACGCTCGCGCGTTGAGCCGTAAGCCAAAACGCCTGGTAAATCCGGCACTTCGGCAATCCAGCGCCCATCATCTTCGCGTTCGGTTTCAACTTTCAGATTCATGTCTTAATTATATCCGTTCCTTCTCGGCTTCCTACCAAGCCGCGCGCGAGGCCGAACAATGTTATTCACCCGCAAACTCGCGGAATGGAGCGCGGGCGTCTCGCCCGCAATTTGATGGTTTTCGGGCCGCAAATCAATGCGCAGACAAACAAAAAAGCGCTTCCCGCCTGAGAAACGCGCTGCTGTTGTGCCTATCAAAACGCAAAATAAACTGCTAAAAAGAAACCCCTTGCCAACACAGTCTCTTGTTATGACGGTTATGCTTGCTTCTGCTGCTTAAGATGTTGCAGCCAAAGATATTCGCTGACCGATTTGCTGCTTGGGTCAATCTTTATTTCGACTGTGTGCTGCTGTTAACGCCTTCTGAATTTGAGTATAAGTGCTGTTGCCATACCAATCAGCCCAAGGATAACGCTCGCAAGCAACGCGATGAAAGGCGCAAGATCAGGAAACATGACAATAACAGCTTCAGGTTTAGCTGCAAGAACGCTCAAAACAATGAGATAAACACCGATTGCGGAAAACACAAAAACGGGATGCCGGCGTTGACTTACAAACCAAATAATCAACGTGCCGATCACGAAACTCACACCGTAACAAAAGATGATTGCCTTGCTGAATCTAAAATCTCCTGCTGCGTTGGCACTGTTGGTTTGGGCAAGAACAGAATGAGTATACGTATAGAAGTTATAGGCACGAATAAAGCCGATGCCCCAAAATATGCTCAGCACAGCTTGAGACGAAAGGAATATTGCCCAGCGATTTTGCAATTGCATATTCTGATTCTATCGGTTTCGAGGCCACTTCGCGCAGCAGCCCAACTCCTAATTATGCGGCCTTTTTGATTATAATGCCGGATAGGGGCAATAAAAACAGATTCGCAGAACGCCAGCGAAAAATAGGGGCAGCGGCCTCTTGTCAAAGAGCGGGCGCGTTGTAAAATAGATTAGGCAGTTGGACTTATCAGTCTAATGAGAAAAGATGCCTTCGGCGTCCCGCAGGGCATCTTTTTTCCGCATTCGGAGCATGGCGGGGTGCCACGGGGTATCGAGTT
>JANMKN010000024.1:0-12998 GCA_031372065.1 Abditibacteriaceae bacterium | reverse complement strand
GAGTCCCGACCAGAAATTCGATGTCGCCAAACTGGATTGGGGCCAAAATATCGCGGCACAAGCCAAGTTTTCGTATTCCGGCAAGACCGAAAGCGACTTTGCGCTGCTCAATAATGGCGTGATGGAAACGGTTCACGCCGGAAACCCGAACGGCGGCACCGATGGCAAGAAAATTTGGCAAGGCGAATTAAACGGCGCGCCGCAAACTTTGGAAATCACATTCGACGCGCCGAAAAAGATCAGCAAAATTCTGCTTTTTGGGGTGCGCGCCGACAACGCTTTTTGTGCCCTGCTCGATTACGATTTGCAAGTGCAGCAAGGCGCGACTTGGAAAACCGTCAAGGAAGTTCGCACGCCGTTGCCACCGTCTGATGCAGTCATCACCTCTGGCAGCAAAGCCAATACTTGGCTGCTTGACGACAATTTTCACGTCAACGAATTCGCGCCTGTAACTACCGCGAAAATCCGCCTTATCGCACGCCGCACCAGCTTTGGCTTTTTGCCGGATGAAACCGTGAAAGCGTGGGGCAACCAAATCCCGGCCAAGTTGATGCTACGCGAAATCGAAATTTATTGAGGCCACTTAAAAAGTCAGGCCGTTTCGTTGGCGAATGTAGATTTACTTTTGCGAAAAGCCCAACTTGAAATACGAGACAGGCGCCACGCTTTGCGAAGGCGGCGATTTAAATCGGAGAGTAATAAGAAGCCGGTTGTCACCAAAAAGCTGATGTTAAAAACTGCGTCCTGAGCCTTAAATAAAATTTCACCGCTACCAGAAGGATGAGACATTTCCATCAGGCGATCCATTGTCGCCCACGGATGCCATAGAATCATAAAATCGGCGGAGCCAGTGGCAAAAAACACATCTATCAGCCACGGCAGCACGCCTACGATTACCAACATCGAAACTAACGTGACCGCCATCGCCGTCACAGGTGTGCGAAAAAAAGAAGATAACCACATTCCCCAAACTGTGTAACAAAAGCAAGTCGCCGCCAACAAAAACAACGCTGCCAGCGCTTGAGGTAGCGCTGGGCCATCATAGAATCGGCTTTGGTGCAAGTCAAAGTAACAGACCGTTGGAAGAAGAATCGGTAGCAGCAAAACAAAGATCAAAACCACGAAAAACAGCGGGGCCAGCAGTTTGCCGGTTAATAATTCGCGCGGCGACAAAAGCGAGATTTCCAACATTTCCCATGTGCCATTATCGCGCTCGCGAGGCAAGGCGCTGGCGCCCATCAAAGGCAGGGCCAATGTGATGGCGAAAAGCGCACAAAACATAGTGGCCGACCAAATATCCTGATGTGTGTTTTTGTCCGACCACGCACTAAACACGGCAAACATATAAGCAAGGCCGCCTAAAAACGCCAAGCCAATCATAACGACGCTCACCGGTTTCGGATAACGCCGCAGGCGCAATTTGCCGCGCACTTCGCGTTGCAAAACGGGATTTTGGAAATGGATAAAGGTCGCCAAAGGCGTATCAAAAAGCGCGCTGGTTTTGGCTTTGATGTCTTTGGCTTCGCTCAGGGGCTTCTCGTTGCGCCAGCGGTCAAAGGCGGCTTCATCAAGATTGGCCGCGCGCCATGTAAAACCACCGTTGCGCCACGTTAAATAGCGCTTTCGTTCCAGCCATTGCGCATCATCAAAAACGCGGCGCACACCACGCAAAGCGCCTCGCAGAAACAACAAGGCAAACAGCGCCAGTCCGCCTAATGTAATAAGAAACGGCTGCGCGATCCATTTTAAACGTGCCAGTTCGGGGTAGGTCGTTACAAAATCATCGAACACGCCCACTTGCGCGCGAAGCGGATTCATCAAATTGAAAAGAGCCGCTACATTTTTCAGTTCGTTCCAACCCAATGCCGCATTGAGATCGAACGCATACGCCGTAGCAAATGCAAAAATCAGCATCGCTATAAAAGAATTGCGCACAGCAATCAGGCTGCGACGTGCCTGAGCCGAATAAAACAAGCCAAGGGCAGAGCAAAGCAAAATCGTCATCGCCTGCAAGAGCAGCGATTTCAAAAACTCTTCGGGCGCCACGCCGCCGAGCAAAAAGCAAATCGAAGTGACCGGCGCTCCGGCCAAGAGCAGAAGATTGACAAAAAGCAAAAGAGCGCCCAGTTTGCCGCCGATAATGTCTCTCGCCCGCAAACAGGATAATTGCAACGCTTCCAGCAAACCGCGCTCACGCTCGGACGAAATAATCGTTGAGGTTAAAATCGGCACGATGAGCAGCCACGCGACCATTTGCATCATCTGCAACGTGCGAAACATCTCACGCCCAGTTACAGCGAGATCAGGAGAATTAAGAGCCTGCGTGTCGCCGGCGCCGTTTGTGGCATAGCTCCATCCAAAAACCGACGATAGTGACATGGCATACAAAAACAGCAACGCAAAAGCACGCCAACTGCGCCAGCGCACACGCGACTCTCGATGAAAAACGGGATTATGGAAAAACATAAAGTAAATCGCTCTTTTTGCCTAAAACAAGCGCACGACATAAGGTTCGATGCCGTAAGTCGCAAAGAAGTTCGGAGGACAAAACATTGTCGAAGGGTATCCTTTTTGTGCCTTGCCAAACGCACTGCAATGGTCGTTTCCTGCCTTCACATACTGACTCTACAGGGCGCCAATAAATAACAACTATACTCATTTTACTGGTCTTGTTTTATGCAATACTGACCGCAATCAAGAAATTCTGTGGATAACATTCATTTAACAATAACGTGATGCAAAATTAATCCCAAGTTGGTAAAACATACGCGGCAATAGGAAAAACTGCTGCAAACTACGGGTTTGCAAATTTACAAAACCTTTGCTAAAAATGGAGAAAGCTGGCCCAAAGGAGACTCACCATGAGCAAAATTAAAAGCCGCGAAGAGGCAATCAAAGACCCATCTGTGCTCCAAGAAATTCAGGAGCGCGCTTATTACATCGCAGAAAGTGCTGGTTTCACGCCGGGACGTGAGCACGAGAATTGGCTTACTGCCGAGGAAGAAGTGCTGACGAAAATGATGGCAAATGGCACCGCAAAGCCTGAGAAATCCCTGGCGGCAAAGGCCGCTGTTAAGCAAGCGCCCGCCGCAGAAACCGCACCTGCGGTAGAAGCGCCCAAAGCAACTGCAAAACCAAAGGCAACAACCACTAAGGCAGCAACAACCAAAGTCGCCCCCGCCAAAGACCCCGCAGCAAGCGCGGCCCCCGCAAAACGCGCGACCAAGAAAAACGCGTAACCAATTTAAATTGAACGGCCTGCTTTCATAAACCAAACCCGCTTCCCTTAAGGAGCGGGTTTGGCTATTTTGCTTGCTGCTAAATGCAAAAAAACAGCAGTGGCTGTGGCTTTTTCGTTGGATGAATCCCACGATGATTCACTATTTATTTGTCTTTCAATTTCCTTCTGTTACCGTTGGGCAAAATCGGTTGGCCGAGGCGGACGAGGACTTGATGGGTTTGACCGTCGTCCAGTAGCTTGATGGACGGGACTTGCACGCTGTCCAATTCAATCCACGCAATGCCGGTGCTAACGCTGTCGGGGTTTTCGACGTGGATTTCGTAGGTGGCGGACTGATGGCGATAGGTCATCGAAAAACGCGGCCACTCTTTGGGGATAGCAGGGTTGATTTCGAGAGCGTCGCCTTTGAGTTTGAAGCCAAGCACACTTTCGACCCAGACGCGATAAACCCAACTGGCCGAGCCGGTATACCATGTCCAACCGCCGCGCCCGATGTGGCCGGGCAAGTTGTAAACATCGGCCACGATAGCATACGGTTCGACCATGTAAGTGGCTGCCGCTGCGGGCGTTTTGGCGTGTTCGATGGGATTGAGCATTTGCAGCAGTTGCACGGCGGTGTCGCCGTCGCCTTTTTCAGCAAAAGCCAAGGCCAGCCACGTTGCGGCGTGGGTGTATTGGCCGCCGTTTTCGCGCACGCCGGGCAAATAGCCTTTGATGTAGCCGGGGTCTTGATCGGTTTGGTCAAACGCCGGTGTGAACAAGAGAATCATGTCTTCATCTTGCAAAACCAAACGCTCATAAGCCGCTTGCAGGGCTTGGTCGGCGCGCTTTTTATCGCCCAAGCCAGTTAAAACAGCCCAGCTTTGCGGCAGCGAATCTATTTGCGCTTCGAGATTGGCTTTGGCGCCCATCGGCGAGCCGTCGTCAAAGAAAGCGCGCACATACCATTCGCCGTCCCACGCCTCGTCTTCGGTGGATTTGATGTAATCTTTGGCGCGCTGAAGAAAATCGTCGGCTAAAGTTTTTTCGCCACGCGACTGGCAAATAGCGGCGAATTTGTGCAAAACATCACCCAAGAACCACGCCATCCATACGCTTTCGCCTTTGCCATCCACGCCGACGCGATTGAGGCCATCGTTCCAGTCGCCGGTGCCAATCAGAGGCAAGCGATGTGGGCCATAAGTGCAGCCTTTTTCGATGGCGCGGCGGCAATGTTCAAAAAGCGTGGCACTTTGCTCGGAATGCTGCGGCTGATTGTAAACCTCGTGTTCGTCATCGGCCAGCGGCGCGCCTTTGAGGAAGCCGACAATTTCATCTAAAATCGCAGCATCGCCGGTTGTTTCGATGTAATGCGCTGTGACGAAAGGCATCCACAACAAGTCGTCAGCAAAGCGCGTGCGCACTCCGGCATCTGACGGTGGATGCCACCAATGTTGCACGTCGCCTTCTTCAAACTGATGCGCGGCGGCGCGTAAAATTTGTTCGCGGGCGATTTGCGGGCGCGAATGCATAAAGGCCATCACGTCTTGCAACTGGTCGCGGAAACCAAAGGCGCCGCCCGATTGATACCACGCGCTTCGACCCCAGACGCGGCAGCTTAAGGCTTGATAAGGCAGCCAGCGGTTGAGCAAAAAGTTGACGCCGGCAATCGGCACGTCCACTTCCAAAGTGCCTAAAAAGTCGTCCCACCATTTTTGCGTTTGGCGCAGCGTTCGCTCCACTTCTTCGCCGTTGCGGAAGCGGCGCACCAAATGGCGCGCTTCTTCCAAATCGCCCGCTTCGCCCAGCAAAAAGATGACTTCGGTTGTTTCGCCGGGCGCCAAATCTACCATCACCTGAATGGCCGCGCAGCAATCGAAACCGGCGCCGGTGCGCTCATCAAGATGCTCTTTATCCATCGCCAAAGGGCGCGAGGGCGAACCATTGCGGCCCAAAAACGCGGTGCGGTCACTGCTCCACGAACGCGGCTGCGGGCTGGCCGAAGCAAAGGCGATGCGGTTGCTGAAATCGGGGCGATAATGATTGCGCGCGAGCAGGATTTTCTCGGCACTGTCCCATTGCGTGACGATGTGTGCTTGCATTTCTTCACGCGTGGTGCCCAAAACCCAGTCGGTAAATTGCGTCACGCGCAAGCGCCGCTTGCGCGACGAGGCGTTTTTGAGTTTCAAGCGCGCCACCCGAATCGGCGGCGAGTTTTCGCCCATCGCGCCGTCCAGCGGCACAAACATCGTGAGTTCTTGCTCAAGGGCGTGGCTATTGTGTTCAAAAACCGAATAGCCTTGCCCATGCCTTGTGCGATAAGCATCGTTTTCCCGAATCGGCAGCGGAGTTGTTGTCCAAAAAGCGCCGGTCTCTTCGTCGCGGATATAAATGCTGTCAGAAGCGCCTTCGGAAACTGGATCATTACTCCACGGCGTCAGGCGATTGGATTGCGAATTGCCATACCATGTAAAGCCGCGCCCAGATTCGCTGATAACCGAGCCAAAAAGCGGACTGGCGAACACATTAACCCACGGCAGCGGCGTTTGCGTGCCGGGGCCGAGATAAATCGCGTATTCTTTGCCGTCAGGCGTGAAACCGCCAATGGAGTTGAAGTAATCCAACGAGAGGAACGGCAGGGGCGCCGACGGTTGTTCGGAAATGATGCGCTTTTGCAGGTTTTTCGGCGCGTCCGGCAAGGCGGGCGTGCTGCTTAATTGCTGCGCTAAAGAGCCGCGCGCCGCCACCAAAACCACGCGCGCCACGGCCAGCAAAAGCGTTAAATCTTCTTCGTTTAATTGGTCGCCTTCGCGCAGGAATAGGCCGCCGGGTTGATCGAAAAGTTGCTCGTGCGGCATTTGCGGCGAAACGGCGATGGCGGCTTTGCGCAGGCCCTGGTTGAGGTCTTGATTGTAGCCGCTGGCTTCTTCGTTGAGAATCACCAAATCACTTTTCAGGCCGCGCGCGCGCCAAAAGGCATGAGCCATCATTGCCTCGCGCACAGCGGGCAAATCGCGCTCGTCGGCGACGTTCAAAACCATAATCGGCAAGTCGCCAGAAATGCCAAAAGCCCACAAACCCGATTGGCCGCGCTGATTCTGGCGCAGTCGCTTGGCCGGAGCGCGCAAAGCATCGAACGGATACAACATATAACTGGCGAGATGCTGGAATTGCTGCAAAGCATCGTCGTCCAAACCGAGATGATGCATTTCCAACTGCGCGTGCGTCCACGCCAAATCCAGCGCGCGCCCGGCAGCGGCGGTTTCGCGGTATTTTTCGCACAGTTGCAAAACCGCTTCGCGCGAGTTTCCGGCGATGGTTGTAAACGCCAAATCCACGCGCTGACCGGGTGCCAAAACGATGCGCTGCCGCAAGCTGAAACACGGATCAAGCACGGCGCCTGCTGTGTTGGTCAGTTCGCCATTTAAAGCTTGTGGGTCTTCGGAAGTGCGATTTCGGCCCAAAAAATTGAGGCGATCTGTTTCAAACGATAGTGTGCCATTTAAGGGCGTCGCCAAAACGTGTGCGCCCCAAATCGGCGCCTCGTGCGGCGAACGCAGACGGCGCGTGGCAAGCAAAGCCGCGCCACCTAAAGCACTTTCGGTTTGCACAAACAGTTTGGAAAACGCCGGATGCGCGCGGTCGGCGTTGTGCGGCGCGAGGCACACTTCCATGAACGAAGTGATTTCCAAAACGCGCGGCGCGCCGGACAAATTGCTCAGTTGCAAAAGGCGAATTTCGGCATCGTCTTCGGGCGAAATGCAAACGTGCAATTTGGTTTCGATGTCGTTGTCGCGGCGATGATATTCGGTTTTCTCCGGCTTGAAATAAACGCTGCTAAAGCGCGCCGGGCGCCGCAACGGTTGATGCGCCGCCGACCATTTGACGCCGCTTTCCATATCACGAATATAAACGAAACTGCCCCATTGATCGCGCGTGGAATCGGCACGCCAGCGGGTGATTTCGTAGTCTTTCCAGCGCAGATAACCGCCACCGGCATTGGTCGTCATCGTCGCCATGTTGCCATTGGACAGCAAATTAACGCGAGGGCTGGGCGTGTTCGGTGAACTGAGGCGGTCTTGCAAAGACGAAGTCAAAACCGAGCCTACTGGTTTGGGTGGCGCTTCGCGGACGGATTCATCCAAAATCGTCGGCGCGACAGGGATTTTTTCATGTAACAATGGCATTGTCGCCCGCGCTGAAGGCAAACGGGTAAAGCGCGTTTGCAGCGGGTTATTGTTCAACACGTTGTTGAGCGCCAGCAGGCTCATGCCTTGATGATGCACCATAAAAGTGCGCACGATAATGCCGCGCTTGCTTTGGCTGCGATCCGGCGAAACAATGGTTTCGTCGCCCAGTTCGAGATGCTTGAAATCTATGCTTTCATAAAAGCCGTAATCGCCGCGCATCGCCAACGAATCAAGGCGGCGCAGGTTTTCCAAAGCCTGTTGCGGCACGACCATCAGCGCCATAACGCTGGCATAGGGCGCGACGACAAGTTCATCTTCAAGACCACGCTTGAGGCCCAAAACCGGCGTGCCAAAAGCCTTGTATTGATAGGTTTTTTGCGCGTCCAAGGCACTAAAAGCCGCTTCAGAATTGCCCCACGGCACGCCGCGCGCTTTGCCGTAGGCGATTTGCTCTTTGACGGCGGTTTTGCAGGCCCAATCCAGCAGTGAATTATCCGAGTTCGGCATGAAAATTAGCGGCATCAAATACTCGAACATGGTGCCGCTCCACGACAGCAAAACCGGCGTGCCCGCAGGTGATTTGCCAAAGCGTCGTCCGAGATTGAGCCAATGTTCAACCGGCACTTCATCGCGCGCCACAGAAAGAAAACTCGCAAGACGGCATTCGCTGGCGAGCAAGTCGTAATAGGCGCTATCAAGACGCATTTCTTCGACGTTGAAGCCGATGGGAAACAGCTTGCGTTCGGCGTCGTAAAGAAAACGAAAATCCATTTCGTCGGCCAATTTACCGGCGCGATTGGAAACTTCATTGGCGTCCGCGATGATTTCGCCGGCCAGCCAACGGCTGCGCTCAAAGTCGCTTTGCACTTTGTCGAGCCACGCCGCCGCCTCGTCAGCGAGAACGACATTTTGGCGGCGCGCTAACAATTCCTTGAAGACGTGTGCGTTGCCGCTGGCGAGTTCTTTTAATGAAGGTGCCTGTGCCAAAATTTCGCGTCGTAAGGCCGGTGCATCTTCGCCCAAAGGCCATAGCCACGCATCCGGCGCTTCGGCTAATTTTTCCAGCCACGGCAAATAGCGTCCAGCGATGTGCAGCCACGCTTCGATTTGCGTTTCGATTTGCGCGGCCCAATAAGCGGCGTTGCTGCTGGTAAAACGCGGATCAGCAGTGGCAATCGCTAAATTGGCGCTCTGGCGCTGCGTGGCAAGCGGGGCTGTAATTCTGGCTTGTTGCGACAGGCGCGCTGCTGGTTCCTGTGCCTTGCGCAAGCGTTCCACAACTTGTAGCGGCGTTAAATTTTCGCCTTCAAACAACTGGCGCAAGGCGGCTATATCGCTTTGCAGCGCGCTTTCGAGGCGTTGTTGGCTGGTTTCATTTTTCAAGGCCACACAAAATAATTCCAAAGCATCGGACAAGCCTTGAATAGCCTTGCCCGACAGCACCGGCGCCCCTGTCAGGTCGTCCACACTTTCAATGAGCGTCCATAAACAACCCAACAAGTTGCCGCTGTCCACTACGGAAACATAGCGCGGATGCAGCGCTTCTTCGCGCTGGATTTCATACCAGTTCAAAAAGTGCCCGCGAAAGCGTTCGAGCGCCTCCAAAGTGCGCAAAGTCGGCAGCAAGCGGCCCACAGCATCATCGCCCGAAACGTAGCCAAAATCGTTGGCCGAAACCACAGCCAAAAGCCACATTCCGATATTCGTCGGGCTGGTGCGCTGCGCGATTTCCACCCGCAAGCGTTCTTGATAATTGTCGGGCGCCAGCCAGTTGGTTTGCGGGCCGACAAAGTCATCGAAATAGCGCCACGTTTGCCGCGCGATTTGTCGCAAATACGTTTTGTCATCTTCGGCCAGTGGCTCCGGCTCTTGCAAATACGGGCCGTGCAGCCACTTCACAATGAGCGGCAAACTTGACCACAAAATTAGAAAGGGCGCGGCGTAAAGAAAACCCGCCGGATTGAGAAAATGCACCGCGACAGTCGTCAAAACCGAAAAGCCTAAACCGCCCAACAAACGCAGCAAAAACTGCTTTTCGCGCTCTGCTGAACTTTGCCCGGCGACGCGCGCCGTTTCCCATTCGAGCATCAATTTATGCGAGATGAAACGCCGATACAAAACGCGCGCGATGGCATCCAGTGAAACCGCCGCTTGATGTGGCAACAACGCGCCATTTAAGGCGCCGCGCATCAAGTTAGGGAGCAGTGAAGTCAGTTCCTGCCGCATCCGCGCGACTTTGGCCGGGTTCGTCGGGTCGGTTGTGGCCCACGTCACCAAACCGCTGAAAAACGGCCACAAAAAGCTGAGTCCGACAAGGCCCGAAACGGTAAGCGCGGTGCCGGGCGAAACCAACCAGCCGCCGACTAAAAACGCGACAGTGGCCGGTGGCAAAAGACTGCGGCGCAGGTTGTCGAAAACTTTCCAGCGATTGAGCGGCGACAACAAATTGCGCGTGCGCGAACCAAATTCGGCGAGGTCTTTTTCGCTGCCCGACGGCACATAATTGAAAATCCAATCGAGAATTTGCCAGTCGCCACGAATCCAGCGATGGGCGCGTTTGGCAAAGGCCAAATACGTCGAAGGAAAATCATCCAGCAGTTCAATATCGCTGGCTAAACCAACGCGCACATGAGCGCCTTCGATTAAGTCGTGCGAAAGCAATTTCGCGGGTGGAAAACGCCCGCTCAAGACTTCGTGAAACGCATCCAAATCGTAGATGCCTTTGCCGTGATAACTGCCTTCTTGAAATAAATCCTGATAAACATCGGCGCGAACGTGCGTATACGGATCAAGGCCGATATTGTCGCTAAACCAACGCGAAAACTTGGTCGCCGTGGCGCTCGGCAGCGTCGTGCTGACGCCCGGCTGAATAATCGCATAACCGCGCGTGACCAGTGGTCGGTGGTCAGTGGTCAGTGGTCGGTTACTCAGCGAATTCTTCGCGCTGCCCACCGCCAAATGCCCACTGACTACGGGCCGATTCAGCGGATGTGCCATCGTTTCGATCATGCGTCGCGCGGTATCGTGCGGCATTTGCGTGTCGGCATCTAAGGTGATGACGAACTTGATGCTGGTTAATTGCGCCGCGTCGCCCGCGACGGGATGCGATTCATCGGGACTGCCCGCACTTTCGCCTTTGAGGTAATTGTTTAATTCTTCGAGCTTGCCGCGTTTGCGTTCGCGGCCCATCCAGCGGCCTTCGCTTTCGCTCCAAATGCGCGAGCGATGAAACAAGAAAAAGCGGTCAGATTCCGCACTGTAACGCGCGTTCAATGCCGCGATGCCGCGTTGGGCGGCTTCCAGCAAATTGTTGTCGTCGGCAGTGTGTTGCGTCGGCGCGTCGGCATAATCGCCCAAAAGCGCAAAACGCAAATTCGCATCGCTGTTCGCCAAAAAATGAATTTCGAGTTGCTCGATGTCATCGGCGATAGATTCTTCGGAAAGCAGCAGCGTCGGCACAACGACCAAAGTGCGCGCCGCGTCAGGAATGCCGCCCTCGAAATTCATTTTGGGCAACGGCTTCGACGCCACGGTGCGCGTGACCAGATAATTTAAAATCTGCACCGCGACTTCGCTGGACGGCAAGGCGCCGATAAGCAGCATCGGCCAACCCAATTTTCCGCCTGTGCGCCGCGCCAAACGGCTCGCCCTCAGCAAAGCGCCTATGGTTCCGAGGGCGATGCTGCCAAAATAAAGCGGCGTGCTGTTGCTTTGGATAAAGCGATTGAAGCTCAAGAAAAAAGGCGCGCGATAATGCAGCAGTTCTTCGAATTCGCGTTGGCCTTCATCGTTCAGAAAATAGCCGATATGACGGCGTAAACCGACGCCGGGCGCGTCCACATCGGTTTGGTTGCCCAGATCAACGACGCGCCGCGCGATTTCCATTTCGGGCAACTTCGCACCGCGCGCCAAACGCTCGATTTGATGACGATAATCGTCGCGCGTTTGAAAATCCATGCGCGCATAAACGCCCGATGGATCGCCGCGCAGTTCAGATTCCAAAAGACTGAGCGATTCAAACATGGTGCGCCAATCCATGTTCGATAAATGGTGCAAGCTGGTCACGCAGTTGGCAACCGAAACTTGCTCTACCGCTTGACGGCGCTGGTCGTCCTGCACCACCTCACGCAGTGAAGCGCGCAGCGTGCTTTCGATCCAACTGCGCGCCGGTAACAGCGCGGCTTCTTCATCGTAAAGGTTGCTGATAAGACGATCAGCAAAATGCGGCGCCGGACGCGGATTATCTTGTGCTAAATCGGCAAATAATAGCGGCAGTTTTTCAGGGTCGTGATGCGCCGCGTTCAGCAAACGATTGGCCCACAGCGACGCTTGTTCGCGATTGCGTTGACGCTCGGTGACCTGCTCGGAAAGATTGCGCAGATTTTCCACAATCGCCACACGCAGCATAAGCGGCAACGCCCACAATTCGCTCATCGTGAGTTGCGTTTCACTTTGATAAGCGTTAATCCAATCGCTGATGTTGAACTTATCGAGGCGCGAATCGGTGCGGCGCATCAGTTCAACCGCGACGGCATAAACGCGCGGCATTCCTGCGTGCGGACTATCGCTATCTTTCGGCAAAACCGGCAAATCGGCGTAGAACTGCGGCGACAGATTTTTCAGGGCGTCTTTGATCTGCCCTTCGATGACATAGCCGTTGTCCAGCAGCCATTCAGCGGCAATGGAAACCGGCAAACCAAGGCGCACCGCCAGCGCCAGATAAGCGTTCGCCGATAAGATGACTTCTTCGTTATCGCGCAGGCGCTCAATCATGCGATGATGCGCCGCGAATGCCGCTTTCATCCAATCGCGGTCTGGCATTCGCACATTTTGCTGCTCGCGCGCCAATTTGCGCGCGGCTTCGCGCAGTTGATCGCCGGTATGGAGTTCGTTTTCCGACGAATCGGCAGCGCTGCTTTGAGTAACCGTTAAACCGTCGCGCAAAACATAAACAGAGGGAATTTCGCTTTCGCGGATGATTTCGACCATGCGCGCTAACGCATTTGAACTTCCCTGCGCAAGGAGCATGGTTTCGCCGCGCAGCAGCCAACGCTCTTCGCGTTTTATCAGCGCGGCAGGCAAGGCATTTTCCAGTTTTTGCGAAGCGAAATGGCCGATTCCCGCGCCTGCCACGGCACTTAAAGTGGGAGCCACAAAAGCGTGCGCGGCGCGCAGCGAGGCGGGCAACGGCAAGAAGCGCGACAGCAAAAGGCCGCTGAGGCCGCCTAAAAGCGCGCCAGTTCCGGGCGCCAAACCACCCCGATTAAAGGCGAAGGGTTTGTCGGTCTGGTGCTGCAATGTCGCGGCTCGCCGAAAACCGTTTTGGCGCAAACTTTCAAGAGTTTCTTGCGCGGCTTGGGAATCGCGGTAGAACGCTAAAATTAATCCTGTGTCGGGCATGCGGGCCTGACCTTTCGTTATATAAAGGAGAATAAACGCAGCGCAAAGAAGAGAACGGAAACGCTGCGTCTCGAATCAAGTGTCGCCCAAAGGAGGCAAGCGACAAAGCCTAAATCTAAGGTGCCGCAATCTGCGTGCCGCTGAAAAACAGCGCAGTCAAAAGGAGGCGCCCTCTAACCAAAGCGGCG
>JANMKN010000230.1:0-22381 GCA_031372065.1 Abditibacteriaceae bacterium | reverse complement strand
GGTGCGACCACAGGCGATATGGGTGCGACCACAGGCGATATGCGTGCGACCACAGGCGATATGTGCGCGATCATATGCCAAAATTGCCGTCTCCGGCTGTGCTTTTGAGCCGAAAAGCGCGGAAATCTTGCAATGTAAGGCTTTTTTGCTGCCCTCGATTCAGCGCGCCCTCCGATTTAGGCGAAGATTTCTGTCCCATCCAAAGCGGGCACAGGCCACGCGGCATCGCAATGAGCGCACGTTTCCTGCGCCACGCTGCGTTTTTTGCCGCAGGTTTCGCAAGCAATGCGTGGCGGCCATTCGCGCAACACCAAAAGCGTCAGCAAACCGAAAAGTCCCGTCCAAAAAACACTGATAGTCCATAGCCAGCGCGTTTTTGGGCTGACTTGATGCCGCAAACCAAAACGCCATGCCAACGCAGCGTAAATTAGGCTTGCTAAAACCACGAGCATAGCGAAGACCTTCCACATAATGGCCTCGCGCCCCATGTGTTGCCACATCTCCGTCGCGAATTTTTTGCCCGACACGCTGCCGATGTAGCCATAAGCGAAAAGACCGAATAAAGGAGCCGCAGGTGTTAAGACGGCGAATGGGTGGGGATTACTTGAATCTACCGGTTTAGGCTGCGCGAGCACTGGCAGATCATATCTTTTGAGCGCCTGTCCATTGCTGGAAATCTCACGCACATGAGTGGGCAGAGACGTAAATATGCCCTTGTTTTCGCGATTACCCTTTTGAATCAAGATTAATTTGTTGTCGGAAATCGGTGCGATGCTGACAAAAGCATACTCTTGCGGATCGGCTTCTATGGGCACGGCGAAACGGAATTGCCCTTGCCGCGAGAAAAAGCGAAGGTGACCTGATGTGGCAGTCACCGCGCCCCACGCGGTATTGTCCAAATAGCTGCCGGCGGCGATGTCAGTCGCAGCTACAATCCCATCATTGGCAGTCAAAAGTGACAGTTGGCGCGTTTTAAAATCTACCCAGTAAGCATTACTGCCGAAACGGAACAGTTGGCCTCCGTAGTAATAAAGCGTTTCGTCGAGGTCTTTGCCAAAGTTGGTTTGCGGTGGCGTCTGCGAAAATCCATTTGGCCCGACAAACACCACCGGCAAGTGAGTTTCATCGGAGTAGGCTTCAAACCAATGCTTATTACGGTTAAAAAACCAATTGAGGCCTAAAACAGCGTAATTCACATACATCGCATAGCGTTGCGGCGAACGATAACTTGGGCGGTCAGGATTGCCTCGCTTGAGATAAAGTGGTGCTTCGTTTATAAAACCTTCGTAATTCCAATCTTGGCCTTTAGTCGGTGCGATTGGTTTGCCTTGCAAATCACGAACGCTCCAGTTGCCATTCTTGTTTTCCGCTTTTACAACGCGCCCGCTTTTAGCGACCTTGTAGTCGGTGTAGGAGTAGTCAGACGGCCTTGAAGGAAGTGTGCTGGCGATGACGACAATGCCAGCGATTATCGTGGCCGTGATGCCAATATAAAGCGTGATTACCAATCCGGCACGCGCTTTAATCGGCTGCTTTTCGTAATTATCCAGACTGACAAAACTGCCCCACGCCGCGCTACCGACGATGAGAATGCCCAGTGCCACAACAACTAACGACTGCCAGAATTCGGGCATGACTGAGGACGATGCAGCGCAAACGAAACTAACAGCAAAAGCCAGCACGCGAACGTAAGAAAGGCGCGATTTCGATAAACGCAGCGTCGCCAAAATCGCCGCGAAATAAAAGATGACGCCGCCCAAAATATCGGCGGTGGGCGCTAAAAACATCTGAGGAATAAACGGGCCGGGTGTGTGGCCGGGACGACTGAGCCACAAAAACAAGCCCAGCAATGGCAGCGTGGCCGGAAGTAAATACAAGGTCAAACCCGCCACGACTTTGCCCCAAAAAATCGTGCTGTGCGTCAGGGGCCGATGAATCAAAAACGCCCATTGATCGCGCTTTAATTCAGGGTAAATTTGTGTGAAACCCGTTAGCGCGCCCAGCAGGGGCGCTAATACGGTGAAGGGCAGCACTACGCCTTGCGCCCACACCGTTTCCCAACTGCTGTTGGCCGTCAACGCTTGATGCAGCATCCAAGCACAAATGAGAGAAGAAAACACGATGGCCGACACGGTGGGCCACGTATTTTCACGCCAATCTTTCCAAATAATCGCTTTCATCGGGCGACCTCCTGTGATGCGTTCCGTGAAGGTTGTTCAACGTCCATTTTAAGCGCGCCATCAGCGCCGTTTTCCTGCAAGAAAAAACTCTTTTCGCCGCGTTCGCTCAGGTAACTGATAAAGGCATCTTCCAAACTGAGCGGCACTTCTTCAATGCGAAAAGCGCCCAAATTTTCCAACTGCGCCATAATGCTTTCATCGAAGTTAGCAAACGTCAAAGCGATTTCTCCGGGCGTGCGAAAACTTTGCAAAAGGCCCGGCAACGGCGGCAAAACCGGCACATCACCGGCGAAATGCAAGACCCATTGTCGCACGCTTTCGCGGAAGGTATCGAGCGGGCAATTGGCGCGTAAAACGCCATTATCCAAAATTGCAATATGATCGGCGACGCGTTCGACATCTGACAGTAAATGCGACGAAAACAAAATCGTGCGCCCTTCGCCGCGCGCCACAAAAAGCATGGATTGCAGCAAACTGCGCCGCGCCACGGGGTCAAGGCCAAGCGCCGGGTCATCAAGAATTAACAGTTCCGGTTCAGGCGCCAAAGTCAGCGCCAGACACAAACCGGCTCGTTGGCCGCGCGATAAATTTCCGGCTTTCATCGCCCTCTCTAAATTAAAATGACGAATTATGCCCTCGAAAATTTTGTCGTTCCAATGCGTGAACGAACTTGACTGAAATCGCGCACATTCGGCTATGCTCATCCAGCCGTAAACGTGATGCCCCTCTGCCAAATAACCGATGCGCCCGCGCGTTTGCGGCGATAAATTCTGGCTGTCTTCGCCCAGCACAAGGGAACTACCGCGCGTTGGTTCAAGTAGGCCCAGCAGCATCCGAATCGTGGTGCTTTTGCCGGCGCCGTTGCGCCCCAAAAACCCGAAAATGGAGCCGCGCGGCACGCTTAAATTCAAAGGCGCCACGATTTGCTTTTTTCCAAAATAACGCGTCAAGTCGCGCGTTTCGATTACTGGTTCGTTCATGGAAAACCTCACTTAGGCTTTACTTTTTGCTGGCCGAAGTTCCTTCGATTTCGGCTAACTTGCGCTGCAAAACCGTCACGATTTCTTCGGCTTTAAAATCTAAAAACAAAACTTCGTGAACAAAAGCATCCAACGCCGAATCGAGGCGCCGCACTCGCTCGGCGCGCGAGTATTTTTGGCGGCGCTGTGCCACAAACAAGCCTTTGCCCGCTTGCGATTCCAGCACGCCTTCCTGCGTCAAATCGGCATAAGCGCGCGCGACAGTGTTGGGATTAACCACAAGGATTTCCGCCAGCGCGCGCACGCTGGGCAACTGCTCGCCCGGCAGCAACGCGCCGGTTGCAATTGCCCTGCGCACCTGATCGGTAATTTGTCGGTAAATGGGAAGATTGCTTCCCGTCGTCACGCGAAATTCGAGGGCCACGCTTGCTCCTTTTTCGAACACTGTGCTAATACAACTAATACAGTTGAGACAGATTATGCGGTGTTATGGATCGGATGTCAAGGGGTTAAAACAAAAACGCCGCGCCGGAATTTTTCCGGCGCGGCGTTTTGACTGCTTCTTTACTCTGCGTCTCTGCGGTGAAATTTAATACTTCAATACGACTTCGCGCTGGGTTTCGGCGCTTTTGTAGAGGCCGTTTAGAATCGCCATGACATCCATGCTTTGTTCGGCGGGCACGGGCGAAGGTTTGCCTTTGACAATCGCTTCGGCGAATTCCATACATTCGAGGGCGTGCGGTTCGGTGTTGCCGTCATCAATTTGCAATTGGGTGTTGAGCAATTGCTGCGTTTTGTTGTTGGCGCTGATAATTTCCTTGCCGGGCCAATGGGCGCCAGCTTTGTCGCCATAAAGCCACATTTGCATATCTTCGCCGTTGGTTTTATGATGCAGCAGCCACGACACTTCGAGAATCAGCGTGGCGCCGTTTTCAAAGCGCACAAAAGCCGAAGCGTAATCTTCGACATCGTATTCTTTGGGAATGGCGCCGCCCCAAGTGGAGAAAGCGCCTTTGGCTTTGGCGAGTGGCGCACCGGCCACGCCCGAAACGGTAATCGGGCGCGGATTGCCCATCATCCACAGCGTTAAATCCAAAATATGCACGCCGATATCAATGCACGGCCCGCCGCCGCTGTGCTTTTTCATGATAAAACCGGGGCGAATCGGTGCCCACGAGCGGCGCAGCATCCATGAGCGCGCGTGGTAAATGTTGCCGAGAAGTCCGCCGGAGATTTCTTTTTTCAGCGATTTGGCGCTGCCTTGAAAGCGAAAATGCTGCGCTGTCATCAGCAATTTGCCGCTTTTATCGCGCGCGGCAATCATCTTTTTAATTTCGTCGGGGCCGGGCGCGAGGGGCTTTTCGCAAATGACGTGCTTGCCCGCTTCGAGCGCGGCGATGGAAAGCGGCGCGTGGTAAGCGTTGGGCGTGCAAACATCAATGATGTCGATGTCGGGATCGTTGATGAGGTCTTCGGGCTTTTCGTAAAGTTTAGAAACGCCCTGCGCTGCGCCAACGCGCTGCAAAACTTCGCCCATTGGGTCGGAAAGCGCGACCAGTTCGGTGTGCGGGCTGTTTTTCCAGCCCGGAAAATGCGTGCCGGCAATGCCGCCCACGCCAATTACGCCAACCTTCAGTGTCTTTGCCATGAAATAAATTCCCTTTCGGTGTTGGGTTTAGGACTTTGGTTTTTGGGCTTTGATTCTTGTCGCTATCCCGAAAACCTAAAATCATTTAATCTTCTTCGTAAAGATTGTCGCCGCGTTGCAATCGCAATGCAATGCGGGCCGTGTGCGAACGGGCGCGTTGTGTTGGCGAATGTGCCGCCAAATAACGCGCTTCGGCTATGAGAATATGTTCGCCATCCGTTTGCCATAAGGCGTATTGGCGAATCGCCGCTTCGAGCATTTGATAAGAGTGAAAATCCAAATCTTCGCGCGCAGTAGCTGCCATGAATGTGTTGAACAAATCTGTTTTTGGGAAGCCCATTTCGTCGTAATCGGCCACAAGATGGGCTGCGCTTTCGGTATCGTGTTTCTGGTCGAGCGCATCCAGAAAACTTTGCAGACGCGACGGCACGCTGAGATTTGTTCGTTCAAGTGGAAGCACTTCGCTCGGTAATTTGGCGGGCGGCACGTTAAGGAATCTATCCAAATAAACCGACATCGCGCCGTGGAAAATGCCGCGTTGTAAATCCAAACTCGGACAGCGTCGCAAGGATTGATAAACCGCGTTGCAATAAGTGAAAGTGTGTAGTGGATTGAACCAATCGCCGACTTCGTTGGAGTTGCTAAAGCGCGCCAAGCGCATGGCAGCGGCGTGGGTTAGTGCGAGGGCCATGTGTTCCGGCATCGCGCCTCGCAAAATGGCCTCTCGCAGCGCGGTGAAGATTTGCGTGGCATCGTCTCGAAGCAAATCCTTGGCGAGTTTTAATGTGTTCTCGAATGGTTTTTCGGATTTGCCGCGCGAAAGATACAGTTGTGGAAATTCTTCTTCCCAAGTGCGCAAGGCAGCGACTAAATCGAAAGGATGCCGCCACGAATTCATTTCTTCGCCGCCGCGCGCCCGCACAAGTTGCGGAATGAGCGTCGGCAAAATTTCGGCGCGATGTTCCCAGCCGATGACCTCCAAAAGTTCAAAGGCTTTGTTGCAAAAATCGAGAACATGCCCGCCATCGGCGTAAATGCGGTCGGTCGCGGCGGCGAAAATCATATCGGCGAGATGTGGTTTGCCACCGCCTTTATGAATCGCGGTCAGCAAAGTGCGTTCGGCACCTTCGGCGTGGCGCACTTCTGTCCAATAGCGCATCCAGCGTTTGAGCGTGGCGTATGAAATTTCTTTGGTGTCGAGAGGTTGCAACGGGCGGCGTGGCGCTTGTCCGGCGCAATCGGCGGCGACTTGGCGAGTGGCTTGATAAAGCGCCGTATATCGCGTTTCGTCGTCGAGATGTTCCAGCACATTGGCGACAGTGGTCAGCAAAACCAAACCCGGCCCGAAACCGTTGCGGTTGCGCACACCGAAAAGCGCCACTTCGCGGATGATTTCGGTGTAAGTTGCGCCGGTTTGCAGCAGTCCGAGCAGGCTTTTGGCCTGAATCAGACTGATATTTTGCGCCATGCCTTCATTTAAGCGCCGCAAAAAATAGTCGCGGCGCGGCATTTGACGTGGTTGCGGCGCGACGAAAACCACGCCGTCGCGGATTTCGACTTCAAAAGCGGGCACATCATCGGCGAACGGGTCGAATGTGCAGCCGCTGCACAAATCAAAACGCGCGTGATGCCAATGGCAGGTGAGAATGCCGTCTTGAAGCGTGCCGCGATGCAGCGGAAATCCCAAATGCGGGCAGCGATTATCCACCGCAAACGCGCCGCCTTCATGCGGGAAAACCGCAATCGGACACGATTCGCCGCGCACCACCATGACGTTTTTTTCTTGCAGTTCATCGAGCGAGGCGACGCGAATGAAATCAGGCATAGCATCTCGTAGGGACACGCTACAGCGTGTCCGATTGTCAAGTTAGGACACCCCATAGCGTGCCCCTACAATTACGCATAAGAGCCGGTTGCCACTTCGCCGCGTGCTTCGCGGGCGGCGGTGCGCTCGGCGGCTTTTTCGGCTTCGTAGCCGCTGGTGCGATAAGCGGCCATCGGGTCGGCGGCGAGTCCCTTGCTTTCGCGCCACGCGGCTAAAATCGGTTTGACATCCGTCCAAAACGCTTCGCGCAGGCATTCTTCGGCGGTCACGATGTCCATTGCGTTTTGCGCGTCTTGTAATTTGGCGCGGTCAACCAAGCAGGCTTTGAGATACAGTTCCTGCGCAGTTGTGGCGGTTTGGATCATCGCTTCGATTTTCGGTTTGAGATTGTGCGACTGGTCAATCATGTATGCGATGCCGCTCACGTCGCGCCCGTGAATTTCATGGGCGTTGCGGATTTCGTGGAAGATGCGAAAAACCGCATAAGGGTCAATCGAGCCGAGCGTTAAATCGTCGTCGGCATATTTGCGGTCGTTGAAATGAAAGCCGCCCAGCATTTCTTCATCAAGCAGCCACGCCACGATTTGTTCGATGTTGCAGCCGGGCAAATGATGGCCGGTGTCCACGAGAACTTTGGCGCGCGGGCCAGCTTTTTTCGCGTAGAGATAACTCATGCCCCAATCGGCGATGTCGGTCATGTAAAAGGCCGGTTCAAACGGCTTATATTCGACCAGCATCGTCATATCGGCGGGCATGGCATCGTGCCATGCTGTGAGCGCTGTTTCCATGCGCTTCTTGCGCTTTACGATGTCGTCTTGGCCGGGATAGTTGGTGCCGTCGGCGAACCACAAACTCAGCAAATCGCTGCCCGTCGCTTTGCCGATTTCGATGCAATCGAGAACGTGATTATCGGCTTCGTCTCGCGCGGCTTCATTGGGCGAAGTGGCCGAGCCGAATTTATAGGCTTGATCTTGAAACAGGTTCGGATTAATCGAGCCGATGCGCACGCCATTTTGCGCGGCGATTTCCGCCACTTCAGCGGGGTCGGTGCCCGCTTTGAAGTCCCATAAAACGTGAACTGCCACCGACGGGCAGCAGCCGGTATAATGATGCACTGTTCCGGCGTCTTCGAGTTTTTCTTCGATGGTCGAAGCGGCAGCGGGCTGCAAAAACTTGCCGAAGCGTGTGCCAGTATCGGCGAAGCCCCAACTGGGCACTTCGATTTGAAATTCGTCTAACAGTTTGAACAATTGTTGTTGATTCATATTTTGTCTCTCCGCGAAATGGGGAACTGCATCACAGATAAACACGATGCCATTAGAAGGTCAAGGGGAAAGGGTAAAAAAGTAGGCAGTAGGCCGTAATCGAAACGGCAACGCCGGAGATTGCGTGATATGTCCTTGTAAACCCCATCCCCGGCCCTTCCCCTTGAAACGGCAGAAGGGGAAGGGAGTGCTGGCGTATTACGCTCTGAGAAAGTAGAAATTAATTCGGGGCAGAATGGTGTGGTTCTCCCTTCCCCTTTTGTCGTTTCAAGGGGAAGGGCCGGGGATGGGGTTATTTTAAACCACAACTACCAAAACCTCGCTCCACGGGCCTTCGCCGTGCGAATTGACGGCGCGCACACGCAGTTTTACGGTGCTACCGGAGGGTAGCCCTTCCAATGTGGCGTCGCTGTCTTGAACGGTTTCAGCTAAAACGAAATCCAGATCGCTGCCGACGATTTGCTTTTGCACTTGATAACGCTCGGCGAGATCGGCGTTCAGCCAATCGAGTTCGATGGTGCCCGCTTCATGTCCGGGATGCCAGACAAAGCCGCGACACAGGCCGGGACGACCTTGTAAACCGGGCGGCGTGAAGCCGTAATCGTAATAGCGCGCGTCGAGATCGTCCAATTCCTCGCCCAACTCGCCGAGCAAGGTCATCAACGATTTATGCAGCAGGTTCAAAGCGGCTTTGCGCGCGGTTTTGGCTTGAGTGAGCGGCGTTTGGGTGGCTTGTTCGACGGCGATGGCGGTATCAATTTGCGTTTTGAGCGTCGTGCAATGCGCGGCGGTGGCACCTTGTCCGGCATTTTCGTAGGTGGGATGCTCGCCGAGATAGACGATTAAAGTGCCGAGTAAGGCTGATTTATCTGCGGCATCGTCGGGGATTTCCAAGGTGTTATGCGTCCAACCAGCGCTGGTCCACATCGAGTTGTGTTCGCGTCCGAGCGGTTTTTTGAGCGCGTCGCGAATATCCAACAATTCTTTGCCGACACTGAGATTGGCGCCTTGACGGGCATGGACGGCGCTGTTTTTATCGGTGCGGCGATTGTTGTAAATGCGGTCTTTGTCCAATAAATCGTCGCGCTGGGTGTGAATAAGCAGCGCGGTGACGCGATGAAAGGTAATTTTTTGCGGATCGCCAACGGCTAACGCCGCATTGCGTGTCAACCCGCCCTCAGCCACAATCGAAGCATCCCGCACATCGGGCACGTCTTTGCGAATTTTGTTCGATGCCATAATGATTTTCTCCTTTTCGTCCTCTGCACGCCGTTGGCAACCACAGGCCACAGAACTTTTTTCCCGAAAACACTTCGCCAGCGGGCGGAGCGTTTTTTTGCTCCGCGAAAAGTCTCCGCCCACGGGACAGACGTTTTTTCCGTTCCGCGAAAAGTCTTCGCCCGTGGGCGGACGGTTTTTGCGCTCCGCGAAAAGTCTCCGCCAGCGGGCGGACGGTTTTTGCGCTCCGCGAAAAGTCTTCGCCTGCGGGCGGACGGTTTTTGCGCTCCGCGAAAAGTCTCCGCCCACGGGCGGACGGTTTTTCCGCTCCGCGCAAAGTCTCCGCCTGCGGGCGGAGCGTTTTTCCGCTCCGCGAAAAGTCTCCGCCCACGGGACAGACAGTTTTTTCGTTCCCCAAAAGCCTCCGGGCGTGCCCGAAGTCTTTTTTTGCTCGCCAAAACCCTACTGGGCGCCCCCAACGCCCTTTTTTCGCCCCTTTTCGAGCCTCAAACGCCCCAAAACCCTATTTCACCTCCTTTAAAGACGGTAGGTTTCTACAACTTCACAACCTGATTTTGCTCTTCGGATTTGAGCGCGGCTTCAAAGATGACGAGGCGCTGCCGCACGCTTTCGGGGGTGACGGCCAATGGTTCGGTGCCCGCTAAAGCAGCGGCGACATTTTCGTAGAAAGAGCGCCAGCGGCCTTGAATGGTGGGGACGCGTTTTTCGTTTTGGCCGTCGCCGATCAGCCCGTGAAAATATTCGTCTTCTTGCGCGGCGTCAATGTCACCGGCAATCATGGCTTTTTCTTGCGGGTCAACGCCGTATTTTTGAAACGTGCCTTTCAAGCCGCGCAGGTAAAAACGCGGCTTTTCGACGGCCATCACGCTGCTGGTGTCAATGATGCCCGTGCGTCCGCCTTCAAAGGTCAGGACGCACAAGGCTTCGCTTTCTACGTCCGCTTCGGGGAAATCGTATTGCTTGCGCAGGTAAACGCTTTCTACGGCGTGGCCTTGGTAAAAAAGCATCAACTGGTCGAGCAAATGGGCGCCTAAATCCCAAAAACGCCCGCCGCCATGCTCTTTTTGGCCGCGCCAACTGCGATAAGCGCCCACGCGGCCCCAACTGAGTTCTATCCATTTCACTTCGCCAAGGTCGCCGCTGTTTATCACGTGTTGCGCCGTTAAAAAGTCGCCGTCCCAGCGGCGATTGTGAAAAATCGAAAGCAGTTTGCCGCTGCTTTTTGACGCGGCAATCATGGCGTCGGCTTCGCCCAGCGAAAGGCACATCGGCTTATCTACCACGACGTTTTTTCCGGCATTCAAAGCGGCAATCGCTTGCGGCGCGTGCTGCGAATTGGGCGAGGCGATGACCACCAAATCTACTTCGGGGTCGGCTAAAACTTCGTCAAAACTTGCGTAGGCTTTGCAATCGCCGCGCTCTAAGATCTGGGCGCGCGTTTCGGGGTTGCGCGAGGCGATGCCGTGCAGCGTCAAGCCGGGCGTCAGGCCGACAAGATAAGCATGAAAACTTTTTCCAGCGAAGCCGTAGCCGATAACTACGGTGCGAAATGATGGGGACATGGAATTCATTTTTATCAGGAAGGCAGCAAGAAAGGAAGTGACGAAGAAAGAAAGACCGCTTGTTAGCGCGCAAAGCGCAATGGAAACTAAGCCTCACTTTGGTTTTTGGGCTTTGGTTTTCGGTCTTTATCTTCACAGATATTCGCACGACCTAACACCTAAAACCCAAGACCCAAAACCCAAACAGAATGCGCTTTCCTTTGCCCTTCAACGAAATTCATCGGCTTGATGTCTTGCGGCGTTGTCAGATTCTCGACACGCCGCCCGAAGCCGAGTTCGATGATGTGGTCAATTTAGCCGCGCAACTGAGCCTTGCGCCCCTCGCATGGCTGGCTTTGGCCGATGAAAATCGCTTATTTCTCAAAGCGCGCCATAATTTCACGCCGCGCGAATTGCCGCGCGATGGTTTGCCGTGTGCGCAAGCGCTTTTAGGCGATGACTTGCTCGTTGTGCGCGATTTAGAGCTTGATCCGCGCTTTGAAAAACTCGAAAGCAACGGCCAAAAAGTGCGCTTTTATGCCGGCGCGCCGCTGGTGACACACGATGGCTACGCGCTCGGCACGCTGGCGATTTTGGATTTCGCGCCGCGCGGCTTATCGAACGAAGAAAAAAACGCCCTGCGCGCCTTGGCGCGGCAAGCGACCTTGCAACTCGAATGGCGCCGCCATGCGTTTGCGCCCGCGCGGCCTTTGCCGATAGATGAGATAGATGACGAGGAAGCCGACGAAAAAATCGCGCCGCCTTCGCCCGAAGAACGCTTTCGCAACGCCTTTGAACACGCCGTGATCGGCATGGCGCTCTTGGATTTGGATGGGCGTTTTCTTACGGTCAACCCGTCGCTGTGCGGCATCGCGGGCTATACGGCGCAGGAACTTTTGGCGACGAATTTTCAAAGCATCACGCACCCCGATGATTTGGAATTTGACCTCGAACAAATGCGGCAAATGCTCGAAGGCGAAATTCTCTCCTATGAAATCGAGCGGCGCCTGAATTTGCGGCGCGGCAGCCAAGCGTGGGTTTTGCTCAGTGTGTCGCTGGTGCGCGATGCAGGCGGCGAACCGCTGTATTTTCTGGCGCAGTTGCAGGACATTACCAAGCGCAAGCACGCCGAAGACGAATTGCAATACGCGCACGAAGAACTCAAAGTGCGCGTCGGCGAATTGGAGCGACGCACACGCGAAATGGGACTCATCGGCGAGATGGGCGAGTTTTTGCAATCGTGTCGCAGCGTGGGCGAAGCCTACAAAATCATGGCGCGCACCGTGCGCCAATTGTTTCCCGAAACCGGCGGCGCGCTTTTCGCTTTCGACGCGACGCATAATCACGTCGAAGCGGTTGTCACTTGGGGCGAAATGCACAGCGAAACTTATTTTTCGCCCGATGACTGCTGGGGTTTGCGGCGTAATCGAATGCACGCGGTTGAATCTACCGGCTGCGAAATGACCTGTCCTCATGCGATAAGCGGCGACGAAGCGACCTGCGGCGATTATTTGTGCCTGCCGCTGATTGCCCAGCGCGAAACGCTGGGATTGTTGCATTTAATGGCGGCGGAAAATCAAGCGTTCAGCGAAGACCGTCAACAATTGGCGCGCACCGTCAGCGAGCAAATTTCGCTGGCCTTAGCCAACCTGCATTTGCAAGAACGCCTGCGCAATCAAAGCATTCGCGACCCGCTGACCGGCCTTTTCAACCGGCGTTATTTGGAAGAAAGTCTGGATCGAGAAATCAATCGCGCGGCGCGCAGCAACAAACCGCTGGGGCTGGTCATGTTGGACATTGATTTTTTCAAGAAATTCAACGACACGCACGGTCACGACGCTGGTGATGCCGTTTTACGCGAAGTGGCGGGAATGCTGGCGAGCCATCTGCGCAAAGCCGACAGCGCCTGCCGTTACGGGGGCGAAGAGTTCACGTTGATCTTGCCCGAAGCCGATTTGCACGCCGCGTGTCAAAAAGCCGAACAACTGCGCGAAGCCGCGAAACGTTTGGAAATCCGTTATGGCCGCCAAACCGTCGGGCCGATTTCGCTGTCGCTGGGTGTGGCCTGTTTTCCGGCCCATGGCACTTCCGGCGACGAGTTATTGCACGCCGCCGACACCGCGCTTTATCAATCCAAAGCCGCAGGCCGCGACAAAGTGACGGCGGCAGAAGAAAAATAAATGGCCTCGTATGCGGTTTATATTTTGAGCAGCTACAGCCGGACGCTGTATATCGGTGTTACAAAGAATATTCAGCGTCGCGTGGCCGAACACAAGCAAAAATTGGTGTCCGATTTAAAGTAGCGGCACAGAATGACTTTGGAGTATTGGAGTGGACTCCATGCGCGCTTTTTATTTTGCAAATTACGAGAGTCGTTTGGATAATTCGTCAAGTTGTTCTTGCAGCGCTTTGACTTGTTTTTCCAAATCGCGCACCGATCTGGCGGTGTCGGGCATTTTGCGGAAGGCGGCTTCGAGTTTCATGCGTTGGCGGCCCGGTAAGGCGGGCGTGCCGGCCACAAATTCGCCGTCGGGCACATCGTCCATCACGCCGCTTTTGGCGCCGACGATGGCGCCTTTGCCGATTTTAACGTGATCGCGCGAACCAGCTTGTCCGGCTAAAATGGCGCCGTCGCCGACTTCGACGCTGCCGCTTAAACCCGATTGGCCGCATAAAATACAATTGCGCCCGATTTGCACGTTGTGGGCGATTTGCACAAGGTTATCAATCTTGGTGCCGGAGCCAACGCGGGTAGCGCCCATCGTGGCGCGGTCAATGCAAACGTTGGCGCCAATTTCCACATCGTCTTCAATAATTACTGTGCCGACTTGCGGCACTTTGTAATGACTGCCTTTTTCGTCAATGACATAGCCGAAGCCATCGCCGCCCAGCACCGTGCCGGAATGAATGCGCACGCGTGAGCCGATGCAAACATGATGGCCGATGACAACTGAGGCGAAAACTACGCAGTTCTCGCCGATTTGTGCGCCATCGCCGACGGTGACGTGCGGATAAATGACAGTGCCTTCGGCAATGCGGGCATGGCGTCCAACGTAACAAAATTCGCGAATGGTCACGTTGTCGCCGATGATGGCCGTCGGATCAATGATGGCGGTGGGATGAACGCCTTGTTCCGGCGGCGCGGCGGGTTGGAAAAATTCCATCACCCGCGCAAATGCCAAACGTGGATTGCCCACGATGACTGCCGGTTTCGAGCGCGTTTGTGGGTCGCGGAGCGCCATTTCACTGCCCGGTGGCACAATGAGCGCCGCCGCTTGCGAATCAAGCGCCGACTGGAGGCGGCTATCGTGTTCGACGAAGGCCAAGGCGCCCGGCCCGGCGCTATCGAGACTGGCGACGCTGGTAATGACTGTTTCGGCATCGCCGACAAATTCGGCGTTCAGCAAACGGGCGATGTCGCCCAATGTTAAATGCACGCCATGATGCGAGCCGTTGGAATGATTTAGTGACACAGTGTTGGGTGAATTGGGCACATCAAGGGGCAGTGAGGTCGGGGACGCCTTGCCTCGGCGGGCCGCCAAAGTGAGGGTGTCGTTGCTGGTGAGTTCTGAGGCATCCGGAACGGCATTGCCATTATGGCTGGGGCTGGTGATGTGGTGTTTCGATTGAGCCATGTTGATATTTTGCCGCTAAGGCATTGCCTTGAGGCACTCCCTTCTCCAAATTGCCCTGAGTTTACAGGGTGCAAGCAATCCTTGCTCCCCTTCTATCTTAGGGCTATCATAGCAAAAGTGACCAAAAGGGCGCACGTTACAAGTTCAATAACTGCAATGCCTCGCCCGTGCGATCAGGAATGCTTTGTCCGGCAGGGCTGGTGCGTCGGCTTTGCAATCTCCAATTGCGCCGCCGTGCGATGGATTTCGCCCAATGCGCAGCTTCTTTTAAGGCTTGTTGCCGCAGTGTGGCCGCGTGCTTTTGTGTGTTGGTCAATGGCGTCGTGCTGCGTGAAGCCACGCTGGAAACGGCGCCGCCATTTTCGATAAACGCGGCGGCAGACGGCCAAAGCAAGGGCGTGTTTGAATTAATTTGGTTGTCAATAAAATTAAACGGCGCCGCTGCGGGGGAAATTGGGGCGGTGCCCATTGTTTGCGGGGCCAGCTTTGCGCCGGGCAATTGAATGAAAAGTGCCGCCCTGTCATCGCTGCCGAAACCGGCGGCGATGCGTTCGCGCAGGGCACTTTCGACTAATTTACGCAGATTTTCGTCGCGCACAGCGCGTTCGCTTAAGGTTTTTTGAATTTCGTGATAACCAGCCACGCGTTTTTCGACGGGGACTTCGGTTAGCAGATGGCGCAATTCTTCAAAACGTTGGTTGGCTTGTGCGCGCAATTGCGTGCGCCATTCGGCTTCGAGTTGCTCCAAACGCGCGGCGGCTTGTTGTCGTTCGGCTTCGGTAGGGGCCGAATTGGGCAACAGTTGGATGCGCAGATTGGTCATTTCCAATTGAATCGCGGGCGGTGGCAAAAGCGGCTCCAGACTGGCTAAAGCCAAACGTTGTGTCGCTTCGATTTCGTCTTCCAATTCGGCGCGCAGGCTCATCTTGTCATCGGCACGAGTGGCGTCTTGTTGATGAGCTACGTCAGTCAAAAACGCTTCCAGTGTGCCTTCCTGCCGCTGGCGGGCCTGATTTTCGAGCGGTGCGGCATCGCGCGCGGCCACACGAAGCGGCGCGCGCTCAAAAGCGCCAGTGCCGTTCATTGGTTCGTCAATTTCACCTGCCGGACGTGGCAAACTGCCGCTTGGCTTTTCGGACGGTGCGCTTTGAAGTTGCAAGGCGCGGGGTGCTTGCGGCGCGTCAATGGCCGAAAAACGCACGTTTTGACCGCCCTTTTCCAATTGCTGGGCCAATTTCCACGAGGGCAGACGCTTTGCCAATGCCGAAACATCAATAAAGGCAGGCTGCGGCGTGCCGACGGGCAATTTATCGGCGATGCTTTCTGTTTTTGTCTCGGCGGCGCGCTGCTGCTTGTCGCGCAAAAATTAGCTGCCGGGCAACAGCGTGCTGGCTTTGGGCGCGCAACCGACAAAAAGCAAAAGCGGCGCGCAGAAAAAGGGTAGAGGACTTCGTGAGACGCGCATGGCGTTGAATACTGACTTTCGAACTTGTCGTTTTTAGACCGTGCCGCGACGAAAAAAGTCACCGCGAAGTTTAATCTGCGGAAAAACACAACGCCCGCTGCTTCCCTGAAGCAGCGGGCGTTGCAGATCGAAACGATTAAAAGGCGACTTGGAAATTGGTGCGCAGTTCGTAGCGGTCATTGCGCAAATCGCCAGCGCCGTTGCCGGTTTTGGCGGCAGGATTGCCGTCGCGACGCACCAGATTCAACTGGATTTTGGCGTTGTTGCCCTTGATGTAATAATTGGCGCCCAACGTGATGTCGGTCGCGTCGGCGTTCGCGACGTTTTTGTCTGTGTTGAAATAATCGTAGCGCGCGATACCTTCCAGTTTCGGCGCGAAGAAATAACCGACGTGGCCGTAATAGCCTTTCACGTCACGCGTTGTGGCGGCAGGCGGCGCGCCCAACAAACCTTGCGTTTTGCCGTCGAGATATTCCGATTGCAGCGTCAGTTTGCTTTTCTTGTAAACCGCAAAAGCGTTTACGATGTCGCGGCTGGTGTTGCCGGGACTGCCGGTGCCGCCGCTGAGGCCGAGTTGCAGGGCATTTTTCAGCGATTTCGGGGTGTAAATCAAGCGCCCGATGACCGCTTTTTGATCGCTGGTCGCCAAAGCGTTTTGGCGGTCGCCGAAGCCGTTGAAAATGCCCAGATCATAACCGAATTCGCCCGAAGTGCCGCGCAATCGCGCGCCGGTTTCGCGGATGTCGCCATAGCCGCCGCCAAAGGGATCGCGCTGCGTGAAGAGCAGGGCGCGTTCAACATTGGGAATGGCTGATGATGCCAAAAGGTCGCCTTCGTAACCGATGGGAATCTTGAACTGGCCGACATCTATGTAATTGGCGCCTTTGGCCGACTTTTGCAACTGATAAATCAAAGTCAACTCTTGTAATACGTTGCCGGTTTGGTTGATGGCGGTGCCCGACGCGTTCAAGTTGAGGCTTTTCGCCGGGTCAAGTTGCACCGTGCCCACAATTTTGGGCGTGATTTGCGCGGTCAGGCGAATGTCGCTGCGGCGCAGGCGGAAAGTGTCCGGCACTTTCGCGCCCGGCCCTTTTTGATTGAAATAGGCCAAGCCATGAATCTGGAAATTGCCAGAAACCGTGATGGGCGCACTTTTGGCGGTGACCGTTTTGGGTGCGGTTTTGGCGGCAGCAGCGGCGCTGCTTTGTGCTTCTTCGAGTTTGCTCAAACGGGCCTGAAGGTCACCGATGATGGCGCGCAAGGCCTCGACTTCGCTTTGTTGTGCCTGCGCGGGTAATGCTACGTTAAAAAGGCCCAGCGCGGCTAAAGTTGTGAGGCCCCGTGTCGCGGGGCGATCTTGATGGTGCATGGTTTCTCCTGATTTCTGATACGACAAGTTTTAGGTTTTTGCGGCGAAAGTAAGCTGTCCGGCACAAAAAAGGCGCCGGTTGCTGTTTATTGTAAAGCAGCCGGCGCGCAGGAAAGAAATCAATGTTCTAACAGGTCTTTGATGTGGGTTAAAACCTGTGCGAACTCCTTTGCCTTGTGGTCGGCCACAAACACAAACAGATGCAACACAGACAGCGATTAAAGGGCGAAAAAGCAAGCGTGGTCATGGAAATTCTCATTTGGCAGCGACTTGGGTGGCGCTTTTCACGTTGTTTTCCGGCAGAAAAACGCGGACATGATGCGGATAGAGATAAACGGTGTCATCCACATTCAGATTCAATTCGCGGTCGCGCGCGTGGTCAATTTCGACGTTGACCTGCGTTTCATCGTCGGCGCCCACCAAAGACAACTTCACCAAAGGCCCGCTGCGATTGATGCGCGCGATGCGGGCTGAAACCGATTGTTCGCCGTGCGGCTTGCGATCAATATCCATTTCATGCGGGCGCACATAAGCCGTCGCGGGTTGCGCGTCGCTGTGGGAATATTCGGGAAAGGGCAGGGCAAACCCGCCCGCTTGCACTTGGCCCGCTGCGGCGCGGCCATGAAACACATTCACGTTGCCCAAAAAGTCCATGACGAACGCGTTGGCTGGTTGCGCGAAAACATCATCCGGCGCGCCATTTTGTTCGATGTGGCCTTTGTTCATCACGACTACGCGGTCAGCCACTTCAAAGGCTTCTTCCTGATCGTGCGTCACAAACAGGCTGGTCATGCCGATTTCATCGTGCAAACGGCGCAGCCAGCGGCGCAATTCTTGTCGCACTTTGGCATCCAGCGCGCCAAATGGCTCGTCGAGCAGCAAAATCTGCGGTTGCGGCGCCAAAGCGCGGGCCAAAGCGACACGCTGTCGCTGTCCGCCCGATAACTGCGAGGGAAAACGCTTGCCCAAACCTTCGAGTTGAATCAGCTTGAGCAATTCCGTCACGCGGCTTTCGATGGCGTCCTTTTTCCATTTGCGCACACGCAGGCCAAAAGCGATGTTTTCGAAAATCGTCATGTGACCGAACAGCGCGTAATGTTGAAAGACAAAGCCAACGTTACGCTCGCGCACGGCGCTTTTAGTGACATCGCTGCCTTCGTAGCGAATTCTGCCGCTATCGGGCGACTCCAAACCGGCGATAATACGCAGCAACGTGGTTTTGCCGCTGCCCGACGGCCCCAACAACGCCGTCAGTTCGCCGGGCGGCACATCAAGACTGACATTTTCCAAGGCGCGAAAGGCGCCGTAATGTTTGCTGATATTTTCAACGTGAATGGTCATGTTAATTCCTGTTTGGCGCCTTCGGCCAGCACGCGATGCGCTTGGCGCTCCACGAAGGCTTTAATCACCAGCGTCACCATCGCCAAGCCCGCTAAAATCGAGGCGACGGCGAAAGAAGCGGTGAAATTGTATTCGTTATAAAGAATTTCCACTTGCAGCGGAATGGTGTTGGTTTCGCCGCGAATGTGGCCCGAAACGACGGAAACCGCGCCGAATTCGCCCATCGCGCGGGCGTTGCACAAAATCACGCCGTAAAGCAGCGGCCACTTGATAGCGGGCAGCGTCACGCGGCGAAAGGTTTGCCAAAACGAGGCGCCCAAAACCACCGCCGCTTCTTCTTCTTCGGTGCCGCGCGCCTGCATAAACGAAATGAGTTCGCGCGCCACAAACGGGAAAGTGACAAACGTCGTCGCCAAGATAATGCCCGGCGTGGCGAAAACAATTTTCCAATCGTGCGCTTCCAGCCACGGCCCGAACGTGCCCCGCGCACCGAAAAGCAAGATGAAAATCAGGCCCGAAATAACCGGTGAAACCGCGAAAGGCAGGTCAATCAGCGTCAGCAGCACGCTTTTGCCCCGGAAATGAAAGTTCGCGATCAACCACGAAGCGGCAAGGCCAAAAAGCGTGTTGAGCGGCACCGCAATCGCCGCCGTGAGCAGCGTCAATTTGATGGCCGAAAGCGCATCGGGGTCAACCAAAGAGGCTTTGTAAACCTCGAAACCCTTTTTAAAGGCTTCGATGAACACCAGCGACAGCGGCGCCACCAAAAAGACCAGTAAAAACAGCACAGCGGTGAGAATCAGCAGCAGTTTTACGGGCCACGGCTCGGTCGTCGCGCGCCGCGTCGCGACAGGCTGCGCCGTCTTTTTCGAGGCGGAAGCGTCGCCTTTGGCTACCGCGCCTTCGAGCGTCGTCACCTGCGGTTGTAGAGTCAAAATTCGTTCGGACATAGAAATTGGGGATTAAACCGCGCCATACCTCCGCGCGCTCCACCATTGCAGGCCGTTAATCAAAAGCAGCAGCGAAAATGAACCGAGCAGCATCATCACAGCGATGCCTGTCGCGCCGGAATAATCGTATTGCTCCAACTTGGTAATGATTAAAAGCGGCGTGATTTCGGTTTTCATCGGCATATTGCCGGAAATAAAGACCACCGAGCCGTATTCGCCCAATGCGCGGGCAAAAGCTAACGTGAAACCCGTCAAAATGGCTGGTAAGAGATGGGGCATCAAAACGCGGCGGAAAATCGCTAAGCGCCCAGCGCCCAAAGTGGCGGCGGCTTCTTCGATTTCGGCGTCCAATTCTTGCAAAACCGGCTGCACAGTGCGCACTACGAACGGCAAACCGATAAAAATCAGCGCGATGATAATGCCCAGCGGCGAATAAGCGCCTTTGAAGCCCCATTCCTTAAAATAAGCGCCCAGTCCCAGCGGCAGCCACGTCAAATGCTCGGAAAGCCCGTTGAATTTTTCAAGATACTGCCCAATCCAGCCGTTCGGCGCGTAAAGCGTGGTTAAAGCAATGCCGCCCACCGAAGTCGGCAAGGCAAAAGGCAAATCCACGATGGCGTCCATCAAAGCACGTCCCGGAAAGGTGTAGCGCGCCAAAACCCACGCCACCAAAACGCCGAAAATCACATTAATCGTCGCCGCAATCAGCGAGGCGCCGATGCTCAACTTATAGGAAGCCACAGCGCGCGGCGCGCTCACGGCTTTGACGAAGTGATCCCAACCCATTTCGCCGGTTTTGAAGAACAACATCGCCAGTGGAATCAGCACCAAGAGGCTCAAATAAAGCAAGGTGTAGCCCAGCGACAATCCAAAACCGGGCAATACACGCTTCGCAGCTTGTGTTTTCATACTAAAAACCTGAAGAATCTCTACCTGAACCTGAAAAGGTCATTTTCTGACCTGAACTTGTGACTTTGGCATCTGAATTTTGCTTTTTGGCGTCTGAATCTTCGATTTCCCGCCCTGAAACTTCGATCCGACGCCCTGAAAGTTCGATCCAGTGACCTGAAACTTCGATCCGCTGACCCGAAAGTTCGATCCGACGCCCTGAAACTTCGATCCAGTGACCTGAAACTTCGATCCAGTGACCTGAAACTTCGATCCGACGGCCTGAGACTTCGATCCGACGACCTGAACGGGTCATCCGCTGGCGTCGGAAGGCAGATTCAGGTCGTCGGATGACCCGTTCAGGTCAGCGGATCGAACTTTCAGGTTAGCGGATAGCCCGTTCAAGTCGAGAAATCGAACGTTCAGGTCAGCGGATGGGCAATTACGGCTGGTAAATCTGGTCGAAGACGCCGCCATCGGCAAAATGCGTCTTCTGCGCCTTGCGCCAGTTGCCAAAATACTGCGCCAAGGTGAACAATTTCACGTTCGGGAACTGCTTGGCGTAGCGCTTCTTAACGGCTGCCGAGCGCGGGCGATAATAATTGCGCGCCGCGATTTCCTGCCCGTAAGGTGTGTAAAGATACTTCAAATACGCCTGCGCCACCGCCGTGTTGCCGTGCTTGGCCGCCACTTTGTCCACGACGGACACTGTCGGCTCGGCCAAAATGCTAACCGAAGGCGTCACGATTTGAAACTTGCCAACGCCCAGTTCCTTCACCGAAAGCACCGCTTCGTTTTCCCACGCCAGCAGCACGTCGCCGATGCCGCGCTCTACGAAAGTCGTCGTCGCGCCACGCGCTCCCGAATCGAGAACCGGCACGTTTTTATACAATTTCGTGACGAACGCCTTGGCCGCTGCCGGATTATTGTTGTTATGCTGCAACGCATAGCCCCACGCCGCCAAATAATTCCAGCGCGCGCCGCCTGAGGTTTTGGGATTGGGCGTAATCACTTTCACGCCGGGACGCACCAAGTCATTCCAGTCATTGATCTTCTTGGGATTGCCCTTGCGCACCAAGAAAACAATCGTCGAGGTGTAAGGCGCGCTGCCGTTTGGCAGGCGGCGCTGCCAGTTCGGCGCGATCAAACCGGCATCCGAGATGGCGTCAATGTCATAACCAAGCGCCAGCGTTACCACGTCGGCGCCCAAGCCGTCCACTACCGAACGCGCTTGCTTGCCCGAACCGCCGTGCGACTGCTTCACCGTCAAATCGGCCCCGGTTTTCTTCTTCCAGTAGGCCGCAAACGACTTGTTAAAATCCTGATACAACTCGCGGGTTGGATCGTAGCTGACGTTAAGCAGTGTTTGCGAGCCAGCCGCCCAAGCCGGTTTCAAAAGTGCATCTTGCTTTTGTGTGTTGAAAGTCAGCGCCGCCAAAGCAATGCCGTAACTGGCCACGATGAGTTTGAGTGAGCGCACTCGCGAATGATGAACGCGAGTTGGGCCTTCGCTTGAATTTTTGTTGAAAAAGTTGGACATGGTGTCTCCGTTGAAATTTAAATCTGAATCGTGCGGGCGATAATTTTCATCGCCGGGTCTGTCGTGATTTCGCACCGGGCGTTAAATCACAGGTCTGGGGTAGGTAATAAAGGGCGGAAGGAGTTTGCGTTGCGTTCTTGGAAGTCAAGAAACAGCGAAATCCGCCGGAACAGCCGACGGACGTGGGAGGATCAAGCGATGAAAAAAGCAGCGAATGCGCTATTTTGCATTTTCATCAACCACGCCGTCGGCCTCAGACAACAGCAGCAACACATCGCCGTGCGGCAAAACGTGCCGGTGGCGTAAGTCATAGTGCTGTTGAAAGGGCGCAGGTCGTGTTTCATGTGTTTTGTCCGCATCGCGGATAGTCTAAAGTCCGATTGTCAGCGCGCTTTAGCGTTTTTTAGGCAATTTTTACGCGCTGAACCGGAAATTCTGACTCTTTTTCTTTGTTAAACCACCTTAGAGGTGGGATTAACGGGAAGATTGTAGATTGATGTTGTTGGATATGTCAA
>JANMKN010000167.1:0-7779 GCA_031372065.1 Abditibacteriaceae bacterium | reverse complement strand
AAAACCAACCACACAACTTGTATGGACTTGATTGAAAGCACTCCGATGAATCTCTCAATGCAGGTTTCTCTTCGATAGTCGTAGTTTTGCGCTTCCAGCACCAACATCCAGACTTCAATAATTTCTCATGCGATTGCCCTGCTGGCGCCGCTTTGTCGCCGACGCGAATGCGCGCCATTAAATCGGGCAGAGCCGCGTCGGGCAGCAGTTCAATTTGCGGCTGATAACCGAAGTGTCGCAGCGCGAGGCGCAAATTGAAGAGTGCCGCGCCGCAACTCATGATGAGTTCGCGGTTGCCCGGATCAATCACCGGCAGCGCGTGCGATTTGTCGGCGTGAATTTCAATCCAATCGTCGCCGACTTTGAACAGCCACGGCTGCGTGTTATGACCCGAAGGCGCCAGCACCGCGTAGTTCAAGAGAAAGCGCAACTCGTCGGTGCGGGGGCGTCCCTTGGGAAAATCCAATTCCGCGATGTGCCACGGATTGATAGCAGTTTCAAACATGGTGCCTCCCCAATTCTTAACTCAACGCTTCAGCAATGCGTGACTTCAACTCGCTTAAGTCACTGCTTTTAACGACGTAAGCATTGGCCGCCCAACTGAGAAAATCGTCTTGATAGGAGCCATAGGCTGAATTGAGAATGACTGGCAACTGGGGATGTTCAGCCAACAGTTTTCCCAGCACTTCCAGCCCGCCCATGCCGGGCAAATTGATGTCGAGCACGACCAAGTCCGGTTGCTGCTCTACCATTTGCAAAGCCTGCGGCCCATCCATCGCGCGCAACACGCCATAGCCGCACTCGCCTAACTCTTCTTCGTAGAGCGAGCCACATTGGCGGTCATCCTCAACCAGAAGGATTGTCTTCATCACCTTGTCACCTTCGCTTTCACATCTCTTTCGTATAGCATTTTAGGAGCGCAAGTGCGTCGAATCATCCGCGAAATGGGGGATTGTCGAAAAGCACGCACTCCTTAGCAGCAACCCTGAAATGTGGACGCGATGAACAGGAAAACGCCAATTGTTAGCGCGGTTTGGAGCAGGAGAATCCAGAGGCAGCAACTCAATTTGCCTTTGCCTCTTAAATCATTAGGAGTTTCTTTACGAAGCATAAGGCACTCCTTTGTGGTTGCCCAAAGTGGGACGCCCGCCGAAGCGTCCGTAAAGCCACGAGATGAAAATCAGCGCCACTCCTAAGCCCGCCAGCGATAGAATGCGCAGCGGCCCATCCAGAAAACTCAGGTCGAACAAAAAGACCTTGCAAACCGTGACGGTGAACAATGAAAGCGCGGTCAAGCGCAGCGGTTGATAGCTTTTGGTGATGCCGCCGATAAGCAGCAGCGCGCCATAAGCCGACCACACCACCGAAATCGCCATTTGCGCCCAGCGTTCCCAGTTCGGCGCCAAGTTTTCGCGGAAAAAATAACAGGTTTCAAAGGTTTCCTGCGTCAGTCCAATGCCGAGCAAAACGATGGCGAAAAGCCCCAGCGGGCGAATCCATCCGGCTTCGGTGTGCGCATCCAAATCGCGCCGCTGTTTTTGTAGGAGTAGCGCACCGTTGAACCACAGCGCAAAGGTCAGCGTATAAGCCAAACCTCGCGCGTTGAATAACGGCGTCCAATCGAAATGTGCCGTTTGCGTGGCGTTAATCAGCAGCGCAGCGCCGCCCGCCAAACCCAAAAGATACGCCGCACCGCGCAGTAAAAACTCGCGTCGCCGCAGGCCCGTCAGCAACAAACCAAAAGCACCCCATTGCCATAACATCGCGATGGCAAACCACGCCACGTTGTCCCAATGCAAACCTAAATCGGTTTTATAGAATCGGCAAGCCTCGAAGGTTTCTTGCGTCAAGCCCCACAACGTCAAAAGCGCCGCTTCCAAGGTCAGTTGCGAGGCTAAACCGCTTTCCCAATCTTCTAATTTATTGGTTTTTCGTAGCCGCTGCGTCATCGTCCAAAGCGATCCGATCACGACCACAAAAGCGAAAAAGCGCACGTTAATAATCGGCGGCGCTGTCAGGGTAAAAGTGGTGGATTCAAACAAAAGCAGGCCCACCGAACCAAGCGCGACGCCATACGACAAAGGCCGCAAGGTGGGATGTTTCGGAAGATTCATTAACAGCACGGCAAAGACGCCCCAGAACATCGCGATGCTATACGCGGCGGCGATGCTCCATCCTTCGCCAAGCGTCGTATGCATAAAATGGCACGTTTCGTAAATCTCTTGAGTCGCACCCCACAAAACCAAGAGCGCCGCCAAACGCCGACATAAATCGGGCAGTCGTAATTCTTCAGGAATAGCATCTTTCGCTTGCTTCACGGCGCCCGCCATGAGCAAACACATCGCAACGGAAAACAGGAAGGCACCCAATCGCAAATTCCACAACGGCGTTACATCCAAGCCTGAAAAGGCTGCATCGAAAAGCAACGTCGCGATGGCGCCCGCGCCCAAAAAGTAAGCCAGGGCACGCAAGCCCGACTGTCGCCACAAACTGCCAACCCACGCCAGTAGCACGGCGGCAGCGCTCCACAATATGACCAGCGCGAAAAACGCTCTTGCCTGCCAGTGCGTGTCGGTCAACGAATGCTGAAAACCAAAGCCAAAATACACTTCCAGCGATGCACCGGTGAGGGCGATTGTCGCCGTTGAAACCGGCCAAAAAGAAAACGCTTGCGCTTCGTTTTCACCAATAGATTCATCCTCGTTTTGCAGCAGAAAACCGAGCGTCAGCCACACCAAAGTCACTATGCCAAAAGCCAGCACGCGCCAGTTCCAGAATGGCATCCACTGTGGCGTGTCTTTGGCGAAGCCCGACCACAAAGGCAAGGCGCCTGCCAGCAACGCGATGATGAGCGCGTTTAAGCGAAAAATTGCGTGTCGCCATTGGCGACCCAAAACAAAAACGGCCAACGCATAAAACGACAGCACAATACCAATCGCGAACGTTGTTTGCGGCCCGGCTTGGCCTTTGCCATCCCACAGAAAATGCAAATAGGTTTCCTGTGCGATGAGCCACGCGCCGCCCAGCACACAAAAACTCGCATAAAGCGTCGCGCATTCGTCGCGTCCATTTGTCTTGGCAAAGTGCGCGTCCAACGCCACGAGGCCCGCTATAATTACGCTGGCTAACAAGGGCAAAGCGCGCGCATTGAGAAACAAAAGCGGCGGATTAAGCGGCGCATTCCACAGCGAAACCAGCAAAGGCCACAGCGATAGCGCCGCCACAATTTGCCCGGCGCGTCGCATCAAGTCGCTTTGCACGCGGCGGCTGACCAGAAGCAAAATACCCGCTTCGGTTGTCCAGCCGATTGCCAGCCACGATTGCTTCAATTGCATCGGAATCGCAATTGTTAAAGCCAACAGCGCCAGCCCGTTGGCACTCCAACGCAACGAGTTGTTTTGTGGTGCCCGTGCCAAAACCAAGATGCCAAGACTTGCAAAAAACAGCGCCATTGCCAGCGGAAAGGTGCCCGGCAATCTTCCCACGAGCGGCACGAGTAAGGCATGGCCGACCAGCGCATAAACCGAACTGGCGGCGAACAACAGCAGTAAATCGCTGTCGGCAGTTTCCTCTTCGTGCGCCAGACTGTGAAAACACGCCGCGCCCAAAAAGAGCAGAAAATATAACGTGAAAAATCCGAAAACCGGCACGCGCAAGATGTCAAAATTCACTCCGTCCGACCAAACCAAAAGCAGCATAATCGTGGCGAGAAAACTGAGCCACTTCACTACATTCCAGCGCCGAAACAAGGACACCGCGACAATGCCGCCATCCAAAACGGCGAGGTAAATGAGCAGCGATACCGAGTTCGCATCGCCGCTATGCGAACGCAGCAAAACCGGCGTTAAAAAGCCGCCAATGATGCTGAGAATGACCAGACTAAACGCATCGTAGCGCACCGCCAAATAAACACCGAGCGCCGTCAGCGCCGCCATTGAACCAAAGGCTGCTTCCCGCGAAAAAACGTGCAAGTTCGGCAAGGCGCTGGCCCACAAACTGAGATAGCAAATCGCAAGGCCCGCGCCGGTTATGCCTTCGCTAAACCAGCGTTGCGTGCGTGTGCGCCAAAAGCCGCCAGCCCCGATCATCGAAAGGCCAGCGCATAACCCCAGTGCGATTTTTGCCCAAGGCGGCGGCTGAAAATGTTTCCACGTCAAGGCAAGAAGCGATGCCACCGCCAAAAACAACGAAAACGATCCAATCCACAGCGCCCACTTGCCACCGATCAGGTTTTCCCAATCCAATCCTGTGCGCTCTTGGCCCGTTTCCGGCGCCGGGAAATCTTCTTTTTTGGCGCTCTGCTGCTGCGGCTCGTAAGGCGACGCGGGGATTTGATGCCCTTGTCTGGAGGGATCGGTCTGTGACGGCGCAAAAGTGTCCTTTGGCGCTGGCGGGATTATCTGCGGTTCTGATTTAGCTGCGGAGATTATCTCTGGCGGCGTTGTTTCAGCCTTCGTCTCCGCATCGCTTTTTAATTCTAATGCGGCCAACGGCGGCACAATTTTCTGCCAGTCGAGTGTTGGAACAGGCGCCGGAAAGGGCGGCGAAAAGGGGAGAACGGCGGGCCTTGGACGCTCGGTTTCTGGCTCGGCAGGCGCCAAAGGCGTCGCCTGCGTTTGCAGTTTCATTTCAAGCTGCGCCAGACGTTTTTGCAAGAACAGCAACTCGCGGCGCAGCTCGCCTTGTTGGCTCTGCGGGTCTTGCGGTATTGGAGAAATGGAATCAGCCATGATGCACCTCGTCTTTTTAAAAGCAGGCGTATTTTAAATAACGCCGTTATTTTATTGTCGAACAAAAAAGCCGCAGACGGCGATGCGAAATTTTTGCATCGCCGCCTGCGGCGGGAAATCAACGTTTGGCTTGCGGCTTTAAGCCTTGAATAAGCAAACGCAGCAATTGCTCGCCAACAGCTTCGGCTTGCTCGCGTGTCATTAGTGGGCTGGTGGCTAAGGCGACCACACCATGCACGCCGGCCCATAATGCATCAGCGGTTTTGGTGGCATCTTGCCGCGCGATCTGTTTTTGTGCGATGGCATCTTCCACCGCAGAAATCAAAAGCTCCTGCGCCACTGCGCGATGCTCGCCGGGCGCCGGTTTGCTGGGCTTTGCTGGGCTTGGTTGCGCTTCGGGAAGCATATTTAATGAACCGCGCCCGCGCAAGCGTGGCATGAAATAAAAATCGCTGCGCTGCATGAACATCAGGCGATAAAGCGCCGGATGTTCCAAGCCAAATTGCATATAAGCGCGACCTAAGACTTCGATGCGTTTTAGCGGCGTGCGCGGCCCCTTGGAGGCAGCAACTATAGCTTCGTCGAAATGCGTGAAGCCTTCCTGCACTGTCGCGTGCAGCAGTTCATCTTTGTTTTTGAAATAAAGGTAAATTGTGGTTGGCGTGTAGCCGATGCGCTCGGCCACGCGGCGCAGCGAAAAGTTTTCGTAGCCATGCTCGACAAATTCCTTGCTGGCCTGATCTAAAATCGCTTCGCGCAGTTCCTGCTTGCCTTGCTCGCGCCGGTTGCGACTGGCGTGCCGGATGCGTGTCTTGCGCGTCGTGCTGTCTTTCTTCGACTTTTTATCCAATATCGCCAATTCACTCATGGGGCGTATTTTACTTAACGCCGTTATTTAAAGTCAAGGGGGTTTTTAATTTTTTTTAGAAAAGAGGCGAAATGGCCTTGATGCTGCGAAACTTTAAATCATGAAACGCCGTTGGCCGCTGATTTTGTGTTTTCTCTGTTGGCTGTTGATTTTACTCGCGCCACCTTTGCGGCAGATGTTTGGGATGCAAGTATTTGGCACTGAACTTTCCACTCGCTATGGCTCTTTCGGTTACGGCGGTTGGGCGTATGGCCCATTTTGGATTGGTTGGGATAAGCCTGAATTTGTCTTGCAAGACAAGGATAATAATCCACGCGCTTTAGCTGTCGAATTGGAAAACAGATTTGTTCACTTTTCCAAAATTGAAAAACCACGCCCGTTTTTTAAGGAATATGATGGCTTAATTGCGCGTCATCCCGGTCAAAGTTGGCTAATCGCACGACGTTTGTTGAATACGATTATTTGGTTGAAACATGATCGTTTGGGTGGGGAGTTGGATGACCCTTTTCTCCCGCAACATAAAGCCATAGGCGAAGCCTCGCCCGAACGCAAAAAAGAAAAACCGAATTTCACGCGCGCCGAATTAGATCAAGCCTTAAAAATGGCGCGCCTTGGGCAAAAGGCAGAGCCAGATAACGCTTTTTTCGATTGGATGGAAGCCTATTTTTTGTTTGCCTCGTGGCAGGACAAAGCCGCATGGCCGGTTCTAAAACGCGCTTCACATAAACCCCGATTCGATAAGCATGACCGCGAATGGCTACAAGCACAAATTTATAGAAGCGAAGCGCAAAACGCGCGGCCTCTTCTCCTCGAAGAATTGATAAATGTTCGGATCGAGAATTACTATGCTTGGTTAAGCCAAACGCGATATATGGCGCGGATTATTATGTGGGAACGGATAAAGGCCAGTCGTCGCGGCGAGCATCAAAAGGCGCTGGATATTTCCGGCGATTTTGCACGTTTGATGTTTAAAGCATCGCGTCAGGCATATAGCTCCTCAGAAATGTTCTCACTTTCCTCTATGGGAAGTATGGCTTTGCGCGGCGATGATAAGGGCGAGCTGAAAAAAATAAGAGAGCTACCTTACAACGACCCGCATCACCACGAACAATATGATAAAACGCGAGCGCAACAGTTTGCTGATTACGCGAATCAACATGGAAGGCGCAAGCTGTCTGATGAAATGATGTCTATGGCTGTGGCAAGCGGACGGCATTGGGATATGTGGCACGCAGCAGAGGCAACCGCCGCGTTTTATTATGGCGCGTCGCCTCGCCCTTTTATCATTGCAATTGCCCTGTGGTGGGCGGCTGGAATGCTCTTACTCATAATAATAACGCTGTTGTTTTTGTGGCTGGCTCTGAGTGCGTTATTGCGTTGGGTGAAGGTGCCACAGGTTGCAACACAGAGGCGCGACCAATTTAAAGTTGTGGTATCAAGTAGCTTCATAACAGCTTCTTGCCTTGGTATTGGTTTATGGATGGGCGTGGGGTGGAAAACGACTTTTTTTATTAGTTACGAATATCCGTTTGACAACTTTTGGCCCCGTATGGCTTTAATGATTTTTTGTTGCTCTCTGGTGCAAACCATTGCATTCACCGATTGGTTTTGTGAGCGTCTTGCACGACGCCAGCAAGAACAGCGAAAGAAAGAGCCAATCAATAGCAAATATCAGCACCTTTTCAAGCATTGGCGTGAGAAATTGCAGGAAACCCGCTGGATGTCGTGGGCAATCGGCGCGGCGTTGGATATTACAGCGGGATTATTGGCACTCTGGTGGATTTTTCTGTTGACTGGCGTTCTTGGCGACATTTTTGGTGCCATTTTCATTCCGGCGGAGCCATTTTTCAATCTTTGGCCGGCCCACACAACTTATTTGTTACCGTTACATCCGTTATGGCCCTTGTTGGCTTTTGCCATTGTGATGATTGTGCGATGGGCGCGATTTTTGGTTATCAGCACTGCCGAAACCAAACCGCGCGTTGCCTATCAATTGCGCTTGCTGCAACAAACCTTCGGCGCGTTATTAGTTGTTGGCAGCCTGATTTATTTGGTTTTGCTGCTCATTTCGCTTCCCGTGCGTGTTGCGGCGGACGCGGAAATGAATCAACTGATTCAAAAAGGCGAAGTGGCTCTCTACCAGGATGTGGTTCACTGGCAGACGGTGGTCGATGCCAAGCA
>JANMKN010000132.1:0-4538 GCA_031372065.1 Abditibacteriaceae bacterium | reverse complement strand
TAAGCGTTTTGAGTTAAAGCAGGTTTAATTCAAAACTCTTCACTCAAAACTCCTAACTTCAAACTCAAATTACCGATGGCCGGACTCGAACCGGCACGCCCTTTCGGACAGAGGATTTTAAGTCCGCCGCGTCTGCCATTCCGCCACATCGGCTGCTAAAAAGCGCGCTAAACATCAAAACGCGCCCGAAACATTATAAACGAAAACCATTTTTATTTCAAAAGCAAAATTAAACGTCCATTTATTGGTCGTCTTATAAATCGCCTTCGTGCAGAATTTCTTTCAGCTTGGCTAAAGCGCGGCGTTGGGCGCGCGAAACATACATTTGCGACACGTTGAGGTCACGCGCAATTTCGACTTGACTGCGGCCCTCAAAATAAATTCCTCGCATCACGCGGCGCTGGCGGTCGGGCAAAGTGTCAAGCGCGGCCTGAAGCGGCGCCCAATCGTGCCACTTTTGTAGTTCCGGGTCGGTTTCACCCAAAGTTTCACCTAACGTGGTCTGATTGTAGCCCGTGTCGTTGGGCGTATGTTCGTCTAATGACATCGGATCAACCGACTGCGACATTTCGACAACTTCAATTACGTCATCCACGGGCAAATTCAACGCATTCGCAATCTCGCTGTAGGTTGGTGCGCGGTCATATTGCTGCGTGAGTTGATCCATGCTGCGATTGATAAGTTGATGCAATTCCTGCATCCGGCGCGGCACGCGAATACCCCAACTTTTATCGCGAAAATAACGCCGAATTTCGCCTAAAATCGCGGGGGTGGCAAACGTCGTAAAACGCACCCCGCGCGACGGTTCAAAATGATCTAACGCGTAAATCAAACCGATAATGCCCTGCTGCACAATGTCGTCAAACATTTCGCCGCGCTCTAAAAAACGCCGCGCCAGCGACACCACCAAATTGCGATACATCAAAATTAATTGATGGCGCAAAGCTTCATTTAATACGGGGTCGTCGGTTGCCTTCCAACGCGCGAAAACCGCTTCAAATTCACGATAAGCCGTGGATGCGACCGGCACTTCGTAGGTTTCGCCCGCGACGTTAATGTCCGTTTCACTATCGGACGCTGCGTCATCCAAACCATTTTCTGACTCCCCATTGTTCTGTGGAGCCATTAATAATGGATTTTGCAACTCTTGTTCTGGCTGAAGGCTATTAAACGCCGAAGCCGCCTGTTTGGACGTGGCTTTTCTGGACGGAATCTTTTTGGATGCCGTTTTGGGAGAGGCCACTTTGCGAGTAGAACGATTCACGGGGAAAATAAAGAAGAAAAATTATCCGAGATGGCGGCGCTTTTTTACCATGATTAGGGTGGTATTGGTATCGGGGCCGCTTTGCAAGCGCACCTCGTCCATCATCGTCTCAATCAGAATCAAACCCAAACCGCCAACCGGCAAGGCGCCCGAATGATTGGCCGCTTTTTGCAATTTGGGGGATGGAATCGCGATGCCACCTGTCACGCGGCCTTCGTCTTCGACGCGAATTTCCAGAGAATCGCGCGCCGGAATCATAGTCACAATTACCATGGGCAATTGCGCGCTTTGGTTGGTCGGTTGGGCGTGCAAAATGGCGTTATTGCAGGCTTCAGCCACGGCGGATTTGATGTCATCAATTTCATCTACCGAGAAATTTAAAACGCTGGCGACACCTGCCACAGCCAAACGCACCATGCGAACCCAACGGGCATCGGCGGGAATGCGAATTTCCATTTGTTCCGGGCCACTTTCGCCCGCAGAAACTGGCGCCGAAGGACGAGGCGCGTTTTTTGTCGCAGTATTCCGCGTGATTTTTGATGAATTGGCGGCCATTGAATTGGCATCCGGCGACGATTTGCGCGTCGTTTTACGCGTTTGAGAACTCATCATATTGGTGATTCCTCCTTTCCAGCCAAAGGCTGCATTACGATGCATCCGACGCCAACCGCGAGGCGCCACTGACGGTTTCACTTGCGCTTTTCGCGCCATTTTTTCCGGCTAAAGCAGACGCTAAAGCAGTCAGCGCCTCAGCGCGGTTGTCATGCAAAGGCAAAGCGTTAAGCAAACCGGCGATTTGCAAAATACGATGCACGCGCGGCCCGACGCCGCAAAACGCACAAGCGCCGCTTGTTTCGCGCGCGCGATTGAGCGCGTTGACCATAATGCCAATGCCTGTCGAATCCATAAATCCCACGCCGCTTAAATCCATCAGCAAACGCGGTTTGCTTTCGCTAAAAACCGGTGTCAGCGCCTCACGCAATTGCGGCGCGCTGCTCAAATCAATGTCGCCCACGCAGGTTAAAACGGTAACGTCGCCCGCTTTTTCGTTTTTGACTTGCAAACTCATAAAGATTCCTCCGTTGCCTCTGGCGCGTTTTCGTCTTCGCCCCACCACTGCGCCAAACGCCGCGCAATGTGAATTTCATAGCCCAAATCCGTCGGCTCATAAAACGGCGCCTGCTTAAGCAATGCTTTAAAATCCGGCGGCAAATAATCCTGCCTTATAAAATGCCCCAAATGGTCATGCGGATAAACATAACCGACGCCTTCGCCCAATTTTTCGCGCGCGCCGCGCAAAGAAGCGGCCCGTAAATGCATCGGCACCGCCGCTGGAGGCTGATTTCTGACGGCATCCTGCGCACGATGCAGCGCTACATAACTGGCGTTACTTTTTGGCGCGGTGGCAACATAGACAGTCGCTTGCGCCAACGGTATCGCCGCTTCAGGCAAGCCGATTTTTTCGACGGCATTTAAGGCCGCCATCGCCATCAAAAACGCGCGCGGATCGGCATTTCCTACGTCTTCGGACGATTGAATCGCCAAACGACGCGCGATAAACATCGGGTCTTCGCCGCCTTCGAGCATTCGCGCCATCCAATACAGCGCCGCATCCGGGTCGCCGCCGCGCAGTGATTTGATGTAAGCCGAAATTATATGATAGTGATTGTCGCCGTGCTTGTCGTAATCCAAAGCGCGCCGCCCGATGGCTTCTTGCGCCAATTCAAGCGACAATTTCCCCGACCCAGAGGGTGCCCCGTGCGCTAAATCCGCCGCCATTTCCAGCGCGCCGAGCGCCGTTCGCGCATCGCCGATTGCCATGCGCGCGATGTGCGTCAGCGCGGCGTCTTCCACTTTTAATTCCAACGAAGCCAAACCGCGCTCATCGTCCACGGCGCGGCGCAGCAAATGGATAATTTCTTCATCGCCGAGCGGCTCGAATTTGAACAATCGGCAGCGCGACAGCAGCGGCGTGTTGAGTGTTGCGAGCGGGTTTTCCGTGGTGGCGCCGATTAAAGTGATGGTGCCATCTTCGACGTGCGGCAAAAACGCGTCTTGTTGGCTGCGATTGAAGCGATGAATTTCGTCAACAAATAAAACCGTGCGCTGTCCGAGCAGTTTGCGTTCTTTGGAAGCTGCCACGATTTTGCGCACATCGGCCACGCCGCCGGTTATCGCCGAAAAGTCTTCAAAATGCGCCTCGGAAAGCGTGGCAACCAGCCTTGCAAGGGTGGTTTTTCCAGTTCCCGCCGGGCCGAAAAAGATGCATGAGGGAATGCGATCCGCTTCGACAGCGCGTCGCAAAGGCGCTGCGACGCCGACGAGATGCGTTTGTCCCGCGAATTCATCAAATTTGCGAGGCCGCATCCGCGCCGCGAGCGGTAAAGACAGGTTTATCGAGGCGTTTTCGTCAAAAAGGGGCATTTTTAAGGTTTTAGGATTTGGGTTTTCGGTTTTTGGATGTTGAGGTCTACTGTTTGAGTTTGACTGAAAAACAAAAAACGCGAAAAGCAAATTCACTTTTCGCGTTCAAATATCGAAGACCAAAAACCTAAGGCCAAAAACCAAAATGCAAAGTCCCGCAACGCCGTTCGTCTTCAAGCTTTTGAACCCGCTTTTAGCAGGTGGGCGTCGCTTCTCACCCTCGCCTCGCTACCGTTATCCCTCATGCGAGGGAAAAGCCGGTTAAGGCATCGGCAACGAAAGTCCCGGCAAAGAAGTTGGACTCCCCTAATGGTAAGTGTAGGCTCAAAGCAGTAATCGGACGTGACGCACGCCGCAGGACACTTTGCTCTTCTTATTTTAAAGAATTTCGCCCCTTTTGACAACTTTTCGCCCCGCCACACCCGTTTTCCAATCGCCACACGCTCTGAGCATTTGCCACACCGTTTAGCGCTTCAAAACACCGTTTGGCGCTTCAAAACACGTTTTAGGCGTTTGGGACACGCTTTTCCTCAATCGGGACACGTTTTGGTGAATTGGGACAGCTTTTTGGCGTCTCAGACGCCATATAAACCGCCGATAAAACGCCCCGGCGCGCAGACATTGGCGGCATCAAACGATTGTTTCAGTTTCTGCATCATCGCAAAATCGCCGCGCGGCTTGCCCTGCGATTAATCTGCGATTGCCTAACTCTGCACAAGCCTAACCGGACGCTGGATAAGACTATGGGGACGTTTCTTGTGGAGCGCGGGCGTAAAGCCCGCGTATTTTATTTAAAACGGGCGATTCGGCCCCCCTACATAAAAAAATATTTATAAAATTGCGCATTTGG
>JANMKN010000013.1:0-28726 GCA_031372065.1 Abditibacteriaceae bacterium | reverse complement strand
CTCAACTTTCGCACCCATCTCAAGCGATTGCAGCGCAAAACCATTTGCTTTTCCAAATCACTCGAAATGCACCAAGCCGTCATCAAACTATACATCCATGCCCTCAATTCAAAACAGCATCACTTCTGAAACACGACCAAGCGTTGCATTAGTTCAAAACCTAAAACGCCGCAATAAAAATTCAAGGCGCGCTCTAAATCGGCGACTTTGAGATGAACGTGCCCGATGCGCACCTGCGGGTTAATTGGTTGTTGCATGAATGAGTGCCTTTGCAAAATGCAACGCTCAGTTTAGCCGCAACAAAAACAAAAAAGGCGGGAGCAATTTGCTCCCGCCTTTTTTGTTTTTATAACGATTTAGTTGTTAGGCTTTGGGCTTGTCGCCACCGCCGCGTTCGGCGCGGGCTTTCGCAAGGGCTTCATCCAATTGCTTGTTTTGCGCTTCGGTCAGAATCGGGCGCACTTTGCCGAGCGTTTCTTCCATGAGCGCCTTCATTTTTTCCATTTTGGCTTTGCGCTCTGTGGTGGTGTCATCGCGCAGCGCTTTGGATTTTTCGGCGTGTTCTTTGAGAATCGGCTTAAGTTTGTCTTTTTGATCAGCACTCAAATCGAGGCTTTCCAACGCTTTCATCAAAGGGCCGCCGCCGCGTTGTCCGCCCCGTCCGCCCGCAGGACGCTCTTTCTTTTCGGGCTTGGCGCCATCGCCATCAGCGGCCAAAACCGGATGGCTGAAACTTACAGCGGCGCTCAGACCGAGCAGGCTCAAAACGGCGATACGACTCGTCAACTGGCTTTTCATGGTTCTATTTTCCTCGCTTGATTTTGTGCCCCGAAGAGCAAAGTTTGTTTGGCGCATTCTTTGAGCTATGGAAAAACGAGCCGTTTTTCCATTTCCGGTAAGGAATCGTGAATTTTTGTGGAGCGATAAAATAGTAGTTTTTAAGTTTTGGTTTCGTATTTTTCACGATGTTCACACGCTATATTTTGATATTTTTCGTCGTTTTTCGCCAGATTGTATTTATCTTGGAAAATGCGCGCAGATTGGGCTTTTTGGGGGTCTTCGGGCGATTTCGGTAGTTCTTTTCTCCCATGCGCGCCGCTTTGTCCTTTTTTGTCATCGGGAACCGGGCCATCATATTTATTGCCGCCTTTATGATTGGCATAGCGGCGGCTGCGTGTAATGCCCATTTGCAAAAACTTGCGCGCCATATCCATGCCGACGAAATCGTTTTTCTCTTTGTAGTCGAGAAACATTTCGTAGATTTTCTGGCTTGATTCACGCGCCACTTCGGGCGTGCGAAAACGCCAATGAGGCAGGATTTCGCTTTTATACGGTTCGACTAAAAGCACGCCTTGTTCGCCGACGCCAATGCGATAAAGTTCGGGTTGCTTGCGCAAATCAAGGTTTTTATAATCGAGCGAATAATCGAATTTCGCCTTGGGCGTTTTCTTGGTTGCCATGCGCGCCAAATTAGCAATCTCAAGGCCTCGGTTTGCGTTCTTCAATTTGCCTTGATGAAACGGCACAGCGCCCGCACGTTTTCGATAAAAGTCGCCGAGCGAATAATGCCGCCTTTTGGCTGTTGCTTTTGGCTTTTGGCATCGCGCACCGTGCCCGCTTCTGTCCACGCGCCGCGCGCATCAAGAGAAGTGATGATTTTTTGAATTTCGGTTTGTGTCGGCATTGGCAGCGCCGCAGCAGGTTTGCCTTGCAAAACGGCTTGATAATCGCTTTCGATGCCCTCCATATCGGGCGTGATAAGGAAGCCGTAATTGCTGGCAAGGTTTTGGTCGGAGTAGGTGAGGACATGGCCTTGCGCATTGGGGCCGCGCGTGAAATACAGCGGTTTGTTGGTGCGAATTTCATAAAAGCGCGCCAGTTTTCCGTCGGGTCGCAAAGAGCGGCGCAAATAAGCCAAGGCGCGCGGAATTGGCTCCAGATATTTCTTGTCATTGGTGGCGCGAAACAAGGCAATTAAAGAGCGCATAATCGCCTGCGATTCGCGGCTGGTTAAGGCTGTTGGCTCGAAAGCGCGGCCCCAAACCGGCTGCATTTGCGCGTTGTATTGCTGCGCCCAAATCGGTTGCGGTTCGGGCAACTGCGCCAGCAATAAAAAGTCGCCTGCACGCCGCGCTGCATCTAAATACTTTGTGTCTTTGTAAATCGCGCTCGCCAAAAGCAGCGTGTCAATGCCGCGCGACATCAGTTCGTCGTTAGTGACATAGCAGCCGGTGAAATCTTTGGGCCACAAGCGTGGCCACGTTTCGGGCAACGAAGCGCGCAAAATCGGGTAGTTTTTTACATCGGGCGGCGTGGCGGGAAAACGATCAAAATTCGTTGCCCACGCGCCGTTGGGAAACTGCGTGCCCACCAAGGCTTGCAAAGCATAAAGAGCCGCGTCGTGGGTTTCTGCGTCGGCAAATTTTAAGGCGCTATCAAGCCGCGTCAAAAAGCGCAAGGCGGCGAACGTCACATCGTCATCGTAAGTGGAAAGATTCGCTTCGTAGTTGCGCTTTTTCCATAAATCCCAGCCTCCGGCGCCGGTGCGTTCGGCGGGCGGCGTCGGATCGTTTTGCAATTTGCCATTTGGGTCGCGCCGATGAAATCTCAAAGACGGCGTATCGCCAAACGAAATGCTGTAATACCAGCCGCCGGACTGCAATTGGCCGCGCGCTAAAGCAATTCCGGCATCCAGTGCGCCCTCCAGACACGCTTTTTCGCCGGTGGCTTCGTAGGCTTCGAGCATTGCCAGACCCACAGCGGGCGTGCCCGGCGGCTGAACCCAAATGGTGTCTTTATCGGGCACACCTTCGGCCTCGCGCAATTTTAAATCGGCGCTGTATTGATAAACATAGCCGCCCCGCGTTGCCACATCGCGATGATAAAATTTCACCGCTTGCAGAAGTGCTTTTTTCGCGTCTTCGGTAGTTTGGGCTGACGCCGCGCCGGAAAAAATCAGCGAAAGCAAAAGAAGAAAGCGCATGGCAAAATAGACAAAACGGCGGCGCTTTGGAGGCGCCGCCGTTTTCAACAATTCAGTCCAGACAGCCCAAAATCGAAGAGATGAAATTAATCTGTCCTGTGTGGTATTTCATGTTCCAATAGGGATAAGAGCAAGTTTCGGCGACGGTGGACGGCCCCCACGGAAATTCAATGATGATTTCCAAATCCTCGTCGGGCACATTTTGAATGACCTCCACCACTTTGGCAGTGTTTTCGTTCAGCAAGGCTTTTAAGGCTTCTAAATCGGCGCCCAAATCGTCCTTCTCTTTTTGAAAATCCGCTAATGCGAAATCGAATTTCTTGCTGATGATGAGGTCGGCAGTATAGCCATTAAGAATGGCGCATTCGGCGACCAAATCCAACGCCGTGCGCGCTTTGCCACCCGCGCACCAACCGCGCTTGTCTTCGGGCAACCGCGCCAATGCCTCCAACAGTTCGCCTTTGGTGGCGGGAATCGCCGTCACCAAAAATTGTTGCAAAGTTCCAGTCATAAATTCTCCTTTTCACTTGGTGCATTTGAGGCCCATAGAACCGCATCACACGCTCTTTGTAGTGTAGCGAAGCCTCATAGAGGTGCAGGTTGAGCCAAGCAAGGATTATTTGAGGAAATCAGGCGTTTCCAGCCACAGCGGAGCCAAAAAAGCGTAGGGCGACGAAGCGACCTAAGATAACCGCCGCAAATCCGAGAAGCAAATTACCAAAAATATAAACCGAAGCAGGCAGCCATTGACTGCTGGACAGCAAGTTTTCTGATTCCACTTCAAATGTCGAAAATGTAGTGAACGCACCTAAAAAGCCAGTGCCCAAAATGAGGCGTAGTTCTGGTTTGACCATGCCTTGTAGCACCAAAGTCGTCAAAAAAGCCAAAAAAAAGCAGCCGGAAACGTTAATGAGCAGCGTGCCAAGCGGAAATGTCGCGCCTAAATTTGTCGCTAAAAAACTGCGTTCACCGCGCGAGGCGAGCCAATTTTGAATAGCAATCGTCAGTCCGTAGCGCGCGGCGGCACCCAAAGCACCGGCTAACATCAACCAGAATAATTTCATGATTTTCCTATGCCCAGTTTCGCTGCCACGCGCGCCATTGGCTATGTTTCGAGAACGCGAACGTGAAGATTGACCAACCAAAGCAAAACGCCCGTCGAAAATTTCGACGGGCGTTTTGCTTACTTTGCGTCAGTTTTCTGATTACTGCGGTTTCACCGTAATGGTAATCGGATCGCTGCGGCGATTGAGACTGTCGGTTTGCGTCACGGTGATGACGAATTGGAGATCTTCGACATCTTTGGGCTTAGGCAGTTCAATCGGACGCGTAGACCAAACGCCGTTGTTATTGGCCTGAATTTGCTGCGTGCCGAGTTCCTGCGTATAAGGGCGGCGGCTCTCGAAAAGCAACACGCGTGTGACTTTGGTGCCTTCGGCGCGAATCGCCACATCCACAATAGCGCCGCCTAAAGCGCGTCCGCGCACCGTGAGGGGCGATTGCACTTGCGCGTTATCGGTGGGGGCCGTTATGCTCAGGACGCCTTTTTGCACGGCGGGAGCGGTGGACAACGTGACCATAGTGGTGGCTTCGTTGGTGACGGTGCGATTATCGGCGCCCGTGAAGCGGCCCACGACACGCAATTTATTGGTGCCTTCATTGCCTTGCACGGTGTAAGTGCCCTGATAACGGCCCGCTTCGATTTCGCGCATCGGTAAGTTGACCGCAATCAGGCGGTTGTTGTCGCCAACTAAATCGAAGGTAGCGCGGCCATTGGCATCGGCACGCAGTTCAGTTACCAGCACGTCATTGCCGCGCAGGGTGGCGCGGGCGTTGTGCGTTACCGCATTGACCGCGCCGGGCGCATTGCCCATTACGGTAAACACCGAAATCGCCTGTGTTTCGTTTCCTGCGGCATCGCTTGCCGTGGCGCGCAAGCTAATTTGGCCCGGAGGCAAAGCGCGCGGTGTTTCGCCGCTCAAACCACCGACCACAACGACGGCTGGCACGTTGACAGTTTGTCCGTTGGGCAGCGTCAGGCTGATGGTGCCGCGCGCGAGGCCGCTGCCGCCAATATCATCGGCGTAAACCGCAATATTCGGCATGGTGTTGTTGGTTTGGCTGCCATTGGAAGGAAAGACGCCCGTAATGCGCGGCGCTGAGGTGTCAATGGTCACTGGTTGTTGCGATTGCTGCGTGTCCACGACATTGTTTGGGCCAGTCATCGCCACTGTGACGCGTCCGTTCAGCACATCGTCGCCGGGTTGCACGGTGTAAACAGCGGTGTAGATTCCCGCACGATCAGCACGTTCAACTAAAGGCAGCGCGGCCATGCGTGGCGATACGGTGAACGAGCCACGCAAGCCCGTCATGGTGCCGCGCACCGTAATGTTGATGGTAGAGCCTGCCTTCAGTGGTTGTGTGGCGTTATGCGTCACAGCCTGAATCAGGCCATTGTTGATTGGTGGCACTGTGCCAGGCGTCGTGCCGGGGACAATAGGAGTTGTGCCGGGGATAAAAGGAGTTGTGCCCGGTGTCACTGGATTTGGCGTGCCACCCGCTTGTTTGACTTCTTCATCGCGTCCGTAGACCGCAAAAATGGTGTAAGTCGAAGGTGCCACGAACAAGGCGACGTTGTCGCCGGGGCGCACATCTACTCCCATATTGGGGCGTCCGGCTTTGTTGACATATTTCACCTGATCGCCAATTTTTAACGTGGTGTCGCGTCCATCGTTCAACACAATTTGATCTCGCGTCGCGCTTTTGACTTGTCCCGGAGCCAACATCACTTGCGTGTTGATCATCGAGACTTGCCTGTTGGCATTCAATTTCAAATTGACTTCTTCTCCGCCTATCAGAGCAGCCAAGGCGACGGGCGTTGGTGCTTGCCAATCGGGTTGCGCGCCAGCCTGTTGCGGAAAGCGGGCATAACTCCGTTGAGGCCGCACTCCGGGCGAAATCTGATAGGTGTCCACCGTTGCCGCGCCGTTGGCGTCTTTGCTGCGCACAGTGATAGTGGCGGGCGGAGTGGCATCGGCCTTGACAACGGTGCCAACGATTTCATTGCTTTGCGGCGTGGTTGGTGGGACGGGGTTGACCGGTATGGTGCCTGGTGTTACCGGGATTACCGGTATGGTTCCGGGTGTTACTGGTGTGACAGGTGTGGTGCCGGGTATTGTTCCCGGTGTGGTGCCCGGATTAGGCAACGGATTGCTGCCGCTACCGGTGTTGCTGGTAATAAAAACGGACTGTTGGATTTCGCTCCAACGCACTTCAGCGCCCAGGGCTTCGCCGACGAAGCGCAAAGGCACCATCGTGGCGCCGCCATAAAGCAACGGCGGCTGGTCAAGGTTCACAGCGTTGCCGTTGATGGTGGCGTTGCGATTGCCGATTTGCATTTGCACCACAGTGGCGCCGCGCTGGGCGTTGATGCTTTGCGTAGCACCGTCCCATTGCACTTGCGCGCCTAAACCTTCAAAAATGGCGCGCATCGGCACGAAAACGCGGCCTCCAATGCGGGCAGGGCGGGCCGTGCCAAAATTTAACGGTTTGTCGTTGATGTAAACATTGATGGCGCCTTGCGCTTCTTGCGCTTGCACTTGCGGCGCGCTCTGTGGCGCTACAATGGGCGCGAGGCATCCGAATGCGGCCATGCCACCCAAAACCAACAGTGGCGAAATACGGCGTTTGAACGAAGGCTGTCCGGGACTTGCCGGAAAACGGCTGGTAATCATAAAGTCGCTTCCTTTCGAAATTCGATTAGCGATAATGGCCCTGTTTCCAATGCAAAGGCGGGGCCGTGTTTCTGCGCGTGGTCACGAGCAGAAAACCCGCATCGGACGGTAAAACGGCGAACTAAGTTTACAAAAGCTCACTTCTTTTGATTTTACGCAGCGAATGCCGAAAAGTCACTGTTAAACTGAAAGGGCTTTTGGTCGCTGAATTATCGAAATTATGCGTCGTGTGCGAATTGGCATTATCGGAGCGGGAGCAGTCACGGAATGGGCGCTTTTGCCAGCTTTGTCGGGGCCAGATGCGCTGACGCCGCCGGATACGGGCGCGTGGTGGGGGCGCCGTCCGGGCGCGCACACCGAAATTCAATATCAACCGCCCGCACAGCCGGATATTGTTGCCCTTTGCGATGCCGATGTGTCCCGTGCGCGACGCGTCGGTGAAGTTGCGCGTGTGCGCGCCATCTACGAAGATTGGCGCCAAATGCTGCGCGAAGTGCCGCTTGATGCCGTTTTATGCGCCGCTGGGCCGGATGTGGCCGCCGAAGTGATTTTAGCGATGCGCGGCGCGTTGGGGCCGCGCCATTTGTGGGTGGATGGCCCGCCCGCACCCACGGCGCAAGCGGCCAGCGATTTGGAAAAACTGTTGGTGCCGCCTTTGCCGGGACAAGGTTTGCAATTGTGGTGCGCGCGCCCTTTGCGACAGGCCGCCGCACACCGAGCCGCGTGGCGCTTGCTCGAACGCGGAATGCTCGGCCCGGTTTCGGGTTTGTCGCTGCGCTGGGGCGCCGGATTGTTTCGGCCTCGCGAAGTGAAAAAAAATTCAGCAAATGGTGTCTCTACCGGCGCGGCCAAGCCTTTGTCGCGCGATGAGGCTTTAGCGCTTTCTTCCAGCTATGCCGCCGCCGATTTACTGCTCGCTTTTGCCGCACCCATCGCCGCCACAGGCAGAGAATCGCGCGATTCTCTGCCTGTGGCGGCACCAGTGGCCGTTTTAGGCGCTGAACGTGCGGGCGTGGCGACGTTGTGGCTGCATTTTGCCGATGGCGCCAGTGCTTTGGCCCTTTTTGCGCCCGCAGAAAATTGGAGTTCGCCGCTACCGCGCTTGGAAATCTGCGGCACCGAAGGACGCTCAATTGTGTGTGAAGGTGGGCGGCGCTTATGGTTGCATGAGCCATGCGAAGCCGCGCGTTTGTGGGAGCCTCCGGGTTTGGCCGTTCAAGTGTCGGCGGCGAATTTAGCTGGTGTTGTCGAAGACGTAAAAGCGTTTTTAGCGGCGTGCGTTGTCGAACCGCACAAAGCGGCGCTCACAGCCGAAACGCGGCCACCGTTGGAAAGTGCCGTTCGCGCCTTGCGCGTCATTGAAGCCGCTGCCGAATCGGTGCGAGCCGGGCGCATGATTGAAATCGAACCATCTGGGCCACGTGTCGAAAGCGCCGCCGACCATTTTAATGCCGACCATTTTAATGATGAAGTTGCTTCGCCCCTGACACAAGTTTTAGGCACGTTGCCGCTGTCTTTCGAATAGAAATGTCCGTTCAATCGCCTCAACCACCAAACAAAGCCAAAGGCGGTTCGCCGCGTCCTGAAGAAGCGCAAGGCCCAGCCTATGATCCTTTTGGCATCTATGGCACGCGCAGCGCACAACGCATTCTCGCGGCGCGACGGCGGCGCGTGGTGCAAAAATTCGCTGTTGCCGCAGCCGTTGTCGCTTTAATTGGCATTTGCGTTGGCATGATTTTCGTGCCGCCTGTTTCGCTCATTAAAGGAGACCAGTTGGGCGTGGTTTCGGTGCCATCCGCCGTGCCGGTGGCGGCTTCCGACAAAGAAGGTAACGTTTTGCTTTTGCCGGGTGAAGGCGGCGAGTTGCTGCGCTTTGATCCGCAAAAAGGCACTGTTGTTTCTTGTTTGAACACCGATTTTCCACTGCGCGCTTCGCCTGTGGTGCAGGGCAGCGTGGCTTTCGTGCCAAGCGAAAACGGTGTGCTAACCGCGCTCGATTGGCGTCGTGGCAAGATTCTCTGGCAACGCGCGACGAATGCGCCTCTGACTGCACGTCCGGCAGCCGTGCAGTGGCAAACCACAGAACAGCAAGAATTGGCAGTCGCTACGTTGCCTGCCCCTGTAGCGGCGGTTGATAATCCCGTTAATAATGCCGCTACTGCAACGCCGATAGCCGCGCCCGCGCCGCGCACTCATCTTGTCCGCAAGACGCATAAAATGATCGTCGCGGGCAACGATGGCGGATTTGTGGTTGGTTTGGAAATGGGCACCGGCAAAGTTATCTGGTCGCGGCGCATTGGCGCGCCAATTGGCAATGGCATTGTGGCAGTGCCGACAACAGAGCAATACAAAACACCGCGTGTGTTAGTGCCGCTTTTGCAAAGCGCTGGTTTGGCGGGTGGTTTGTGGTGTTTGGATGCCATCACGGGCGTTGTTTTATGGAAATATCCGCGCAATAATCACACGCCCTCGCCCCAAGTGGCGCCGCCCGCGTTAGACATAGAAAAAGGCCACGTTTTCTGCGCCGACGATACGGGCACTCTGTCGTGTCTGGATTTGAAAACCGGACAAAAAATTTGGAAGAAATTCGCTTTTTCGCGCAATCCTCACGCGAATGAAATCGTGCTTTTGCGCGGTGAACCATTATTTCGCCGCTATAAATTTGGCGAGGTTGTCGTTTTGGGCGGCAGCGATGGTATGGTGCGCTGTTTTACGGCAAATGATGGCACATTGCTTTGGCAATTCGATGCAGGTGCGCCGGTTCGCGCGCGGCCTTTGCCACTGCTGCAAAACCAGTCTGATTCTTCGACACGCGAATTGCTATTAATCGGTTGCGATTCTGCTTTATTGCCGGTGCTTGACCCTGAAAGTGGTCATTCCATTTGTAATCTGCGTGCCAGCGCCGCCGCGCCTTTTGGCGTTGCGCCCGTCGGCGAGCAGCTTTGCACTGTTACCACCACCGGCGTAGTCGAAGAGTTTGTGTTTTAGTCACTGGTCAATTGTCATTGCTCACTTGTTTTATGGTTTTACTGGTGTAGAAATCATTTCAAGTGACAACTGACCAATCGCAAAATGGAGTTCTTATGTCTTTTTCTCGCTTTTTCATTGTTTTCGTTCTACTGTGTGGTTTGGTGGTGCCTCCCGTTTTTGCCCAAAATCGCAATGCGGCGAATGGGGCAAGCAATCGAACAACCGCAGCGGCGCCGCGCAGCAATGCGCTGCCTAACACGCGCGTAATGCTCATCGAGGCGGATTCGGTGGGTGGCTTGACAACGCTATTGACCCGCCAAGATATTGATGCGGTTTCTCTTGGCGTTTCGCGGGCCGAACTGGATCGGCAGGCGGGCGGGCGGCAAGCATTATTGCAATGGGTGGGCAATGGCGGCACTGTTTTTCTGCACACCGATGCCGCGCAGTATTTTGGATTTCGCACTATGGCGGCGCGTTTGCCTTCGGCGCGCCAAGCCGGACAATTATTTGGCCGTGCCCGCGCCGCCCTGGTTTTTGGCGGGCATCGTTTGCTGTGGGGCAACGCCACGCGGCCTGTGCAAGCGCTGCGTTCGCTGAGTGTGCGCACGATTTATTACCAAATGGCCGCTGGCGATCATCTCGCTGTAGAGCATCCGGCGGGCGTGGGATTATTGGCCGTCACCGATTTAGCGGCGGCTCCCGCCAATCAGCCTTTGTATGCCGCGATGGTAGCGCCTTACGGCCAAGGTTGGGTGGTTTTTACGCCGCGTTTTGTGGAAACGCATCGCGCCGATGGCGCTGCGTTTTTGGGCAATTTGTCGCGTTTTGCGGTGGAAGTGGCTCTGGCAACGCGCCATCGCAATGCACAGCGCTTTGCCGATGACGATGTGTTGGCGGTGCCCGCTCGTTTGCTTGATAATTACGGGCAAACAACGGCCAACGGCGGGCAAGCCGAGGCCGGCCCCAGCGCATGGGGACTGTTGTTGATTCCCGCCAGCAACACCGTAGCCGGGCAAATGCAAGGCGATACGGTTGTGCGCACCATAACGCCGGGCGGCTCACCGGCTACAATGCCACGTCCTGAAGCGCAGCTTTTGGTCACGCGCCGCGAAATTCGTGCGCTGTCTTTTGGTCTGAGTCCTGAAGCTAATGCGGCGGCGCAAAAGGCGGCGCGCGCTTTATTGGCTGTGATGCGGGCGCGTTTGGCTTTGCAGCGCAACGATGCGCAAAAAGCGACGCCGTGGCTCAATCAAGCCTTAGAACTGGCGCCCAATGCGGCGGAAACCCTATGGATGCAAGGCTCGATAGCGGCCACGCAAGGCGAAGATATTTATCAACCTTCGCAGGAGCGTTCGGCAGCTTATTCCACTGCCGCGCAAGCGTGGAATGCCTCGTTAAATGCAACTTCGATAGCCGATTGGCTGCTTTCGCAAGATCGCGCGACCACTAACGAGACAAATGCCGCTGAGTCAGCAACTAACGCCAAAGATTTGGCGGGTATGCCGCGCGATATGATTGGCCTTTGGCGCGATGCGGCCAGCTTTTTGGGCAATCAAACGCGCGTTGAACCGCCATTGCTTCAAGTTTATGGCGCGCCGGGCAATCCGATTTTATTGCGCTATTTCCCCAACGACCCGCAAATGCCGATTTTAGCGCCCGCCACGCAATTATTGGCGCGTGCTTCCAACAATGTCGGTTGGCGTGCCGATGACGAAGAAGCGATTCTCTTTCCCTCGCTCAATTATTTTGCCGCTTATCGCACCGCGTCGGGCTGGCTCAGGCAAAGCACGCCGCTTCCCGCGCTGAGTGGCGATGTCAATGGCAGTCGGATGTTTTTGCTTAGTGATTTGCCGCCAATTAGTCTGGGCGGGCAAGGCGCGATGTTGCCGCAAGCCGATCCTTTGAACACCGGTCTAACGCCCGATTTATTTCCCGTGGCTCGCATGGCGCGCTTGCACACTTATGTTCTTCTCAACGCCTTGGCCGGAGGCGGCACGCCAGTGCCGCCGTGGATGCATTATGGCCTGTCGGGATTGGTCAACCAAGGCGTTTCTTCCGATTTGGTTACCGCGTCACGTTTGGGACAGGCTTACACCGATTCGCTCAAAACCAGCGGGCTTTTTTCGCCCGAACAATTCGCGCGGGCCGGAACGCAAGTCAACACCCTCAGCCAAGCCGAAGCGCAAGGCTATCGCTTGATGTCGTTTTTTTACAACAGTTTTGGCGCCGGGCGCGTAGCCGAAACGCTGCAACGTTTAGGCTCCGGCCAAAGCGTTGATGAGGCGCTGTTTGCCACGACGGGCCTGAGCGAAGCCGAATTTTTCGCCGCCTGGCGACGCGCCGAATTTGGGCGTTAATAAAAAGCCAATTGCATTGGTTATCGAACTTATGCGCAAGCGACGCCAGTCACTTCGTGCTATATCTCACTATATCGCAACTTGAAACGACTGGTTCGTTCTAAAGCAAAGATATGGCGAGCCGAGAGTCTTTTGACGAAACACCGCGCAAAAACAGTTTGGATGATTCATTTTTCGACAGTTTGTCGCCGCAAGAACGCGACGGCCTGCGCGATGAATGTGCGCGACTGGCGCTCGCCCTTACAGCGCTGTTCGATGATGAGGCGAATGTCGAAGAAAGTTTGCTGGCGCGCACGCACCTTGATGAATGCGCGCAGTGCGATGGCGTGTGGCAGGTGTGGAACCAGCAAAATCAAATGCTGCGCCATCTTTCGGCTCCGGCGGTGCCACCCGGACTGTTGCTCCGCATTCTGACAGCCATTCGTTTGCTTTCGCTTTTGCCGCAAATGCGAGCGCGCGTTGAAGCAAAAATCTCACACTTTGAGCCGCCATGCGGCTCGGTGAGCGATGCGCGCTTGTTGCCCGAAGTTATTTTTGCCGACGGCGCAAACCCGTTTGCGCCGCGTCGCCATGCACCACGTTTGAGTCCTAAAATCGAAGCGCCGCGTGAATTGCCGCCGCTTGACCCCATGGCACCGTTGCCGCCGGCCAATTTGCGCGATGACATTCTGCGGCGCACGATTGGCGAGAAAAGCGCCGAAGTTGGCATCCCTGAAAAAATCAACGTCCCTCTTGTGGCGTGTGGAAAGAGCGACATTGATTTTGAACCGCAAGGCAGGGCACAAGACAGCACGCAGCGCAGCATTCGGGCGCGCCGCACCTTGCGATTCTCCTCGACTGTGGTGCCTGCTTTGGCGGCGTGGCTGATTTTTCTGTCTGGCCCCTCTGCTTTATGGGCGCCGTTGCTTGAACCCGGCGCGCCGTCAAGGTCCGAACCAAAAGCTGCGCTTCGCAATGAGCGCCGTATCGTGCCTATTGCGCCCAAAGCGGCGATCAAATCAGCGGCTCTTGTTGACGACAACAGGCATAGCAATTCCGTCATAACCGATGGAATGGGCGATGGAATGAGCGGCGAGTCCAAAACAAATTCGCAGCGCGCCATTGCGCCGGAAAAGCAAGCCATTATTGAAGAGCCTGTGGTGCTGATGGTGCGAAATAACAAGGCGAACCCGGCATTGCCGCTGGCTGCTTCGATTGCGCCGGTAAGCCTGCTTCAGCCAACGCGCGTTGCACCGCCACAAACCTTGCACCCGCAGGCAATGTCTGTCACGCCGCCGTCCGTTCCCTCCATAGTTATGTTGCCCAAAGTAATGCCGGAGGTGCGGCGTCGCCCAGCAACGACGACGGCTGATATGGAACTTCGTATGCGCCATGCCTCGTGGAGCGCGCCGACAAGTGATGGGCCTGTCCTGCGTAGCTCATCGGTTCCCCTGCCGGGAAACTATGTGACCGCGCCGCAACCGGTCAACGTGGGCGACAATGCGGAAAACGATACCGATACCGAGACCGAGACCGAGACATTGGAACACGTCAATCGCTTGAACGACGCCCGCCCCGAAGATGTGCGCAACGTGCTGGATGATTTTCGCGCTTCTCTGTTGGCGGATAGCGCGGACGACGATAGCGCCGTGCCCGGCACTCAAGGCTAAAAGGCTGTGCTGCGCAATGAAACCGGCCTTTGCTGAGGCCGGTTTTTTATTGCGTGGTTTCATGCCACCATGCCTGCAAACGCCGGGTGATTTCGCCCCCGATAAAACTTTCCTCTTCGTCAAAGCGCACCGAAACGATACCGCGCGGGCCATTGGTGGCGCTGGTAATGAAAACTTCGTCGGCCATGCGCAATTCCTGTGGCGAAAAGGCGCCTTCGCGCACGAAAAGGCCCAATTCCGGCGCGTTTTCGATGATCAATTCGCGTGTGATGCCCGGCAAACAGCCGCATTCCAGCGAGGGCGTGAATAATTCGCCGCCGCGCACCCAAAACACGTTGGCCCGTGCTGTTTCGCACAGCGCGCCGTTTTGATTGAGCAAAATGGCATCGTCGAAGCCTTGCGCGTGTGCGTTTTGCCATGCCATTTGATAATCGCAACTGGTGCTTTTGATGCCCGCCAAAGGGCGCCGTGCTTCAAAGCGAAACGGCGAAATTATTAAATGCAAACCCGATAATGGCGGCACTTTGGCGTTTTGCGCGACGATTAAAAAATGACTGCCGCTTTCTGTGTTCCAGCGCCCTTCGCCGCGCTGTGTGAGCGTCAAGCGTGCAATGCCTGAAACCACTTCGTTGCGCGCGATAATTTCTGCCAGCGCGCTGCCAATTTCCTCATCGGAAAAAGCAGATTCCACGTTTAATCGCGCCGCATTAGCGCGCAAACGCACCAGATGCCGCGCCAAATGCAACGGCTGGCCGCCACGCACGCCCAGCGTGGAATAACAGCCCCAACCCGTTAGCATTCCAGCGGCGGTGGCGGGCACAGCGGGCAGCGCATCATCAAGAAAAGTGTTGTTCAACCAGACTATCATAAGCGACAGTTTGACTGAGCGCGCCGCGAATTTCCGTAAACTGGAAGCGTGCAAAAAACGGGTGGCGCGATTTTGATAACCGGCGGCACCGGAACACTCGGCGCCGCTTTAACGCGCGCTTTATGCCAAGAAAACAGGCAAGTCGTTGCCCATTTTTGGCATGATGAAAAGCGCGCGGCGCAATTGCAAAACGAAACAGGTTGCACTTTGCAGCGCGCTGAGATTAGCGATGAAAACGCCGTGCGCCAAATGTTCGCTGCGTTGCCGCCGCTTTTTGCCGTGATTCACGCAGCCGGCATCGCGCGCGATGCGTTACTCTTGCGCCAGTCGCCGCAAAGCTGGCACGAAACCATGAATGTCAATCTCACCGGCGCGTTTTTGGTGGCGCGCGAAGCCTTGCAAACAATCGAAAACGGCGGACGACTCCTCTTTTTCGCTTCGCGTGTTGGCGAGCGCGGCGCGGCAGGGCAGGTCGCTTATGCGGCTTCAAAAGCGGCGACAATAGCCTTGATGCGATGCGCGGCGCGCGAAAGCGCCGAACGTTTGTCTGTCAACGCCATTTGCCCGCCGTTTGTGCCTTCGGCGCTTGCGGAAACCTTAAACGAAGGCGCATTTTCGGCCTTGCAAACGCAAAGTTTAAGCGGACACTTTGGCGAAACAGCATCTCTTATGGGCGCGGTGCGTTGGTTGCTCGGCGAAGAAGGCAAGCGCGTTTCAGGTCAGGTGATTCATTGCGACGACCGGATATTTTAATTGACCACAAAGCGCGCCGCGCGGCGCATCCCAAGCGTCATTCAGCCATTCCTTTGAAGAAAATCGCGTGGCAATTGTCGTTGTGGCTGGCGCGATTTTATCAGCCGTTTTACGATTTGCAAATGATTGGGCGCGGCGTGCGCGTGGCGCGCTTGCGACTCAAACTCGAAGATTTTTCCAAAAATGCGCCGCCCCTGCGCGTGGCGTTTCTCAGTGATTTGCATTACGGCCCGACTGTCGGACGATTAGCAACGTTGCAGGCTTGGCAACGCGTGCGCGCCGCGCGGCCCGATGTGATTTTGCTGGGCGGCGATTTTATTTACGGCGATTATCGCGGCCTGCCCGCTTTGCGGCGTGACTTGCAAAAAACCACAGCGCCGCTCGGCATTTATGCGATTTGGGGCAATCACGACAGCCCGTGGGATGCCCAACGCCGTGCGCCTTTGGAAAAAGTATTAATCGAAAGCGGCGTGCGCGTCTTGGTCAACGAAGCCATCGAATTGCCCGCGCCGTGGCAGAATGTGTGGATTGTCGGCGTGGACGACCCGTCTTTCGGCGACTGTCAGCCCTATCAGGCGCTTTTGCCGCTTCCGACAAACGCCTGTGAAATACTGCTTTCACACGCGCCGGATATTTATAAATTTTTCGCGGACAACACTTGCGATTTGACTTTGTGCGGCGACACGCATGGAGGCCAAGTTTGTTTGCCCAACGGCCACGCGCTGATGCTTAATACCGATTTCTGTTGTGGCTTTGTCGCCGGACTTTATCGGCCTAACGAGCATTATTTGTGGGTCAGTCGTGGCGTCGGCGCCGTCAGTTTGCCCCTGCGCCTATGGGCGCCGCCCGACGTGGCGATTTTCGATTTGAGCGGCTGAAAAACGCTTCGTGCAGGTGCAAAAGTGTTCTGCGCAAGTGCAAATATGGCTCACGCGCGTGCAGAGATGGTTGCCGCGCTTGCAGAGATGGCTGCCGAGCTTGCAGAGATGGTTCGTGCGCGCAAAAGATGGTTCGTGCGGCGTAAAATCCATTTCGCACGTAGGCAAAGGCGTTTCGTGCGTGTAAAAGATGATTCGCGCAGGTGAAATTCGTTTCGTGCGGGCCTAAAAGCCGTTCGTGCGCGGCGATAATCTACCAGCGCACTGGAATTTAAGTTAATGTCGAACACCAATTCAAACGCGCCGCGCGTGGCGGTAACGGATTTCATGGCGCATTTTGGTGGCCCAAAACGGCGTGCTTGGCGCTGGCGTTTGCATTCGCGCCAGGAACACATTACGCTGCACGGTTTGACCGAAGCGGCGCGCGTTAATTATGAACCGGCCCGCTATCGCCAAAAAAATATGCGCGGATTATCTTCTTCGCTTTGGGTGGCATTACAGCAGTGGCACGCCTTTCCTTTCAGAAAATTAAAAATAGAATCCGAGCGGGCTGCCACCATATTCTCTTCTTCTAAAGGCGATTTATTCTGGCTGGAAAATGATTATTTGCGCTTTCATGAGGGCCGCGAGCGCAAATGGAATGTGCCATATTTAGGTTGGACGTGCGATTTGCCGTGGCTTGCCGCCGGATTTGCCGCGCCAAGTCCTGTTGCCGCTTGCGCCACCGGCGCGCATTGCATTGCGCGCGGGACGCAAATGATTCAATGGGGACAAGCCGATTGGATTTTGTGTGGCGCTGTTGAAGCCTCGCTTACAGCGTTAGTTATGGCGGGCTATCGACAGATCGGCGCGCTGAGTAAATCGAAAACCATGCGCCCATTCGATAAACGGCGCGACGGTTTTGTGCCTTCCGAAGGCATTGGCGCGCTTGTTCTCGAAAACGAAGAACACGCCCGCAAGCGCGGCGCGGAAATTTATGGTTATGTGACGGGCTACGATATGGGCGCCGATGCGACTTCGTTGACGGGCATGAATTCGTCCGGCGCTTCAATTGCGCGGGCGATGGAGCGCGCTTTGAAGCGTGCGGGCAATCCGAAAATTGATTACATTAACGCGCACGGCACGGCCACGCCGCTCAATGATGCCATCGAATCGCGCGCCATTAAAAGCGTGTTTGGAAGCGGCGTGCCGGTTTCGTCCACCAAGCCGCTGACCGGCCATTTACTCGGAGCGGCGGGCGCGGTGGAAGCCGTGATTTGCTTGCAAGCCTTGCGCGAAAACTACGCGCCGCCGACGTTGAACTTGGAAGAAGCCGACGACGATTGTGATTTGGATTATATTCCGCTTACGAGCGATTCGTGCGGGCGCGAAATGCCTTTGCAAACCGTGATGAGCCTGAATTATGGCTTCGGCGGGCACATTGGCGTGCTGATTTTTGAAAAAGCTGACTGATTACTCTATCCAATCGCCGTTTTTCCATTTGTAGTGCGAATCGCCGATTTTTTGCTTGATGAGTTTGCCGTCGCGCTTCATCCAGCGATAAAGCTGCGCCTTCTTTTCCAGCGGGCCGATGTTTTGCGAAGTCACTTTCAAAGTCACTTTATCGGGCTTGGCTTTTTGGGCGCCGTAAAGCGTGGCTATGGCGCGGCTGCCGCTGATTTTGTAGGCGATATAAACCGGCGCTGTGGTGTTGTTTTTGAACTTCATATCGAAGTCGCCCCACGCCACTGTCGCGTCGCGGGCGATGGGAATGTAAGCGACAGGGCGCGAATGTGTTTGATAGCTCACGATTTCCAAGCCCGATAGCAGCGCGGCGTTAAAGAGCGTGCTCGTCACTTGCGAAATTCCCGCGCCGATGCCCGCCACTTTGTAGCCGTTTTTGAAAATAATCGAAGTGCGATAGCCGCGCGCTTGTGTGCGCTCGCCGATGGTTTTATTCAGCGAAAACACTTCGCCGGGGCTAAGTAGCGTGCCATTTACGGCCTTGATGCCGAGTTTGACGTTGATGGTGCGCTTGACATTGCCGGGATTGAAACGCGTGCTGTAAGAACCCAACTTGGCGTTGATGCCTTTCAAGCGGGCAGCGGTCAGCGTGGGTGGTTTTTCGAAACTTTGCAATTTCAAAACGTTGCTGCCGGGATTTTTGCGGAACTGCTTCAATACACTTTGCGTGGAGGCCGAGACATTCAGCGTGCGCGTGTTTTTTTCGGGCGCGATGACGACTTTGCCTTTGTGTTCGCCGATGCGTGCCTCGCTTCCGACGGCGGCAAAGCGTGGTTTGAGTTTCATCAGCGCCGCTTGCAAATGGCTGGCTTTCATATCAAACAAAACCGGCACAGATTTGTCGCCATGCGCGGCGCGTTTGAGCATATCGTCCACGGCTAAGTAAATACCCAAATCGCGTCGCTTGCGATAAACGGCGCGATGACCATCGCTGAGTTTATGCTGGAAATCCAGTTTCTTGGACAAACCACGCGTGATGCGCCGTTTGGCTTGATCGGCTGTGAGTCCGGCCACGCTGATGCCGCCGATATGCACTTTGCCCAGTTTGGTAGCGGCTTGCGAGAATTGATTGCACGAAAAAAGAGCCAAGCCGCAAAAAACAAAAGCCACATTTCGCGCGCCCGACTTTGAAGCCAAAAGAAAGTTCATGCTCCTGCTGAATGCAAAAGCGCGGCCTTAAAATGCGTCAACTTCGTGCGCTCATTCTAACGGCTTGGGAGGTTCGGCAGTAGACGCTGCTGTTGTCATGGGAGGCGCTGGTTGCGGCGCGGGCGTGGCGGCGTGATTACCGGGAATTTTCCAGCCTTCGTAAACGCCAAAGGCCACGAACGCCAAACTGAGCGGATTGTCTTGAAATAGCGTCGGCAACAACCCGAACGAAACTATCAGCAGAAGCAGCGGATTCACATGAACCAGTTGAGGATTACTGGCGGCTTGCAGGTGAAATTCATCCGCGACCAGCAACGCGTAGCCAAGCAGCATTCCCCACAACGCCAAAAGGCCGCTTAAAATTTGCAAACCTTTGCTGCGTCGGCCTCCGGCAGCTATGGTTACGGCCAGCCCGACTAAAATGCCAATGCCCACGGAAATCAGGCCAAATTCGATTTTGGTATAGTAAACGAATTTGTCCCAGATAAACGCGCCGACCAAAGCCGCGATGCCGCCGCTGACAAGCGCCTTGAAATAATCGGCGCCACTGGGTTTTTGCACGACAACTGGCGGCCCGTGCGTCGTCATCGCGCCTGTAGAATGAAAAGGCTCGCCGCTTTGTGTGGGATTGGAGGCCGCAGGAACGGATGAAACCGCAGGCAACGGCGCGCCCATTTGCGTTAAGGCGGTGCGGGCTTGGTCGTATTGCGGATTCAATTTCAGCGCCGTGTAATACGAATTTTTGGCGCCTTCGCTATCGCCGCTCATCGTCTGCGCCACGCCGAGATTGTAATGAATCTGCGCGTTTTGCGGACTGAGTTGCACGGCTTGTCGCAGTTGTTCGACGGCTTCGGCAGGGCGCCCGCTTTGCGCTAAAGCAGCCCCCAAAAACTTGCGCGCTTCTGCGTCCTGCGGATTTTCCTGCACGGCAGCTTGCAGCAGAAGCGGGGCATCGGCGGTGCGTCCGGCTAAAAATGCGTTTATGCCTGCTTGCGAGTTGTTTTCCATCAAAACCCCCTCAGAAATTCTTACGACACCACGTTTACAGCGTTTTTCTGCATCCCATTTTACGAAATCAAGCACTGCTTATGATGGCACGGGCTTTTTCGAGGTGTTGGGCCTGTTTCCAACCGGCACAGAAACGTGCTTTTAGGGTTAATGCTGGTGTTTCAGGGCGCGCTTGGCGGCTACGGAATCAAGGATTTGTTTCTCTTGTGCTTCTTTCATCTCTCTGGCTCCGTTTTCGGCAAAGAATGTCATAGCAATAGTGCAGACTATAGCCACTATGTAAAAGCTGGCCTGAAAAAACGAGGAATCATATTTATACCGACGAGCAATTTTATGCTCGAACCATACTCCTAACGCGCAAATCACAGAAAGTGCGAGGATGGCAGAAGTAGAATAATCGGCTTTAGCAACCCAAACCATACTAAATGTTCCACCCACCACAGCGATGATGCCTGCGATTCCGCCAAACAAGCATCCAGACTTTTCCTGTTCATTCATCGTGCGCTGATTAGGTGTAGCCATGTTTGTAATTCTAACCAACAAGCGCCCCGCGAATTCATTTTCGCGGGGCGCTTGTTGGTTTAGGCTGTCGTTGTTGTGCTGTTCGCGGCGACTTTGCGCGCTTCGCGGTGGGCGCGGGCTTTTTCGAGGCGTTTGGCTTGCTTCCAACTGGCGATTTTGGCTTTGTCGTTGGCGAACTTGAAATAGATGATGGCATCCAAGGCATCAACGGTGCGCGAGGCAGCGGCGATGGCTGTTTCTAAGGCGCGCAATTCAGCGATGCGGCCCTGATTCGCAGCTTCCATCGTGCTGTCGTAGTCGTCGAAGTGCTGAATGTCCAGCGCTAAATCGTCTTTGAGGTCGGCGGGCATACCAATTTGCAAAAAGGCGTCATGAATCGCGGTTTCATTCAGATGGCCGAGGAAAACGCGCGCCGCGCCGATGACCGATTCTTCGCCTTTGGACGCGGGCAATTGAAACTTGGTGGCAAAGCCGGGTTGCGTCGCGTCAATGGCCTGCGCGCCACGCACGATGTCCGATAAATCATGGCGCACGGCGTCGAGTAACTGCGCTTTGAGCACCACGTTTTGGCTCGAATTGCCCGCTTTGGCGACAAAATCCGCCGCGTGCGTTTCGATGTCGGTTTCCTGCGTGTTGAGGGCAGTTTTGAGCGCGGCATAGGCCGGAACGGTTGTCAAAGCCGCATTATTATCGGCTATCCACACTTTGACGTCTCTGATGCGCTTTAAATAGCGCTGCGTTTGTAACTGCATTTCTATCATGCTCCTAACTGAAATTTATCCTGATTTATCGTCCCGTCCTTTTCTGGAAGCCTCTTTCACGTTCTATAAGTTCGCGCCATTGGATAGAGAATCGCGCCATGCCTCCGAAGCGCCGCGCCATAAGATAAAGGTTTGCGCCACGTTCTGGAAGATCGCGCCATGCTTCTGGGCCGTCGCGCCACAAGATAGAAGATCGCGCCATGTTTCTGAACAATCGCGCCATAAAATAAGCGATTGCGCCAAAAAATCGGACGAAAAACAAGGATTAACGACATTTTAGCGCGTTTTTTCGAGGGAAAACAAGGGTTTTTGAGGGGAATTTGGGTTTTTTGCCTCCGTAGGGACGTGATTTATCACGTCCGCCTGACTGCAACTGCGGTTTGGCACGCCTTAAAAGGCACAGATGCCCGACAGCGGACGTGATGAATCACGTCCCTACGAATTTTCCATCGGCGGGAACCGTTAGCCAGCCGCCGATGCGTTGCGGCGCGAGCGAATCGGTGCCGAGCGCGTCAAATTCGATTTCAAAGAGGTGAATTTGCGGATCGCCGCTTTCGATTTGCCTTTTGGCGATGTTGAGCGGCACTTGGCGCGCGGCGGCATACGTTTTCTGCCAGAAATCGGCGAAATCGGGCGGGCCTTGCGGCGCAGAAACGGTCAGCAGTTTTTCGAGATCGTAGCCATAAGTGGCATCGGCGGGCGGTTTGGGGAGCATGGAGTGACGCAAAGTGCGTTTTAGTTTAAAGAATACGGATGCCTCTGCATGAACTTACTGTTGCAAGCAGGGCATACTGAAACGGTGCGCTTAAAGAAAAAAGCCTTGGATAATTCATCGCTGCCCGAAAGGTGGAAACGCAATCGCCGCCGCGCGGCAGCGGTTTTTCTGGCGCTGGTGGTGTTATTCAGTGCGGCTTTCTCGCAATCTACCGATTATTATGCAGAACGCTGGCTTAGTGCGCGTTTTACCTTGCGCGAGATGCTAACGCCGCCGCAACCGGATAAGCGCATTGCTATTGTAGAAATGGATGACAAAAGTCTGGCGAAATGGCCTGAGCCGCTTATTTTATGGGGCGGGCACTTGGCGGCGGCGATTCGTCAATTGAACCGCAGTGGCGCGCACGTCATTGCCTTGGACTGGACACAACCCATCGAAACCGATGAGTGGCTGCGCAAGGATAACGACGTGCAACTGGGGCAAGCTCTCAGCCAGTCGCGCCATGTTGTATTTGTCAAATTTCTGAAACCCGATGGCAGCGGTTATGTTTTGCCGGCGCCCTCGCTTTTGTTTTCCGTTCCCGGTGCGGTGAATGATAACGGCGAGAGTTCGTTGGGGCTGGCCGAAGCTGGAACCAGTGAAAACGATACGATATGGCAAACCATGCAGCCTGTGAGCGTAACAACGGAGCAGGGAGTCACCAAGCGCGAGGCTTCGTTCGCCGGACGCATTGCGGTCAAAGCCGGCTACTACAAAAGCGCCAAGGATTTGCCGTCGCGAGAAATGTATATCAACTTCGGCAACCGCGCCGGAAAACGCGGACAAGCGGCGCCTTTTCAATGGGCTTCCTTATATGATGTAGCAACGGCCACCAAACCCGACCCGCGCTGGAAAGGCAAAATCGTCTTTATCGGCGCGACTTACAAAGGCTGCAACGATTTTCCTAATATCCCGTTTTTGGCGGGCATTGGAGGCGCTCGCATCATTCCCGGCGTCGAAGTGCAGGCGCACGCCGTGAGAACGCTGTTAGACCGCAACGAAATCCGCCAGCCCAAAGAAATAAAGCCGTGGCTGCCGTGGTTGTTTGCTTCGTTTGTCGGCGCGTTGGGCGTGCTGTTTTTTACAATTTGGAATTGGGCACGCGCTTCATCAGCGATAATAATCGTCGCATTGTTGTGGGCGGGCTTAAGCATCTGGCTTTTCACAAACGCACAATTCGATTTGCCGCTGGTTTTTCCGGTTTTGTCGCTCATGCTCGGCTCGCTTTTGATGGGCGGCTATCGCGCCCTCAGCGAAGAACGGGAACGCGCGCAAACTTTGAAATTGTGGGGCCGGCAGCAAGACCCACGCATTATTACTGAACTTTTATCGAATCCTAATCTCAGTGGAGGGCAAGGCCGCGAAATGTTTGTCACGGTTTTGTTCGCCGATTTGAAAAACTTCACCAAAACGGTAGAAATGTTGCCTCCTGAGCAGGCGATTTCCGTTTTGAACCGTTATTTATCGCTTTTGGCTGAGATTATTTTGCAGCATGGCGGCTGGGTGGATAAATATCTCGGCGACGGTTTAATGGCGCAATGGGGCGCGCCTTTGCCAGACGAAGAACACGCGCAACTGGCCCTTAAAGCCTGTTTGGAAATTGAAAACCGCTTGCGCACCATGACGCCGGAACTGCGTGCCAAAGGTGAAGTCTCATTCGAGGTGCGGCTGACGCTGCACAGCGGCCCAGTCATTGTGGGCGCCGTCGGTTCGGACGAACGCCAGGAATTTACAATCATTGGCGACACTGTGAATGTCACCTCACGCTTGCAGGAAACGGCCAAGGAATTGGACTGCAATTTTTTGATTTCCGAAGTCACGCGCAGCCTATTAGGCGAAACTACCGAAAGTCAAATTGCGTTTGGCAAAGCCGCCGAAGTCGCCATCCGTGGGCGGCAACAGCCGTTGCAGGTTTATGAAGTTGTCGCCGAACAATCGAAGTTAGAGAATTTATGAGACACAATTTGCAATCTTCATCGAAGCCCTTATTTTTGCTGGGCTTATCTCTTTTTACTGTTGTTCAGGTGGCGCACGCTGCGCCTGTTGGCATGGCGGCGCAGGTCAAAGGCAATGTGCAAGTGGAAAGCGGCGGCAAAAAGGCGCCGCTCAAACTTTTGGGCCGTGTCGAAAGCGGCGATGTGGTGCGTTGTAGCAGTGGCGCGCAGGCGATTATTATTTTATTTGGTGGCGGCACGCGTTATAAAATCGGCGCCAACCAAAGCGCGACGATTGGCGCGGGAGCCGTGGTCGGCGCTACCAAAATGGCGGCGATGAGTGGCCCTTCGGCGGCTGTGGTGCAAAAACTCGGTAATGCCCGCGTCGGCGCTGTGATGGCTCGTCCTGCTACATCGTTCGAGCGCCTCACGCCCACTTTTTCCGGTTGGATGCCCCTGGAAAAACCGAAATTTGAATGGCTGCCGCTCAATAGCGCGGCGACTTATACCTTTACGCTCTTTGATGCTTACGATAACGTCATTTGGAGTGTGCGCACTGATAAATTAAGCGCCGATTATCCCGACGATGCGCCCGAATTGCGCGAACACAGACCATATTTGTGGCGCCTCAGCGGTTTTGGTAACAGCAGCAAGCCCGTGCAAGAGTCGCGCTTTGGTTTGGTAACCTTTCTTTCGGCGGCGGATGGCACAGCGCTCACAAAAACAGTTGCCGATTTGGAAGCAGAAGCCGAAAACGCCGATGATAACACGCCGCTTTTGCTGTTAATCGAAGCCTATCGGGACACAGGCGTTTTAGGCCGCGCCCTCGAAGTCTTCGACGCCCAAAAACTGCGTGACGAAGAAGGCATCGCCGATGCCAAGAATGACATCATTAATTCGCTGAGTCCCTTCGCCCGCGCTTTGGTGCCCGCGCAACAGCGATAAGATAACCCCAACCCCCTTGGTAAGGGGGCTAAGAGGAAGACTATGAAAAACTTAATTAAATTGTTGGGTTTGCTCGTTTTTGCCAGTGTCGCTCGCGCCGCTGATGCGCCGAAAACATGGGCGCTTATTGTTGGCGTAGGCACCTACGAAAATCCGCAAATTTCCTCGCTGCGCTTTCCGGCCAAAGACGCTCTTAGCCTGCGCGATGCTTTAGTTGATCCGAAAATCGGCGCCCTGCCGCGTAATCAAGTGAAGATGTTGGCCGACAACGAAGCCACCCACGATAACATCGTCGGCGCCGTGGCGAGTTTCTTCAAGCCGAACGTGCAAGCGGGCGATAAAGTAGTGGTGTTTCTGGCCGGGCACGGCGTTGCCAAAGGCGTCGGCGTGAATGCCAAAAGTTTTCTTTTGCCAACCGATGTCAAGGGATTAACTATAGCATCACTCGAAAGTTCTGCGGTGGATTTGCGCGCTTTAGCCGATGAATTGGGCGCGCTTCCGGCTTCTCAATTTGTTGTTTTCGTGGATGCCTGCCGCGAAGACCCGACGCCGGGGCGTGGCATCAAAGGTAACACCCTGAGCGACGTTTTAAGTCGCGGCTTAACTGTTGTTCCGCAGGACGAAAAAAGCCAATCCGCCACGTTTTTTGCGTGCAGCGTCGGGCAACGTGCCTATGAAGATGCCAATCTGGGGCATGGCGTGTTCACCAACTGGATTTTGGAAGGCCTAACTCAAGGCGCAGTGCCGCAAAAAAACGGCGACGTGGAAATGGGCGTTTTGTCTTCGTATGTTTCGCAGAAAATTGCTGCATGGGCCAAGAAAACCTCCGAAGGCGGCGACTTTGAAGTCGAACAAACGCCCGAACTCGTAACCGCCAAACCGCTGGAACAACCGTTGGTTTTCTTGCAGGTGAAACGGGCGTCCTCGGCGCCGCCAATGATTCCCACGCCACCAAAATTAATTGTCAATGCCTCACCCGAAGCCGCGCAGGTTTCCATCAACGGCGAGCGCATCGGTAGTGGCGTGGTCGAAAAAGATTTACTGCAAGCGGGCGAAGTGCAAGTGTCGGTTTCGGCGCCCGGTTATACGCCCATAACGCGTTCAGTCAAAGTGCAGGGCGGCTATCAAAATCAAGTTGCAGTGCAACTGCAACCTGCGGCAGGCGCCACGCCAATTGCTGCCGATGCTCCGGCGATGAAGTTTTATCAACGCGCCGCCGCCGCCGAAGCACGCGGGCAATGGGAAGTGGCCGAACAAGGCTACAGTGCCGCTATTGGCGCCAATCCGAAGTTTCTTTCAGCGCATGAAGCCTTGCTCGAATTACATCGCTTGCAAGGCCGCAACGCCGATGCGGTAGCCGATGCTTTAAATATGCTGACCAACGCGCCGGGCGCGCATTCGTTAGCGGTTTTATCGCGCGCTTATAGTCGTTTTGCCGAAGCGGGCGCGGGCAATGCCAACCTCACGACAACGATGGCGCCAGTCAACAAATACAGCGTGCCGCGCGATGCCAAACAAGCCTTGCCACAAGCCTTGCGTGCCGCGCAGGAAGCTATCGGCGCCGATGCCAATTCTGCTGAAGCCAGTCGCGCCCAAGGTTATGCGTTGGCCGCTCTGGATGCCAAAGGCAAAAACAAAACGCCAGCGTTGGCGGCCTTTGGCAAGGCCGTCTTTTTAGATGAATCTGACGCTATGAATCAACTGGCTTTAGGTTATGGAATTCGTTATTACGGCGTGCAACAAAAAGACGAAGCCGCGCGACAAAGCGAAGTCAAACGCGCCATTGCGACGTTGCAACAAGCCGTCAAGCTTCGCCCCAATTATTACGATGCGCACCGCGAATTAGCTTTTTGCCACACGCTGCTTGGCGATATGGATGCGGCTTTGCGTGAATGCGACTTAGCTAATGCCAATCGCGGCGCGGCTACCGATGTCAACGAAATCGCCGCTTTAGATGTCGCTGCTGCGGGAATGCATAAGAAAGCCGCCGAAAACTCGACGGGTGACAAAAAAGAAGCGCATGAAGCGGCTTCCGCAGGCTACATGGCCGACGCGCGCGAACACGATCCCGAATTAAAACTCGCTCTCAGCATCCTCAATACGGTGGGCGTCAGCACATCGCTTTACTCGTATTTGCCTTCAGAGGTGAGCAAGTGGTTGAATCCCGGTGACGCCATAAAAGGTGAGATTCTCAACAAAATCCCCGGCAGAGGAAGATTTCCGTTTTAAGAAGATTTAGCGAGAATCATCAGACCATTGCTGCAACACGCTTTGTAATCTTGCGGCAGTGAGGGGCTTAATTAAATAATCGTCCATGCCCGCCGCTAAACAGCGCCGACGGCATTCATCGTCGGTTTCTCCGGTGAGTGCCACAATAGGCGTGTGACCTGTTTCGCTGGCGCGCCAACGGCGTGTAGCTTCAATGCCATCTAAAATCGGCATTTTGCAATCCATCAGCACCAAAGTCCATGACTGTCCGCAAAATTCCAGCGCTTCCTGACCGTTTTTGGCAATTGTCACCTGACAATCAAAGTGTCGGAGCATCGCCAGCGCGACCAGACGCATAATGTCATCGTCTTCGACCAGCAACACCGTGCAAACCGAAACAACCGGTGGCGTTTGGCTATTGGCGGATTTAATCATTACTATGAGTTTTGATTTTTGCTGCCGCTTCTGAGAATGCCCAGCACCATTAAATTTTCTTAATACGCATTGCCGTAATCAATGGGCGGCAATTCTTATCCACGAAATCAGCGGATCGGCGCCCACATCAGTAATGCCCGCTGCACGGCGCACGCTGATTTCTAAATGGCCGTTTTGCGAGGGCACGTTTTCGTCATTTAGCTTTAGCACTTTGTCGCTTGCCAGCACACCCGCGCGCCAAAGTTGGCCGTTGATAAAAATATCCATTTTGCGAGTTTCGTTTTTCCATGGATCGCGAAAGCCAATTTCAACAGCGTAATTTTCCGGCGGCACTTCAAAACGATAAGTCAAGCCTTGCCCGGCAGTGTCGCCTTCGTCGTAGCGCACGCCGCCATCTAAATCTGGGTTGTCGCGTTTCGCGCCGCTGCTGCCAAAAGACGAATAGCCCCAACGAAAACCGGTGCCCAGATCGGTGCCAAATGGCATATCCCAGCGGCTTTGACGAGCGCCCGCTTTTTCGTCCTCGCCGATTCTATCGCGCCCGCAACGCACTTCGTAAATCGTCCCGTTGCCTTGTCTCTGGCGCGGAATAGACGCCAAGACAGGCAGAGTTTTAGTTTCAGGCGAAACAAAAGCGCTGACTAAGGTGACAACCGAACGCGCCGGAATTTCGTAATCGTTGCTTACAAGCGGCCCGCGTTGCAAATCGGAATGCTCCGAGGTAATCCACGATTGCATTTCGCCCACGGCGCGGTCAAAACGCAAATTGACTTGGCGCGGCGCCTTGCTTTCATTGACCAAAACTACGATGAGTTTTTTTGCTGCGGAATCCACATAAGCCGATGCCAAAATGTCATCGGGCAGCGCCGTTGTTGTTAATTCGACGCGCTCTGCGCCGGGGCGGATAAAGCGGCTGTAATTGCCGAGCGCCCACAATGTTTTCGAGGGCAAGATATTGTGTGGCCCGCCTTTGGAATTAAAATCGGTGTAGATTAAACCGTCTTTATAATCGCCGGGCGACACTGCCAGCCACCACTGCCATGCGGAGGCTTGTGCCGCTGTCAGATCATAATGAATCAGCTTTGCCACGCGCAACGCGGTGTTCATGCCGAGGTCGCGCCCGCCTTCCATTATGCACACTTCGCTTTGCCAGTAATGCGCGCCGGGTGCGATGTTTTGCAAATTTTCGTGCCACAAAGCGCGCAGATTTTGCAAGTCGTGATAATCGTTGTATGTCCAGTAAGAATGCGAAGAAATCGCGTTACCCATGATGCGGCGCACCTCGGCATCGCCCAATACTCATGGCGATTGATGC
>JANMKN010000409.1:0-23481 GCA_031372065.1 Abditibacteriaceae bacterium | reverse complement strand
CTTTTCACTGCCGCAAGACATTTTTAAGCCGCGCAAGACGCTTTTTCTGCCGAAAATCTTTTGAGATAAAACACATCGGCCCCTGCAAACATAATTTGCAGGGGCCGATGTGTTGATGGATTAAGGGCTAACCCGATGCATCGTCGTTGAGAATGGTGCCGGTGCCACGCGCGCGTCCGAGGGTGGCCTTGACCGCATTTGTCAACAGAAAATACAGCGTTTCATTGGCTTCGGCTACCGTGTCGCCTAAGACGGGCACATCAATGGTTTTGCTGGTTTCGCCGGGGGCAAAAGAAAGCGTGCCGCCGACGCCTAAATAATCGCTGCTGGCCCGCGCAGTGCCATCGGACGAGGCGTAGTTGACCGTCACAGTCTGGCCGCTGGCCTCCGACAAACTCACCGTGAAGGACATCATTTTCTGGCCGAAACTGCCTTCGGTCACACTGGCGTCGTTTACTGTCAAAGCTGGCGTGCGGTCATCGTTGAGAATCACACCTCTGGCCTGTTTGCCAATCAAAAGGGCACCGACAGGATTCGATAGATTCACGAAATACGTTTCGTCCGCTTCGTTCTTCACGTCGCCGTTGATAATCACGCGCGCCAACGCTACGGTTTGGCCGGTGGTGAAAGCAATTTCTTTGTTGGTTACCGCAATGTAATCGTCGTTGCCCGTCGCGGTGTCGTCGCCTGTGGAATAGGCGATTTTCACCAATTGTCCGCTGGGCGCCGACAAACGCAAGCGAAATACAGCGGTGCGCAGGCCACTGTTGCCTTCGCCGATGTTGACGCCTTCGATGGAAATGAAAGGCGAAGCATCGTCATCCTTAATGGTGCCTATGCCGCGCCCGCGTCCGGGCACAACGGCTGTATTCACCGGCGCGGACAGAACAACATAGAAAACTTCATCAGTTTCGTCCAACACGTCGCCGATAATTGGCACACTGAACGTTTGCGTGGTCTGGCCGGGTGAAAAAGTTATAAGTCCCCCGCCGCTGAGGTAATCGGCAGGAGAACGCGCCGAACCATTAAAGGGAATCGCGCTCACGCTCACCGTTTGCGAACTGGGCGCCGACAGCGTGATGGTGAACGTTGCATTCGTGGCGCCGGGCGTCCCTTGGGTAGCATTGCCTTCGGTCACGGTGACATTATTGATGGAAACCTGCGGCACGTTTTCATCATTGACAATGGTGCCCTGCCCTTGCGCATCAGCTAAATTGGCATTCGTCGGCTGCGTCAAATTCACCACGAAGGTTTCATTCGGTTCCAACACCGTGTCGCCGATCACAGAAACGACAATGGTTTTGCTTGTTTCACCGGGCGCAAAAGTCAGCGTGCCATTTTTGGTGGTGTAGTCGCTGCCTGCCGTGGCTGTGCCATCTGCCGTCGCATAATTAACGCTCACAGTTTGCGTGGCCGTTACCGAAAGCGTCACTGTAAAAGTGGCATTGGTAGTTCCGTTATTACCTTCGGTCACCGTTACGTCGTTGATGCTTAAATCGGGCGTCCCCGCGACATCATCGTTGACGATTCTACCCTGCCCTTGTCCATCGCTGATAGTGGCGTTGGTAGGCTGCGTTAAATTCACCACGAAGGTTTCATTAGGCTCCACCACGGCATCGCCGATGAAATTCACAACGAACGTTTTGGTAGTTTCGCCGGGTGCAAAGGAGAGCGCACCGCTCGCATTGATGAAATCGCTGCCAACTATGGCAGTGCCATTGGCGGTGCCATAGTTCACTGTCACGGCTTGCGTGGCGGCGGCACTAAGAGTGACCGTAAAGGTGGCACTGCCGGGCGCAGCGACGCTGCCTTCGTTGACATCAATGGCATCGGCAACAGCAAGAGTAGGAACCGTAGCATCATCGTTGGTAATGGTGCCGGTAGCTTGCGCAGCAGTAAGCGTCGCATTGGTGGGCTGCGTCAAATTCACTACAAAGTTTTCGTTTGGCTCCACCACGGCATCGCCGATGAAATTCACCGTGAACGTTTTGCTGGTTTCGCCGGGGGCAAAGGTCAGCGTGCCGCTTTTTGTGGTGTAATCGCTGCCTGCCAACGCGGTGCCGTTGGCGGTGCCAAAGTTCACCGTTACGGTTTGCGTGGCGGCGGCACTAAGCGTGACCGTAAAAGTGGCATTGCCGGGCGTAGCAGCGCTACCTTCGTTGACGGCTGGCGCATCAGCAATGGAAAGTGTGGGGGCAGTTGTGCTGAACACCCAGCCCATGTCGCGGAATATTCCGGTGGCAACCGGCCCCGGTTTGTGTGTCACGCCGGAAGAAAAAGGCGTCATCAATTCATTAGCGAAATCAGGTGCGCTCCCATCGGGCGAGGGACTGAAGGTTGTCTCGTCCAAATGCGCAGTGCTGGAACCTTGTTCAAACGGATTCGGCGCGTAGATAGCCGCTGGCTGATTGCCATTGCCCGTCTTACCGAACGGGCCAGTCCAGAACACATCACCGCTAATCAATGTGTTGGAGCGTAGGGCTGGTGCCATACCGGTCAGCAAAGCGCCGCCGCCATCAGCCAAAAATGTGTCGTAGATCAAGGGGAAACCGGCGGCGTAAGTGCCATCTGTGTTGAAGCCGTCCAAAAAGCCCAAACCGTGACCGAATTCATGTAACACGACTGTAAAAAAGTCAATGTCACTGCCGGGCGGCAGACCGTCGGTGCCGTAATAAAAACCAATGTTGCCCAGCACGAGGGGGTTATCCACATCCGAGTTAAACGTGGCAGAGATATCGGGGTTGGCAGGGTCTAAATCCAATCCCGCCAACTGATTCGCCAGCGCGATTGCATAAAAAGTATTGGCAACGGGCGCAGGCGAAGCGGGCGGCACCCAATCGCGAAACACATTGGTGGGACCAGCCTGACCCAAAACGGCGCCGAAGGGCGAACCGCCCAAAGGGTCCATATTGGCTTCGATAACAACGGGCACCGTGCCTTGCAGTGTGCTGGCCCAAACAGCCGCCGCAGCCTCGAATGCCGCGCGGCGAGGGCCACCTAACGTTGGGTCGTTGAAACCTTCGCCTGCCGCATCGGCATAGGTAACGGAGATTGGAACGGCGCGGGCGGGCGCTGCACTGCCCGCCAGTAAAAAAGCGCCCAACACGAGCGCCACGCCGCACATTCGGCGTTCAAAAGATTTATTCGTGTTCATAATTCATCAGAAATTGCCAGAGCAAAAGGCACCGGCCCGTCCACAAAAGGAGTTCTACCGCACTTTCAGCGAATCGAGACGTGCGGACTCTGGGCGCCGTGTTCGTGATGCTGCGCGCTTGCTGGTTCAGTGCAAACGGTGACCGTTTTGCCTGTTTTTGTAACCTGCGCTTCAGCCCGTGGATAGCGGCTGGAAGGCAGCGTTACATAATAACCGCCCGCCGCCGTCCTGCCGCGCTGTTCTACGGGCGCAACCGCCGCCGCACGTGCGGTGGCGACGACTTTTTGCCCCGGTTGGCGATAAATCAAGCCTCCGTTGCGCGTTAAACGCCCGTTGCCGTCCGCCGAGGGCGCAAAACTCACAGTAACATTGGGGTAACTGGTGGGCGGTGTGACAGGCTGCGCTGACGCTGGCGCCATGCGCGCTTTTAAATAAGCGCCAACACCCAGCGCCAACAAGCCCATCAGACATAACAGGCCGCCCAATTTCGGGAATTTAGCCTTCATTAGAAATCTCCTTCGTGGTAAGTCAGACCAATGAGTGCGCTCGGTGTGCGACGTATAGAAATGGTTCTTCAAGTGGCTTGATTAGAGCTTCGCACACGAAAGACGCGTTGCAAAAAACTGTGCCATTACAAGCCGCACCACAGCAAAACTGTCAACTTACCCGACCTTTTGAATTAATACAATATTACATCAAAACATCTAAATCTGCTTTGGGACTTTTCAACGTGAATCTTAAAGAAAAATCGAATATAGCGCGGGGCCGGGCATTGAAATACCCGGCAGGAGGGCTAAAGCCAAGCGTCCTCTGGACGCATCCCGTGCATAAGACGCTTCCGTCCGTGGGGTTTCGCCCCGGCACAGCAAAGAACCTTAACTCCATGCCATCGGCGACAACCCTGCCCCCGAATAGAGCTTGCGATGGCCCGTTTATCTCGTGTGGAGGCTTATCCAGAGGTTGTATATGCTTATCCAGCGCTGGATAAGCACATACAACCTCTGGATAAGCACATACAGGCGCCGGATGAACACCTACACGCTCTGGATAAGCACATACAGGCTCTGGATGAACACCTACACGCTCTGGATAAGCACCTGCATACTCTGGATGAGCATCCACAAGCGCTGGATGAGGGCATACAGGCGCTGGATGAGCATCCACACGCTCCGGATAGAGGTCTGCAAGGTTTGGATGGGCACCTGCAAGGTTTGGATTGATAGCAGTAGACAAGCGGCGAGGCGGCGTCTGCGACAAAAATACCGCCGAAGACGTTGGTATGGCAGATAAAGCAAGAGAATTCAAGCGACTCAATTGAAAATAAAGGCCCCGACGAAGACGATTCGCCGGGGCCTTTATCGTAAGCAAAGTTGAAATTTATTTTTGCGATGCTTTGCCCGGCTTCTTCGCCGGCGCAGGCTTTTTGTTTGCTTTATTCGCCTTGCTACCTGTCGCGGCAGCTACATCTTTTTTAAGGTTGGTAATCGTCGGATTCTTTTTGACTTTGGCTGTTGCGGCATTCACGCGATTGGCAATGGTGCGGTTTAGGCCGGTTTTCACCAGTGCCACACTTAAAATAGCAATGACAGCCCAAAACGTTAGCCCTTTCAGAAGCCAACCTTGTTGCACGCGTCGAAAATGATCGCTGTTAATCCAAGCGCGGTGTTCCCACGCCAACTCATTGCCGCGAAACCCGGCCCACAGCCAGCCAATCATGCCCAACGCGCAAAATAGCGCGATTTTTAGCATTCCCGCGCCAAAAATAAGCCATAAAAGCAGTCCGACATAGGGCAAGATCAAAATCACGCTCGCCAAAAATCCCGGCAAGGCATGATGCGAGGCTAACCAACTGCGATTCAATAAAAACGCACCTAAATTGAAGCCGGAAAGTTCTTCGGGAAATTCACCATCGGCACGCGCAACGAAACGGGCTGGCTGCGCGGAGCCTCTCCTAATCGTGTTTGTCGCAACCGGCAACCCTTCAGCGGGCACCGCGCTTTCGCCTTTGGCGAGCAGAGCCTCTACGGTAGCTACCAGATTTTTCAGATGATGGTGAATGTGAGGCTTTACAGCGTCCATCCAGTGCGAGGTGCTAAGGTAATATTCCATCGCGCCCGAAGGATAAACATCTTCGATGCGCACCGGCAAAATAATCACGCCTTTGCTGACAGCCCGCTCCGCTTCGCGTTTGACTTGCGGCGATTGATTGGAATCTGCCGAAAAAATGATAACCATCACGCGGCATTCTTCCAGCGCGTTGATGATGGATTCGCTCCATTCGGTGCCCGGTGTGATGTCGCGCGGTGCAATCCAGCAAGGAATACCGCGCGCTTCAATGGCGGCGCAAACTTCGTCTGCGGGCACTTTGTTCTTGCTGGAATAACTGATAAAAACATCGTGAGCCATTTGCCAACACCGCCTTAAAATGAAATAACAAACGCCGTCTTCACTTTGCGCTTTTCTCGTGCGCTTCCATGTCATCGAAGCGTTCCAAAACCGATTGCATGGCTTCGGGCGGCACCCGCAGGTCGCCTGTAAAAGGATAATTCAACGCGCTAATAATGAAAAGCACAAGGCCGATAGTGGCAGCTAACAAGGCGGTCATGCCGGCTTGATTCGGGAATTTCTCAAGGCCGAAAAAATAAGTAAATAGGATAGTCGCCACACCGCCAAAGACTAAAGCCATCCAAAGCGGGCCGGGCAATCCATTTCGAGAAGCGAGCAAACGCAGACGACGATTGTCGCTCACATCGGTCAACCGCGAGATGGATTGATCGTAAAGCGCACTTTCGCGGGCCGTGCGCGGGTTTAGCTGTGTGAAAGCGCGCCACAGTTGGTCAAGTGTTCGTGCAGTGCCGTCATCGGCCTTGCCATTCGCCATCGAAGGCCATTCGTTTTTGACCACACTTTTGGCATAGGTTCGCGCCTCGCCTCGCACTCGAATTCGCGCCTCTGGTGTCAGGCCGGGAGCCATGCGATAAATGTCAACCAACGCGTTAGCTTCTTTTTCGGCTACGATCTTGGCGTCTTCAAATTCTTCCCAAACAATGATGACCACAAAGGCCAACAATACCGCGTAAATGACGCCGACAATCGCCAAAATGAATCCGGCGACATCGTGATGTTCGCGCAGCGATTGCGGCGAGACCATGCGACGCACCAGCCACAAACCAAAAATCGAAATCGCTACCGGCCCGCCGACCATCAACACACCCAACAACCATAAAGGCAAACCATTCACTCCTCATTTAAAACAAAAAGGCACAAAGACGCCAAGGAAACACAAAGAGATTTGGAGAGAAAGCGAACGCCGAAACTGCTTCCTCTCTTTTTTCTTTGTGTTTCCTTGGCGTCTTTGTGCCTTTGTGTTTAATCTTTCCGCTTAGGCGGGCGCAATGCGGACTTTGACTTTCATATCATCCGAAATGTGATGCATCCGCACGCCACCAGCGCGGCGGCGCTCCAACATTTGCTGATGACTCATCGCGTTGCTATCCGGCAGTTTCACCGTCAGCGCCTCGGCGTCGAAATCGTCATACGGCTCGCCATTGATGGTCACCGATTCGATTTTGATGCTACCCGGCGGCAAAATGTCGGGCGAAACGCGCAAAATGTTGTCCTTGAACGCGCCCGGCTTGGGCTTGAAGTGGAAATCCATCGGCTGCTTGGTAATCAGCAAATTGGTGTAAACCGAAGCCAAATAGCACAGTTCAATCGAGTGATAGGCGCCCATCGAGTGACTGCCCTTGTCGCGCTCGTTGCCCAGCAAATACGGCAGTCCATTCGCCAAGACGTTGAAATAAACCGCGCCCGAATCCGTGTCGAGGAACCACGCATTGTAGAACGCCGACGATTCACGCGCGAGTTTGAGGTATTCATCCTTCTTCGTGCAGCCGTTAAGAATCAGGTAAGCCAAAATGCCCTGCTCTTGCTGCCACCACGCTTTGCGGTCATGGAAAGCCAAGCGATGAAATTCTTCGCCTTCGGCTTTCTGGCGCTCCATCACGTCATACCAGCCGCCGCGCTGTTGATCCATGCTAATCGGCGGCATGGCGTCGGCCAATTTGGTCGCCAAAGCGGTGTATTTGTCCTTGGGACGCAGCGAATTCATGCGCATCAAGTTCCACGCGATTTTCAAATCGTGGCCCGCAACGGCGCGGTCTTGCTGCCAGCCCCACACTTGGTCGGCGCTCCAATCGTCGAAGAATTTTTCCTGCACAAACGGGCTACCATCTTTGGCCGGAAAATGCTCTTCGATGGTGTCGAAGGTGTATTCCAAGAAATCCGCGAAATCATCGCGGCCCGTCGCCAGCCACAGGTTAATTAAATAAGCCGGAGCATGGTCACCAACCGAGTTCCAATTCTTGCGCGCCTGATTGTGCGCCAGTGAATCGGCTTTCGGGTCGAAAGTGTCTGTCGTGACGTGCGAATAATAGCCGCCCTTTTCTGAAGCATCGAAATAATGCTTGTTAAAAAGCGCGATGGTTTTTTCTGCATCCGATAAAATGCCGGGATCGCCGGTAATGCGATAAGTTTGAATCGGGCCGGCGAGGGCATAAATCTGCTCGTAGCACGGCACAGCGGCCCAGTCGTCGCCAAACAGCGAGCCGAGATGCTCTTTTACGCCGCCATCGGTGACTTCCAGCGCGTGCAGCCAATAAACGATGTCATCGCCTTTGTCGCGTTTGCAGCATTTTTCGCGCAGATATTGCGTGCCTTTTTCCGCCGCTTCCAAAAAGCGATCTTCACCGGTCAAAAGATAAGCCGAAGCGAAACCGTAAACGGTGCGCGAAATGGTATCAATTTCCTGAATGCCGGAGGGCAGTTTGTCGCCGTCGAGATACAAATTGGTGCGATATTTATTGAAATCAATCGCGCCGCCCTCGAATTGCGCGGCAATGTAAAAATCGGCGACGCGGCGAGCCTGTTCAATCCACCAATCTTGCTTTTCGAAGCAGAAATTTTCCGGCTTGTTGCCCGGAAAAACCAAATGTTTCGCTTCAAAGTTGAAGTCGCCGCCTTCGGGGTAAAACACGCCGTAGGCAAACATATAATTGCCCGGCACGAGGGTTTCTTTGAGCGGCCCCATAGCGTCTTTGTAGGACTCGCCGAGGTTGCGCACGAATTCGCCGAAGGTGGCCGAAGTCAGCTTGCCCGAAAACTCTGTGCCGCCCGGTGTTTTGAGACTGAAAGTGCCTTTATCCACATCGGCGGCGGTGATGTAGCCCGCGATGGTATCGGAAAACGGCCAGTTGATCTGATTCATTTTTTCTCCCTTACCCGCCTGTTTTTCGTTTTCGCAGCGGGCCAAATGGTTTTGAATTTAACGGCGTTTTTTGTTGTCCGGCGTTTTGCCAATAGCGGCTGTCATTTCGCGCGAAGCCCCAGTCGGGTCAGCAAGGTCTTTGGCATCGGCTTCTTCGCCGGTGCGCAAATCCTTGGAAATCAGCACTACAATGCTGCGCGAGTTCACAATGTAAACATTGTTGTCCACCGACGTTTCGTCGCCTTGTTCGCAAATGTCATCCGGCGAAGGCAGCGAGGTATCAACAACGCGATGCCATGTGCGCGAGGCTACTTGAGGAATTTCAAACGGCAGCGCGTCCCAATGCATATTCATCATGACGTGAATGTCCGGGTCATCGCCAAAACCGGCCATCGTAAACGCCAAAACACGGCAATCGGGGTCGTTCCAGCCCGGCCCATTGAGTTGACAGCCGTGCCATGCCACATCCGGCAAGCCGCGATCATTGAGTTGCCCATTGAAAAAGCGCGTGCGCCGCAAAATGGGATGCGCCTTGCGAAAAGCGATCATCTGCTGGAAAAAGCGCAGCGTGTCTTTGTGCTTGTCGGGCAGCGTCCAGTCGAACCACGAAATCTCATTGTCCTGACAATACGCGTTGTTGTTGCCGCCCTGCGTGCGTCGCACTTCGTCGCCGCCGCAAATCATCGGCACGCCTTGCGAAAGCATTAAAATCGCGGCGAAGTTTTTGACTTGCTGATTGCGCATCCATTCGACTCCGGGGTCACCTGTTGGGCCTTCGGCGCCGCAGTTCCAACTGAGGTTGTCGTCCATGCCATCGCGGTTGCCCTCGCCATTGGCGCTGTTGTGCTTTTCGTTATACGACACTAAATCGTTCAAGGAAAAACCGTCGTGACAAGTGATAAAGTTGACGCTGTTGACCGGCAATTCGCCGCCGTATTGAAACACTTCGGCGCTGCCACCAATCGAACTGGCAACCAGACCAATCAGGCCCGGATCGCCTTTGATAAAGCGCCGCATCGAATCGCGGTAACGCCCGTTCCATTCGCCCCAACGGAAGCCCGGAAAGTGCCCGCTTTCGTTCAAGCCTTCGGCGTCCCAACATTCGGCGATGACTTTGGAATCGGCCAAGGTTTCCGACAATTCAATCTGCCAGATGACTGGCGGATTCGGCATCGGCGCGCCGTTTTCATCGCGCGTTAGCACCACAGCTTCGTCGAAGCGAAAGCCGTCAACATGCATTTCTTTGACCCAGAATTCCAGCGAATCTATGATGAACTTTTCGGTGATGGGATGATTGGCATTAACACTGTTGCCGCATCCGGTGTAGTTCATGTAATAGGCGCGATCTTCGTGCGAAAGCATATAATAAGTGCTGTTCGCCAAGCCCTTAAAGTGCATGACCGGGCCTTGTTCGTTGCCTTCGCTGGTGTGGTTGTAAACCACATCCAGAATCACTTCGATGTCGGCTTTGTGAAACGCCTTCACCATGTCGCGGAATTCATCCATGTGATTACCGCATTCGGGCGACATACAATAGCTGCTGTGCGGCGCGAAAAAGCCGACGGTGCTGTAGCCCCAGTAATTGCACAGGCGCGAACCATCGGGCATTTCACGCACGCCTTCTTTGGTGTCGAAATCGAAAACCGGCAGCAATTCGACGGCGGTAACGCCCAAAGATTTAAGATAGGGAATCTTTTCGATAGCGCCCGCAAAAGTGCCGCGCTTGCCATCCGAAACGCCCGAATTCGGCGACTTGGTGAAGCCCGCCAGATGCATTTCGTAGATGACACTTTCTTCCATCGGACGATTGATCGGCTTGTCGCCTTCCCAATCGTAGCCGCTGATATCAATCACTACAGAGCGCATCGAAGTGTGCAGGTTATCGGCAGTGCCACAAGCGGCGCCTCTATCCCAAAGCGTGTCGGTGTTGCCAAACGCATAAGGATCAATCAGCACTTTATTGGGATTGTAGCGGTCACCACGTCCCTTCACGTCATTTGGCCCGGAAACACGATACGCATAATGCGCGCCTGACTTTAGGCCGCGCACATAAACGTGCCAAAAGTAGAATGTTTTATTGGCAACCGGATCGAGATGAATCGTTTGCACCGGATCAAGGTCATCGTGGGCATCGAAAATCAATAATTCGACACCCGTTGCCTGATCGGAATAAATTGAAAAATTGACGCCATCGGCATCGGGAATGGCTCCCAGTGGATGACTGCGGCCCGGTTCGGCTTTGTATGTTTTCATAGATTTTTGCCTTGTTTACGGATTGTCCAATGGCGGCGGCGAATCCTGATCGGTGTAACCCTCGCTCACTTCGACAATGTTTCCATCGGGGTCGGACAGCCACACGGTTTTCCAGCCGGGAATAAAGTCGCTAAAGTCCAGCGGTCCCAGCGTGATTTTGGCAGCATCACCCATGGCGGCAATTGTCGCTTCCACATCCTCCACTTGAAACGCAATGTGGCGCACGCCGGGATAATGCGGCCCGTCAGCCGTCGGCGCCGCGCCGGGCGCTGTGCCTTCGGACGAGAACAATTCCAAATACACTTCGCCCGCTTTCATAAAGACAATTTGCTGCTCGCCCAGAGGAATGACGCGGGCGCGCTCAAAGCCAAAATGCTTGGCATAAAAACGCTCTGTCGCCAGCGGGTCGGCGCAAGACAAAGCAACGTGAGAAAATTTCAGAGACATAAGGGTGCCTTTTATTTTTTCGCTTCAGCAGCAACGGCTTTTTTGGCTTCGGCGGCAACGATTTTCTTGGCTTCTGCCGCAATGAGTTTTTTGGTTTCGGCCACATTCACCTTGGCCGCACTATCTTCTGCTGCCACAACTTTTTCTTGCAGCATCTCGATAATCTTGCGCGCGAAAAAGTGACAATGCCCGCCGGTGCGCGCCGTGACTAAATCGCGGTCTACCACCACATCTTCGTTGACATAAACCGCGCCCATATTTTTGGCATCGCCGTGCAGATTGTTATGCACCACGACCTTACGCCCTTTGACCAATTCCGGCATCGGCGCGATAAGCCACATTCCGTGACAAATGATGCCTTTAATGATGTTTTTATTGGCAAAAGCGCGTTGCATGAACAGCGTAGCGGGCGGCAAATTGTTGACGTCTTCCGTGTAACGCAAGCGGTCGGCAACCATACCCGCCGGAACGATAATCGCGGCATACGTTGCTAAGTCTTCGTCGCTCATGCCTTCGAGACTTTGCTCCGAAAAAATGCCCGAAATGTGATATTCATGGCCTTTGAAATCAATGTGGCTTTGGCCCCAAAGACGCGTCAGAAAAATCACTTCCGCGCCTTCTTCGGCGAAGCGATGCTGATAATACCAAATTTCCGGCTCATAAAAATCGCTTTCGATTAAAATGCCGATTTTCTTGCCTTGTAATGTCATATTTGCTCCTGCTCTTAATGGAACACGGCGGCTTCGCCGACACAGAAACGACATAGGTTTTCACAGACCAATTTTAAAAATCCGTGTCAATCTGTGGTTGTTTCCGTGTGCGAAGCCCGTGTTCCATTGAAATTAAGCCACGCTGCCGTCGGGATATTGCGTCATGCCCGCGAAGTGAATGGCGATTTTGCCGTCGCGCAAAACCCAGCTATCAGCGAAGCGCATTTTGGATTCGCCGCCGCCCGCTTTCATGGTAATCGCTTCGACGATCATCAATGTTTGCGGGTCTTCAGTTTCGCCCCAAAAAGCGATGTCAGTTTCCAAGCCATCAATGCCCAGAATGCCCTGCATATGTTCGCGCAGTTCGTCGCGGCCCCGATAATACTTCGGCTCTTTCATGAAACTGCTGATGAGCAAGCAATCGTCGGTGTATTGATCGAGCAACGCTTCAATGTTCTTATCCAGAATCAACTGGATATGTTCACGATACATCCGTCCCAGTGGTGTGTCCGGCACGTTTTCCATGATTTTCTCCGTGAGTTTTTATTGTTGCAAAATAGCATCGGCGGCCTTTTCGCCGATGACAAAACACGCTGCCTGCGTGTTGCCGCTGGTGACTGTCGGCATAACCGAAGCATCGGCAACACGCAGATTTTCAACGCCGCGCACCCGCAACTGCGGGTCAACAACAGAGTTTTTAGCGCTGCCAATCGCGCAGGTGCCTGCCGGATGCCAAATTGTCGTCGCGCCGCCGCGAATATAAGCGTCCAAATCGGCGTCTTCGCCCGGCACGATTTCGGTTTCATATTCGGCGCTCATCGCTGACGTTTTCGCCAATTCGCGGATGATTTTCACCGCATCGCGCAGCGTTTGCATATCGGCTTCGGCGTGCAAATAATTTGGGTTAATAATCGGCAAATCAAGTGGATTGGCCGAACGTAATTTCACTTCGCCGATGCTGTCCGGCATGATAAGAATCGGCAGAAAAATGCCGACAGGAATCGGAATATTGAGAACTGGCGCCAGCGGTTTGGGCACAGCGGGCGTGAAATTTACTTGCAAATCCGGCACGGCGTCCGGCCTCTCTTTGCGCGTGTTTATAAACATCGTGTTGCCGGTCAGCAATGTTGGCAATTCGCGGTCGTGCTTTGATGTGAACACCACAGGCAACTGCAAATGATCTTGCAAATTCTGCCCGACGCCCGGCACATCGGCGACAACAGTGATGCCCATTTCCTGCAGATGCGCGGCGGGACCAATGCCTGAGAGCATGAGCAATTGTGGAGAGAAAAACGCGCCGCCACAGACAATGACTTCACCCTCGGTGCGCGCCTGTTTGGTTTCGCCGCCTTGCAAATATTCCACGCCCACAGCGCGCGTGCCTTCAAAAAGAATTTTCGTGGCCTGCGCGCCGGTTTCAACCGTAAGATTTTCGCGTCCGCGCGCCGGGTCGAGATAGGCTTGCGCAGCGCTGGCGCGTTTTCCATCTTTGGTGATGGAAAACTGCAACAAACCCGCACCGTTTTCCTGCCGCGCGCCATTAATATCCCAATAAGGGCCATCGTAGCCCATTTCCACGCAGCCGTTCATAAACGGCTCGGAGCGCGAATGCTCATCGGGATTATCCTGCACGCTCATCGGGCCGCCCGTGCCATGCACATCAGCGGCGCCCTGACCGGTGTAATCTTCGACTTTTTGAAAATACGGCAACAGCGACTTGCTATCCCAACCCGTCGCGCCGCGCGCCGCCCACTCGTCGAAATTGCCTTGATTGCCGCGCACCCACATCATAGCGTTCAGCGAAGTGCTGCCACCAATGACTTTGCCCTGATTGATGAGAATTTCACGATTCGTCAATTGCGGTTGCGCCGAAGTGCCGACTTTCCAGTCCACCTCCGACCCCCAAAGCTGCACAAAGCCGCCCGGATCGTGAATATTGTCGCCCTCATCGCTGCCACCCGCTTCGAGTAGCAGCACTTGCGCGCCGTTGGCGCTCAGGCGATTAGCGACGACGCAGCCTGCGGCCCCGGCCCCGACTATGATGTAATTCCAAGACTCGTTCGTCACTTTCGCTCCTTCAAATCACAGTGGAATTACTTCCTGATTTTTGCGGCAGCAGTCAAAGGTGTCACTACTCGCGTGGCCGCTCGAAAATCGCTCAAAATGAAAAAATGCGACTTGCGCGTGGTGTTGTAAACCGCCGATACCAGATTGGGATACTGGCCGGCTTTGGGATACACCTGAGGTTGCGCCAGCGTCATGGACTGTTTCTGAGTCGTTTCCAAAAAATCAGTCGTCGCACCAGTGCCCACGCCATTGAGGTGACCGCCAAAATAAAAGTAATTGTAGGTCAAGCCATACCAATGCGGATTCATGTGAGGCAATGTGGGGTCCTCAAAGCCATTTCCCACACCCGGCACAAGCGCCGTTGGCACATCGCGCCCATCAATAAAGCCCGGCGGCACTTCGTTAGCCGCCACAGGAATCAGTTCGGGAAAAGTGGGATTGAATGGCATCACTGGCTGGAACAAAAACACCGCATGAAAATGCGGAACTTCACCGATGCCGCGCGGATCGTGCCCTGTCCAGTAAGACAAACCAATTTGACGGAACAACGAACCGGCAACTGCCTCTGCGGGCAAACCTGCATTAAACACCGAAGGCACATTGAAGGGAGTCGGTGGCAACGCAGCAAGCGCGCCGTCTTCCAATTCGAAACCGACTTCCAAAACTTGGTTAGAGCTGGAAATGCGCGCGAAGCTGCGTCCCAGTCTCACGGGGCTGGCTGCACCTGTAGCCAGATTTATTTGCACAGCATTTGGCCCAAAAACCAGATTGCCGGCATTGCTCAGTCCGCCTCCGCTGCCGCCATTGCAACCTGACAAAACCTGACCAGCACCTAAGGCTAATGCGCCACCCGCCATGTTGCGCAGCAACGTGCGGCGCGACAACAGCGCATTCATTTCGTTCTTGTGTTCCATGGAAGCTCTCCTCAACCTTTCACGACCAAATCGCTCAGTTCAAAAATGAAAACGCGGCGGACCTTATCATAATGCACGGTGTAGCGATTCGCGTAAAGGCCGCGCTTAGGATAAACCGTCGGTTGTTTGATGACATCGCCACGAGCGATGTCGGTTCCAGCCGACAAACGCTGCAAATAGGCATTGGTGGCGCCAAGAGCCACGCCATTCATGTGGCCTTCGTAGAAGAAGTAATTCTGTCCATACGAATCCCAACCGGGTTGTGCTTGCGGTTGCGCCGGGTCTTGAAAAGCCGCACCAATTCCCGGTGCTACGTCGGCTAATTTCACATGATCAGCGGGCACTTCGCCCGCCGCCACAGCTTGATTTTCTTTAGCAAAAGCGGGAGGATCGGGTGCTTGCGGCGAGTTGAGCAAAAACACCGGGTGAAAATGAGGTTTATCGCCAACGCCCGCTGGGGAGTGAGCATCAAAATAAGCAATAGCAATCTCTTTATACACGGTGCTACTGGCTTGAGTTGGCAACGTGATACCGGTTACCGCCACGGCCTGACCCGGTGGAGGCGTGGGCAGACTGGCTAAAGCACCTGGGGTTAATTCCACTCCCACCGCCACAACTTGGTTATTTCTCAACGTGACGTAGCCGCGCGCCGTGCCGCCATTCAGTGCTTTGGCAGGTGCGAAAATCGTATTGCCGGTCGGATTCACCAAACCACTATTTCCACTTCCACCGCAACCCGCCAACGCGAACGCTATGGCACACAACCCCAACATTTGTCGAACCTGAACACTCTTCTTTTGCATGGGTTCTCCTCGAAGAATTTACAGCTTGATGAGTTGAAAAACCGTTTTCACCGCGCTTCATCACAGCAGCGGCAAAAATTATGATTTGCTGTTTTGTGTCACGGCACCACGTTGGTCGCCGGGCGAAAATCTTCCATCACAAAATAATGCGATTTGGTCTTCGCGTTCCAGCGCACGGTGTAACGATGCGGGTAAAGACCGGGTTTGGGATAAACCACCGGTTGCTTAATGACATCGCTGCCAGTTCCTTCGGTGCCGCGCTCTTGGCGACGCAGATAAGCGTGCGTAGCGCCAAGGGCAATGGCGTTCATGTGCCCCTTGTAGAAAAAGTAATTCTGTCCGGTGGAATCCCAGCCCAGTTGAGCCTGCGGTTGCGCCGGGTCTTGCACACCTTGGCCGATACCGCCAGCCACATCGTCAATGGCCTCGTGATCCCTTGGCAATTCACCCGCTGCAATCGGCATTTTCTCTTCTGGAAAATCCGGCGGGTTGGGTGTTTGGGGCGTGCCCGTAACGAACACCGGATGAAAATGCGGCACATCGCCCGCGCCTCTGGGCAAATGCCCGCTGAAATCGGCGATGGCGATAAACGTAAAAATGGTGTAAACGGCCTCCGGCGGCAAGTTAATGCCATAGGCATCTGGATTATTAAAGGAGGACGGTATCGGCAAATCGTTGACGGCATCGGAGAACATTTGTAATCCGACGAAGACAGGGCGGTTGTTGGGATCAAGCGAAACAAAACCGCGTCCCACGCGCACCAGCTTGCTGGAGCCAATCAGCACTTTGTTTTCGGGGCCGAAAATTGTTCGTGTGCCTGCGGGCGTGGCAAAAGGCAAAGTGCCCGGTCCACCATTGAGGCCGGGAACGCCATTACTGCCACCAGCGTTGGTGCCGCCGCAACCGGCAACACCTGCAACGCCAACCGCCGCGACAACACCAGTTGCCGCAATAGTGAGCAAGCCAAACCGCTTTCGTGCGCTTTGGCGCTGCTTAATTTTCTGTTCACACTTCATCACTGCTGAAGGGGAAACCATTCGTAACAACTCCTTAAATCCAACCGCTTTACCATTCCGACTTAATTAATTTGCTCCAAAGGCACAAAATGAGCGGCCCGGCGAAAATTCGTCAACTCGATAACATGGACGTTACGCGTTGCGTCGAAACGCACTGTCCATTTCGTTGGATAAAATCCATCAACCGGGTAAAATTCCGGTTGTTTGATCGCCTGCGTCAGCGTCTGCTTGCTTTTTAGAGCATCAAGTGTCGGCCCTAATGTAATGGCGTTCATATGACCGCCAAAAAAGAGATAGCTTTGCCCCAAAGTTTGCAAAGGAGGCAAATTCGCTGGTTCTCTGGGGTCGTCGTAAAGCACGCCGATGCCCGGCACAAGGATGCCGCCGGGCTGAAAAAAGCTTGCTACACGCACATGATCTTGCGGCACTTCATTCGCAGCGACAGCGGTGGTTTCAGCAAAAAAAGGCGGAACTGTATCCTGAAATGGACGAATCAAAAACGTCGCGTGCAAATGCGCTGGCTCCGTTTGACTAACATTTGGCACGTCATGCCCTGAACTATAAAACACAATAGTGCTTTTCAAGGGCGTGCCATGAGTCTTTGATGGCAACGGCGCCACGAAAACGCGCGAGGCATTGGACGTGTCATCATGCGGCAAATTGGGCAGCCCCGTCAACGCCTGCGGGGTGAATTCCACACCGAGACGCACCGGAATTCCGTTGGTTAGTTCAACGAAATCATGCGCGGTGCCATTTCCCATCGGCTGCTCCGCGCTTAAAAACACGCCGCTGTCGCCGTTGATGAAGTTGTTGTGAAAGGAGCCGCTGCATCCCGCCAACATCCAGGCAGTCAGGCCTCCCAATAGGCCAAAAGCGCCTATTTTATGGAATGTTTTACTCTTCATAAATATTTCATGCTCCCACTGCGTTCGTCAGCGCCTTTACAGAAACGCCATAAAGCCCGCATAGGGCAACTTTTCCAACACCACACCACGCTGCGCGCCGGTCTTGCCGTTGAAGCGCAATAAACGCCCGGCGCCTTGTGCATTGTCGTCGTTGGAATCAATCGGGTCTATCAGCAAATCCACATGAGCCTGGTCAGAAAAGCTCGTCACATAAAAATCGCCGTCTGGACCGAAGAGGCCTTCAAGCGGATACTGTGCATTCACGAACGCATCCACTAATTTGGCATTTGCTGTGTCGTAATTGTAAATTCGGTTAAAGAAAAACGAGGGCACCAGCAATTGACCGTTCGGCAAAAACGACAGCGTGAAGGCCAAATGCTGCTGTCGCACCACGAAACTTTTGAATTTTCCGGTAATGCCGTCGAAACGCGCGACCTTGTCGGGGCGAAAGGGAAACGTGCTTGGATTAAACCCAAAAGATAGCACCGACGAAATATACAAATCACCATCCGGCCCAAAAGTAATACCAAACGGGCCACGCACTTCGGGCGTGGTGTTGGTATCAATGAACGTGCGCAAACGGTCACCTGTAGCCGGATCGAGAATCTCAATGGAATCAGGCTTACCAACGCCGACTTCAGCCGTTAGCGAGGGCGCGTTGACGTAATACAACTTGCCATCGTGAGGGCTGATAGCCCCGCCGTGCGCGGTGTTGACAAACGGACCTTTAATGGCTTTTTTCAAGGCTCCGGTATTAACGTCCACCATGAAAATCTGGTCGGAACCGGGACTAAAGACAAATAAATTCTGCTTGTCGGGGCTAACCACCAACCCGGCAGTGGTTTGCTCTTTTTTGTTGGTTGGCGGATCGGCAAATTTGTCGAACTTAATCAATTCAACTACTTTATTGGATGCCGAATCAAAACGCATGACCGAATGAGCCAAAAACGTGCTGATAAACAACGTGAATGGCACATTATTCACGCCACCCGCGCCACTGCTGCCGCCACCGCAACCGGCCAGCATTTGCCCGGCTCCAAGGGCAAGGGCGCCACCACCAATGCCGCGCATAAAATCGCGCCGCGACAGCGTGGAATTTTTCCCATCAGCCTGCTGAGATTTCTCCTGCATATGCTTCCTTGTCCACTTCTTTCTGTTGGGCATATCAACTAAAAACGCACGTTGACGCCAATTACCGCATCGTTGAACGAGATGCTGTTGCCCGGCCCCGATAAACGCGCCAGTTTGGTATATAATTCGGTGCTTTTCGACAATTGATAACTGGCGAAACCGAAGACACCATAAGGCGCGTTGAAATTCTGCTGATACACCGGATACGAAGCGTAAGCGCCATATTTGACCTTGCGCGAAATCCACAAATAATCGGTAGCAATCGAATACGCATTGAAGTTCACCGATGCGGTGTAATCCAGCGTAAAAAACTTGCTATCGTCAAAAATGAAATCCGTTCCCACGCGCCACACCGGCATTTGCTTGCCTGTAGTTGGCTTGATGCGATACATGAACGTCGTGCGATAGTTATTTCGCTCGTTGCCGTCCGTGTATTGAAAATTACGATAAGCAAAAGAGCTATCGAATTTCTTGCCGACAGGATGCTCGAAGCCGACGCTGTAATCGTCATACAGAATCTTTTTCTTCAATTGAAAATACGTCTCCGGCGCGTAGAACTGATTGTTGACGTTCTGAAAATACGAATCGTGGCGTCCCGTCGAAATGTAATAGCGCTCGCGGGCCGGATTCGGCACATACGACACTTTAAAGTCGTATAAAAAGCGATCCGGCGCGGCATCGTAAGTGACATTGCTCAAAAAGAAATTGCCTTCCCATTTTTTGAAATACGGCTCCAAAAGCAAGTTCAACGTGTTCTTTTTCAGCGTAATGTTATCTTCCGCCGAGGGAATATCCGGCGAAAGTGCCAGAGGATTGTTTGGGTTGTTTGGGTCGTTGTTGTTGCGATAATGTCCGGTGCCCGCCGTGAGCGTGGCCCTGCCATATTTCGAGCGAAATGTCGGGCCACCGCCAAACGCCGTCAAACTCACGTTACGATCATCATGATAAACGTGTCCCAGCAGCGTCATCGTCGGTCTTTTGGCGTATTCGACATCTTTTATGCCCTTTTGCACAGCCGCCATCGCGCTTTGCATGGCCGCCAACTGCTCTTTGGGCATATTTTTCATCATCTCGGCGACTTTGGGGTCGTTCGGGTCCATTTTGGGCATATTCGCCATGATTTGCTTGTAGATTTTCTCGGCCTCGTAAGGACGATCAATCGCCAGCATAAAATCGGCGTAGCCTAAAATCACCGACAGCGGCGGCATTCCGGGTGGCATTCCCGGCATTCCACCGGGAGCGCCCGGTGCCGCCGAACTGCCCGCCGCGCCCGCTGGGGCGCCGGGGCCACTTGGCCCAACGCTAATCGAAGGCGGCGCGACATCAGTTTGCGTGCGATGCAGCAGTTTTTCCTGCCCGTGCGGTTTCACGGCATGATTCAGCAATTGCGCGCGGGCATTCGCTGAATCATCAACCAAAACGGGCGCGGTTTCGTCCGTCGCGGCCCTTAGCGATGCGGATGGTAGCAACAACACGCCAAATAACGACGCTTTTAAAATAGCGGCTCGGTTGTCCCTTAATTCGCGCGTAATCATGTATTTCTCGCTTGTGTTCAAGCTCGTTTTCGGCCTTTTATGCCGTTGAATTTCCTTCATTGCGCCCAACGAAATCTTCGATAACACCCGCGATTTCGTCTGCCAATTCATAGGTGGGAAAGTGGCTGTGCGCGGGCAAACGATGAACGTGATACCACGGATTCGCCTGCGCAAACTGCATTTGCGCTTGATAATAGCCTTCGTCCGGCGGCTGCGCGTAAACGTGCAAGGCAGGCACCGAGGGTTCGATTTGCGAAAGCGCCTGCAACGCGGAAACGCCATTTTCGATGCAAGCGCCGATCTCGCGCCCGGAGCGCATCCACATTTCGCCGTCGTAACCGCCCATTTCGTCGCGCACAAAGGAAATCAATTTGGGGTCGTCCACGCCTTCGAGCCAGATATTGAACAAAATATCACGCATCTGCTCCCAGCTTTCGGGCGCCGCCAAACCATGCACAAGGCCCATATATTCGGGCGGCGGCGGCAAGACAATCCAGTCCAGATGCACGATTTTCGGCACGCGGGCCACGCCCAGCCGACGGCCCAATTCAATGCCGACCCAACCGGAGTGCGAGAGCGTGACGGGAATAAAACTTTCCACGCCAGCGGCTTCAACGACGGCTAAAACGTCTTCGATAAGCTGCACCGCGCCAAAATCTGCCGCCGGTTTTTCCGAAGCGCCATGTCCGCGCCAATCAAGCGATAACACGCGATGATTGGCCGACAATTTGTCCGGCAAATCCGCGAAACCACTGCGGCTCATGCACCAAGCCGGGCACATCACTAAGGCCGGTTCGCCTTGCCCTGCATCTGAATAATCAATCCGCACACCGTCAGAAGTAGTTGCGTTCATGGTCTTATTTTTGAATGGGAATGCAGAGCTACGCTACGCGGAAAAGACTTTGATTTTCGCGGAATCGAAAAAAGAAAATTCTTCAAAAAATCCGCGTCAATCCGTCGTTTCCGCGCACGAAGTCCGCGTTCCTATTTGTCTGTTTCGTTCAACAACATTTGCGCGACGATAGTGCCGGAACCGCCCGCCAAACCAAGGCCTGGATGTGTCGCGGCGCCGATTTGATACAAGCCCGGCACCGGCGTGCGGTGCCCTTTTTGGCCCGGCAAAGGCCGCAGCGTGTAACTTTGCGCAAGCGAATGCGAACCGCTGTAAGGATCGCCGCAATTCCAGTTCATATTACACGTTTGCAAATCCAGCGGGCTGATAATGTAACGCTCTAAAATCGCGTCTTTCAAATTCGTGACGTGCTTGCCAACGATGTCAATCACGCGGTCAGCGTAGCGATTTTTAAGGTCATCCGTCCATGTCCCGTCGCCGACTTCGATTTCATCGCTTGCATCGCCGACAACAGTAAACGGCGAATCAAGTGCCTGCAAAACCATCACGGCGGCGCCTTCGGGAGCGCGCGAGGGATCAAGCGTGCTGGGCGTGCCGACGCCAACTGTCGGATCGCTGGGCAGCAAACGGCGCTGCACTTCGTTGAAGTTGCGCGATACACCATCCAGACCGGCTGTGACGTGTGTATAAGTCACACTATCTAAGCGCTCATCATGCCATTTCGGTTTTTCGGAAAGCGCCAAATGAATCGCTAAAACCGCATGGCCGTAACGGAAATTTTGGGCTTCGCCGCGCAGCGAATCGGGCACCAAATCGCAATCGGCGAGCAATTTTCCGTAAAGCTGATCGGGATTCGCCGTCGCCAAAACTGCTTTGGTGGCGCGGAATTCGTCGCCGCTTTCAGTTTTCACGCCCACGGCGCGGCCATTTTCGACGATGATATTGCTCGCCGTGGTGTTCGCGTAAATTTTGCCGCCCTGATCTTTAATCAGTTGCGCCAACGACGACGCCATTTTTTCAGCGCCGCCAATGCCAACCGGCAAACCGGCCATCTGCGCGCCCATGCCAAACACTTTCACCCAAAAGCCGCTATTGGCTTCGTCTGGCCCGTGCCCAGAGTGCAAAACCCACGGCGCCATGAACGCTTTCCAAACGTGACCTTTGAAAGTCGAATCCAAAACATCGCGTGCCGATAGGAAAAATTCTTTGGCGAAACTTGTCGGCCCGCCATCCGGCGCCACCATCAAACCGCGCATCATCGCGGCGCTTTCGGGCGTGGTTAAATCGGACGCCAGCAAGCCGAAAACTTCGGGCGCGTGCTGTCCCAAACCGCCGATTAAACTGGCCCATGCCGCGCCGTCGCCGGGATGCAAGCGGTCAATTTCGGCCATGTTCGTCGCCATGTCGGTTGTCAGCAGCGTCGCGTTGCCATCATGCAGCGACACACCGGCAGGCGTGGTGTTGTTCGCCATTTGCAAACCGCGCGTGGCTAAGTCGCCGCCTAAATCGGCATAGGCTTTGGAAAGCGCGAACAACACCAAAAATCCGGCGTAGGTGTCGTGCAAAAAGCCGGGGCGCGTCAGTTCCTCGGAGCGCAAACCGCCGCCGGGACGATCATTGCGATCAAGAATCAGCACGCTCCAACCCGCTTTGGTCAGATAAGCGGCGCTGACCAGCGCGTTTGGCCCGGCACCGATAATAACGGCATCGTAGGTTTCCATGAGAATTTGCTTTTTGCCCGCTTTATCCAAACGCGCCCAATTGCTTCATCAAACCCAGATCATTTTCGTTGACCCAGATTTCGACGATTTTGCCGCCTTGAAAAATGAAGATGTCAACCCCTTGATCTTTGATGTGATTGCCAGTTGGCGGCATTCCTAAAAACGGGCCGTTGTGCGTGCCTTCGATAAACCAACGCGCCGCCACTTTGTCGCCTTCGGCGATTTGCCGCTCAACGGTGAAATGAATATCGGGAAAGCCAGTGCGCAGGCCCGTTACAAAGCCATGCATTCCTTCTTTGCCGCGAATGGGTTCGGGCAACGTGGGAATGTGAAACGAGAAATTCTCAGCGATGATTTCGTCAATAATTTCAAACTGGCCCTGACTCATCAGATTGCCAAAGTATTTAGCGACCATCGCTTCGTTTTCCGCCGTGGAAGTTGCAGGCGGGCGCGGCGGGCCGGGAATGCCGCCGATTTGAATCAAAAGACCCAGCGTGTCTTCGTTGATGCGCGCCTCGACGAATTTGCCTTCGTCGTTGAAACGCAGCCAACTCATGCCATCAATCACAAATGGGTCACCCTTGGCGGGAATATCACCTTTGAGCGTGTGCAACGGCGTGCCGGTATGCGTGCCGCGCGCTGTCCAGTGGCCGACAACGGTGTCGCCGCTGCCCAAAATGTGCTCGATAGTGAACTTCAAATCGGG
>JANMKN010000382.1:0-7605 GCA_031372065.1 Abditibacteriaceae bacterium | reverse complement strand
GTGAGGGGCAAAGCGGTGAGGGCTTTCTTAAACCGTCACAACCAAAACCTCGCTCCACGGGCCTTCGCCGTGGGAGTTGACGGCGCGCACGCGCAGTTTCACGGTGCTGCCGACAGTCAAGTTTTCCAATGTGGCGTCGCTGTCCTGAACGGTTTCGGCTAAAACGAAATCCAGATCGCTGCCGACGACTTGTTTTTGCACCTGATAACGCTCGGCGAGATCGGCGTTTAGCCAATCGAGTTCGAGAGTGCCGATTTCGTGGCCCGGATGCGTCACGAAGCTGCGACACAGGCCGGGACGACCTTGTAAACCGGGCGGCGTGAAGCCGTAATCATAGTAGCGCGCGTCGAAATCGCCCAATTCCTCGTTTAATTCGCCGAATAAGGTCATCAGCGATTTGTGCAGCAGGTTCAAAGCGGCGTTGCGCACGGATTTGGCTTGAATCAGCGGCGTTTGGGTGGCGATTTCAGCGGCGATAGCGGTATCAAGCTGCGCTTTGAGCGTGGTGCAATGGGCGACAGTCGCGCCTTGCCCGGCATTTTCGTAGGTGGGATGCTCGCCGAGATAAACGATTAAAGTGCCGAGCAACGCCGATTTATCAGTGGCATCGTCGGGGATTTCCAAGGTGTTATGCGTCCACCCGGCGCTGGTCCACGCGGCGTTATGCTCGCGTCCGAGCGGTTTTTTGAGCGCATCGCGGATAAATCCCAGTTCCGTGCCGATGGCTAAATTAGCTTCCTGACGGGCATGGACAGCGGTGCTTTTATCGGTGCGACGATTGTTGTAAATACGGTCTTTATCTAATAAATCGTCGCGCTGAGTGTGAATAAGCAGCGCCGTGACGCGATGAAAGGTAATTTTTTGCGGATCGCCAACGGCTAACGCTGCATTGCGTGTCAAGCCGCCCTCAGCCACAATCGAAGCATCCCGCACTTGGGGCACGTCTTTGCGAATTTTGTTCGATGCCATAACAATTTTCTCCTTTTCGTCCTCTGCACGCCGTTGGCAACCATAGGCCACAGGACTTTTTTCCCGAAAACACTTCGCCTGCGGGCGGAGACTTTTTTGGCTCCGCGAAAAGTCTCCGCCCACGGGACACACGTTTTTTCCGTTCCGCGAAAACGCTTCGCCCACGGGCGGACGGTTTTTCCGCTCCGCCAAAAGTCTTCGCCTGCGGGCGGACGGTTTTTCCGCTCCGCGAAAAGTCTCCGCCCACGGGACAGACAGTTTTTTCGTTCCCCCAAAAGCCTCCGCCCGCAGGCGAAGACTTTTTTCGCCCCTCTTCGAGCCTTAAACGCCCGAAAACCCTGTTTCACCTCCCTTTTTGCTTTCCGAACGACCAAAAACCGCGCTTAGGTTTCTCCTGCGCTGCCAACCGCGCCAAAATCGTCTCTATAACCCATGATTCTCGGAAGTCCAGTGGATCACTCGACGCCTCAGCATCACGTTCGCAGAGCGTCTCAACGTCGCGCTCACCTTCCCAAATGCGGCGTATTGGGATAACAAGATTGATATAGTCTTGCGGAGCCATCCGCATTAAGACTTCCTTCACATTCCCACTCAAATGAGGTTGCTCCACTGCCGCAGCGACTGCCTCAATCAGCGGCGCGAATCGCTGCATTTGATGTTGACTACCCGCATAATTGCGATACGCTTGTCGCGCCTGTTGCCGATACTCCCGCGCCTTCGTCACTTCGCCGCTCTTATCGTTAATTTGGGCTAACAATTCGTAAGTTTCCCAAATTTGTGTGGCGTCCGGGTTGAGTGTCAGGCTAATCTCAAGCGCTTCCTTTGCGCGTTGTTGAGCTTCTGGCAAACGCCCGGACTGATTTTGCAAGAGCGTAGCTAAATGGATAAGCGTGGTTACGAGGCTTCCTTGATCATTAGCCTGTCGAGCGATAGCCTCAACTTTGCTATACCAATGTTCGGCGGCTTGAAATTTACCCTCTAACCGACATACATAACCTAAATTGCCCCAACTATCTGCGGCTCTGATGATATTTCCATGCGCCTCGTGAATTTCTGCCGCATTCCTAAAACATGTTTCCGCTTTATCCCATTGGCGGGTCTGCAGAAATACCAAACCCAATTTATGCCGGGCGGTGGCCTCCATTATCGGCTCGTTTAACTGTTGAAACAAATGCAGAGCCGTATTGTAGCGAAGTCCAGCTTCCTGAAAATCGCCTTGCAAAAAAGCTAAACTGCCCATTTGTCCATTGACGACAGCTTCACTGCGCGGGTGATTGAGTTCTTTGCTAATGATCAACGTTGATTCATAGGCTGCTCGTGCTTGTGCAAAATGGCCCATGTCTGCCATTACGTCACCTAAATCCATTTGTAAAACGGAAATCGTTAACTTAGTATCTGCATTCTGTTCAAGTTCTTCGGCCACTTGTAAGCCTTTTAGATAGTGATGGGCGGCCAAATCAGGACGCGCCAGACTCTTTAAACAGCGTCCCAAATTAGCTAAAGTGAGCACCATCTGGAAAGTTGGCTCTGTGCCGAGGGCAGCCAATATCTTGCTAAACGCTTCCGCCGCCTCTTCGACGCGACCCATTGCGCGTAACTGTTCTGCTTGAGCAGATTGAACTACATACCATTCTTTTATGCCTGAGTCAGCAAAGAGGGATTGCCTACGTTCATTCAACTCTGCCGCATCGCGGTTAAGCCCGAAGGCAGAGAGGAAACGGTTTATTGCCGTGACAAAGTCTATTGCCGAAGCAGGCGACGTGTCGTCGCCTGCTTCTAAGGCACCCCACACGGCGTGCAGCAGGTTAGGTAATTCTTGTTGAGCGATGGCGCGTGCTACATGGGGGCTTTTTTGATCAGCAGAATATAACGCGCGTGCTACATCATAATAGCAGTGGCGATGGGCGACATCGAGTTCGTCGCGTTGTGTGGTTGTCAACTGTGCCCACAGCGTCGGAGCCAACGTGGGATGGAATTTGAAAAATGTCGCGGCGCCACCATAGGGTAATATATTTTCCTCAATGAGTGCTGTCGCAAATAAGGCGCTTTTCAATTGCGGCCACGTCGTTTCATCGGCGCCTTCAGCAAAAGCGGATTGAGGGAATTGTGATAACTCGGCATGGAGGTCTCTGACGTGTTGGGCAGCATTTGTCCTTACATTTTCCAACATATCTGGCGGCAACTCAAATTCTTCGGGCAAATCGGTCATCATAACCATAGTAGCGATCAATCTCGCTGCCGCTTCTATGTCCTTTGCTTCAAGTGCTGCCAACAACCGCCGCGCTCTTACAATATCGGGGCGTTCGGCCATCTGTCCAAGTTTGGTGACGACCAGTAAGGTGTCTTCCATCGCGCCGCCTTGAAAGACGCCGAGGCGGGGTAGCCATTTGTCGCGCAATTCGGGGTCAAGTTTGGCAATTGCCTGTTCGACGGCAGCGCGGGGATTGTCTTCCGTATCAGAGAGCAGCAGTTCTTCCCAGTGTTTCTCCACATCGTCAAGCGGCTCTTGGTTCAAGGCGCGGGCCAGCACGCGCACGCATTGCGGATGGAAATGCACGCGCCCGAAGAGAGATATTAATTCGTCGCGGGCAGGCGGCACGGTGTCTTCTCGTGGTGCGTAAATAAATTGGAACAAGTCCAGCGCCTCATAAGAAGCGAAGCCGTTCAGGGCTAACATTTCGTGTTTGTTCTTGGCGATGCCAGATAATAGCGGATGCAGGAAACCTTGCGGGCGCGCGGTGGTAAGTAGGCGAATTTTACTGTCTGGTGCAGAGATGTTCGCTGCGTTCAGTAAGGCTGTCAACAAAGCATCAGGCAGGTTTTCAATGTCGTCGAGAATGAGCAGCGAAAGTGTCGCACGCAACGCGACGATGCGATTTGCCAAAGTGGGATCATTGGCAGAGGCGGGAGAAACGAATACCACCAATTCAAACATTCTCGCACGGTGCAGCCAGCGTCCAGCTTCCTGAACCAGCCACGTTTTACCTTGTCCGGCGAAGCCCGTCACCGTCACGCACTGCGCCCCTTTGGTGAAGGCGCGCTCCAAGGCCCACAATTCCCACGCGCGCCCACAGAAAAAGGCGCCCTGCTGTGGCGCGGCGACTTTCGTGGGTATGGTGTCCTCTTTTCGCAGCAGCGCCGCGTCGTCGCCACTTTGATAAAGCGCAGGCACGCACCAATCTTGAAGTTGCAGCCATTGGCGTGCGGTGCCACGTTGCACTTGGCGACGGCGCGCATCGTTACGCAAATGCTGACGAGCCGCTTCCAAGGCAGCGCCGATGCCGTCGCCTTGCGCCAAACATTCGTAGAATTTGCCGAAAAGCCGCTGCGTAGTTGGCACCAGAACCGAATGCGACATCGCCAACACAGCCGGAACGCCGCTGGCCATCAGACCCGCTGCCACGCTGCCCAACGCGCCGCTTTCGTCGTTGGCTTCGCTATCGTCTTGCGTTTTATCATCCCCGTAAGCCCCGGTTTGGCACGCTGAGAGAATGATGAGCGAGACGCCATGATTTTTCAGTAAAAATCCAAGCCCTGTTTCCGTTCCCTCGCTGGCGGCAATCAATTGTTTTCTACTTATTTGATTTTCAAAGAGCAAATAGCCCGTTTGTGTGCGTTCATCAAAGGTGCCGTGACCATCGAAGTGCAAGATGTCCACTGGCGGCAAATCCTTGTTGTCAAGACGAGTTCTGAGTGCTCGAAACGTCGCCGGACGCAGAAATTCTACCGTGACGCGGCCCGATGCGTGCGCATCAATAGCGTCCAACACCGCCGTCGCATCGGAGCGCGGATCAAGGAATCCAGCATCCAACGGGCGGCTGATGACGAAAAGCAAATGCAGTCGCTCTTTGGCCTCTGCCGGTTTGTGGCGCTCTGCGTCCGCTACGCGGCGGCGCACGGCGATGGGCGGTTTTTCGTCGTAGAGAAAGGCACCGTCCGCGCCCAACGTGTGCAGCAATTCCCACGGCAAGCCAAGAATCGCCGGATGTTCGGCGCTGATGGTGAGCAAACGGCCCGCTTCATTGGTTTGCTGAAATTCTTGAAAATACTGAGCCGCCGCAGAGTCGCTAAACGCCGCCGCGCAGAGTTTTTGGCCCCAAATCGGCAATTGCGCTGCGATGCGCGCCGCTTCGGCGTCGTCTTCGGCAGTGGTGTAGTGCGAGGCGTAGGTTTCGAGATACCACGCGAGATAGTGCCGCTCTTTTGCGGTTAAAGGCACTTGGAAATCAAGGCTTGTAAGTTTTGAATCGCCCCATTTCACGATAACGTGCTGTGGGTCGGGAAACCGTAAATTCAATTCTACAGACATCAGGCAGCGCTCCTTTAATAGTCGGACGACGATGCAAAACAAAAACGATATTAGCTGAAAGGCTGACCAAAGTATAACTCTTATTTAAAGTGGAAAAACAAGACGCTAAAATGGAAAAAAGCGACCCGTTGTCGGGCCGCCTTTTTCATTTTGAAGTCGCTTAATTTTGTATTTGGCGCAGTTCTTCGAGAACGACTTCGAGCGTTTCGCGGCTGCCTTGCGGTGTGATGCGCGTCATCGGGCGATTTTCGGAAAGGCAGGCGACGAAATCGTCAATTTCGGCTTGATAGGCCGATTCTGCCGAGACTGTGAATTCCTGCGTTTCGCCGTTTTTGTGCAGCAAAACGGCGTCGCTTTTCGATGAATCCCATTCAATCGTCGCTTTTTCTAAAACGACTTTGTAACTCATGCGAAACGGCCCGCCGTTATCGTCCCAACTGCCGTGCAGATAAACCAAAGGGCCGTTTTTGTAATGCCACGTCGCGTCCACGCTCATCGGCAAATCGTTGACGACATAGCCCGCAGCGCGAATTTCAACGGGCACGCCGAACCACCAAATCGCGGTGTCCACGTCGTGAATGTGCATATCCAAAACCGCGCCGCCGCTGCGCGCTCCGTCTTGCAGCCAGCCGTCCCAACTCCATGTTGGCGTGGCGCCGCTGCGATGAAAACGCGCATAAACCACCTTGCCGTGTTCGCCGCTTTCGATGATTTCGTGCGCCTTCAAATACTGCGGCCAATAACGCAGACAGTGGCCGATCATCAATTGCTGACCGCTGGATTCTTGCGCCGCTGCCATTTGCGCTGCCTCGTCGGTTGTAAGCGCAATCGGCTTTTCGCAAAAAACGTGTTTGCCCGCCGCCAACGCTTTGATGGCGTGCTGCGCGTGCAATGAAGTCGGCAAACAAATATCTACCAGTTGCACATCGGCATCGTTCAACAGTTCGTCGGCACTGGAATAGGTTTTCACGCCGCTCAAATCTATTTTCGCGCCGCCGCCAATGTTCAACTGCGTGCCGCCGCCTTGCAATTTCGCCTCGTCCACATCGCACACCGCGACGATTTGCGCCTGAGAATTGGCTTGATACGCGCTAAAATGCACGCCGCCCATGCCGCCAAGTCCGATAATTCCGACTTTAATCATGGATTAGTCCTTTTTCATAGAACGCAAATTGCGCAAATTTTGATTCTTTAGTGACTTCTCAGGAATTTGCGAAGATTACCGTTTAATTTGCGCAATTTGCGTTCTATTCTTCTAATTCTGTGCGCCTAATATGGCGTCCATTGCTTGAGAAATTTTCGGTAAATCCGCTTCGCAGTTGAAAAATTCCGAAGTCACCGGGCCGTTGTATCCGATGTCTTTCAAGGCTTGCATCACGGCGGGGAAATTCACATCGCCGTCCAACAAATCGCAAAAACCGCTGAGATTGCCCACATCGCGCTTGAAATCTTTGAAGTGAATACGTTTGATGCGACTACCTAAAATGCGAATCCACTGTTCGGGATAGCCGCTATAAATTACGTTGCCGACATCGAAATAGGCGCCGACTTGCGCGCTGCCGATTTCATCCAAAAAAGCGCGAAATTCCAAGGGCGACAGCAAAAACTTGTTCCACACATTTTCGACGCCAATTGCCACGCCCAAATCGTCGGCGGCACCCTTCAATTCTTTAAAAGCGTTCAGCGCGTTGTTGTAAGCCTGATCGTAAGGCACACCCTTGAAACCATCAATGAATTCGGCGCCCACGCCGCCGGGAACGACTAAAATGGCGTCGGTGCCGAGCCATTTCGCCACTTGCAGCGATTTTTTGACGGCCTCTTTGCCAGCGGCTTGTGTTTCTAAATTCGTCAGCGGCTTGCCCCAACCCAAACCGCTCGCCAAACCGGAAATCGTAATGCCCGCTTCGTGGGCTTGTTCGACAACGCGCTGGCAATCGTCTTCTCTGGAATCGAGCCAAACCTGATTCGCCGGTGCGCTATCTGCCCCTATCGAAACTTCGACGCCTTCAAAACCATGTTCTTTCGCCATGCGAAAAATTTCCGACGGGCTTCGTTGCGGATCAAACGCCCACGCACTTATGCTTTTTAACATTGTTGTCTCCTTTGGGTTGTTGCTACAACCAATTTATCATAAAGCGCGCGCCTTATGTATATAGAATCCCTATAAAAAGGTCATGTTACGCAGTGCGCTTATGGTAGGCACTGGAAAGAGCAGCAAAGCTGCTCGATCCCCTCACCCGGCCTCTCCCCCGAACGCTGCGCTGGGGAGTGGAGTGTTTTACGCAAGCGCTCCTGCCCGATTGAGTAGGGCAAGAACGTAATAGTCA
>JANMKN010000370.1:0-1608 GCA_031372065.1 Abditibacteriaceae bacterium | reverse complement strand
GCGACGCCGAAAGAAGGGATTACGGCAGAGGTCGTCGTGGTCGAACACTACGATCAACTCGAAGCGTTAGGACAGGCAAAGGTCGCGGGCAAGATCGTGCTCTACAACGCAAAATTTGAGCGGCAATTGGCGGCGAGCGGGCGTGGGTTGGAAGCGTATGGGCAAGCGGTCGCGTATCGTGGTGCGGGAGCGAGTCGGGCGGCAAAACTCGGCGCAGTTGCTGCGTTGAATCGTTCGGCAGGCGGCGCGGAATACCGCTTGGCGCATACCGGCTCGCTCTTTTATTTACCCGATGCGCCGAAGATTCCCGGCGCTGCCGTTGCCGCTGAAGATGCCGAATTGATTGCCTACCTTGCTGCCCAAGGCACGGTGAAATTGCACCTCACGCTCACACCACAAACATTGCCGGATGAATCGAGCTACAACGTTATTGCTGATTTGAAAGGCTCTGAAAATCCTGAACAAGTCGTCATCGTGTCTGGCCATTTGGATTCGTGGGATTTAGGCACAGGGGCGATTGATGACGCTTCCGGTGTTGCCGTAGCGATGCAAACGGCAAACCTGATTAAGCAGCTCGGCCTCAAGCCAAAACGCACGATCCGCGTGATTGCGTGGATGAACGAAGAAAATGGCGGAGTGGGGGGCAGAACCTACGCCGCCAACAACAGCGCTGAGATTGCGAATCACATGGCCGCCATTGAAAGCGATCTCGGTGCCAGTCACCCGCTCGGTTTTCACGCCCACGCGACGCCTGCCGCGCTTGCGAAACTGCGCGCGGCCTCGGCTATTTTGCAAAGCATCGGCGCAGGGTTGATTGATGTCGTGAACAACTCTCCCGAAGCCGATATTTCGCCGCTGGATGCGCTCGGCGTGCCGACGTTTGGCTTGTGGCAGGACAGCCGCACCTACTTCGATTATCACCACACGACGGCGGATACATTAGATAAAATTGTGCCGCGCGAATTGGCGGAAAATGCGGTGGTGCTGGCGGTGCTGGCATACGCGATTGCAAATTTGCCGGAGCCGTTAGCGAGGAACGGAAAATAAAGAGAACGCAGAACACGCGGAAATAACGGAAAAGACGGAAATCAGAAAGTCTTTGTTTTCTATTCTGTGCTTTCCGTGCTTTCCGTTATTTCCGCGTTTCGATTTGAATTGTGCTATTTTTTCTTCCCCGGCCCCCACAACGCACGACCTGATTTATTGCCGGTATGCTCGCCGTCTTTCAGCACTTGCACGCCGTTCACAAACACGTGCTTCATCCCGATGGAATACTGATGCGGCTTCTCAAACGTAGCGACATCAGCAATCGTCTTTGGATCAAAAATCACGACATCGGCGAAATAGCCTTCTTTCAGCAAGCCGCGATGATCCAAGCCTAAGTTGGTGGCGGGCAAGGCGGCGAGGCGGCGAATCGCTTCTTGCAAGGGGATGACTTTTTCATCGCGCACGTATTTGCCGAGCAAGCGGGCGAAGTTGCCATAGGCACGGGGATGTGTGGAAGAGTTGAGAAACGCGCCTTCGGCGGCCATCGAAGCAGCGTCCGAACCGAACGAAACCCACGGCAGTTTGAGCTGCTTTTTGACGTTCTCCTCGGACATCATGAAA
>JANMKN010000365.1:0-15782 GCA_031372065.1 Abditibacteriaceae bacterium | reverse complement strand
CACCGCGTTTTCGCGCGCTGTATTCACACCTTTGATCTTCGCCAATTTTTGCGCGGCGTCGCTCGCCGGACGCTGCAAAGTCAGGGTGAGGCGATCACCGGCGCCCGCCAAGTTTTCAGGTGTATCTTCGGCGACCATGCGGCCTTGATTGATAATCACCACACGCGAGCAGGTTTCCTGCACATCCGGCAAGATATGCGTGGATAAGATAATGGTGTGGTCTTTGGACAGCGATTTGATGAACTGCCGCGTTTCCACGCGCTGTCGCGGGTCGAGGCCCGCCGAAGGCTCGTCCAAAATCAAAACCGGCGGGTCATGAACCACGGCTTGCGCGATGCCGACACGCTGTTTGTAGCCTTTGGACAATTTAAAAATCAGCGTGTCAGCTTTGTCTTCGAGTTTTCCGGCGTCAAGCGCGGCTTCGAGCCGTTCGGCCCGCCGTTTCTTGGGCACGCCACGCAACGCCGCGACATAAGAAAGATAATCGCGCACGCTCATGTCGGGATAAACCGGCACGTTTTCCGGCAAGTAACCGACGTTTTTGCGCACATCGAGCGAGTTTTCGAGAATGTCGTAACCCGCAATGCGCGCCGTTCCTGCCGTGGGCGCCATAAAACAAGTGAGAATGCGCATCGTAGTGGTTTTTCCGGCGCCGTTTGGCCCCAAAAAACCGACAATTTCGCCTTTTTTCACCGTGAACGATACATCGCGCACACCCCGGCTCGCGCCGTAGGTTTTGCTCAGATTTTCAACTTCGATCATTAAATCGTCATTCATATGAAGAAGCAGTGCAAAAATGCAGTCTTAAGTCTCTTTTTCGATAAGAAGAGCCAAAACTAAGCGTCAGAATGCCAAAACTGGCCTTTTCAAGCCGAAAAAGTCTAAATTTAGACTTCTGGATTGTAATCCATGACCTCTGGATTGCAATCCACGACTTCTGGATTGTAATCCACGACCTCTGGATTGTAATCCAGTGCTTCTGGATTGCAATCCACGACCTCTGGATTGTAATCCATGACCTCTGGATTGCAATCCAGTGCTTCTGGATTGCAATCCAGAAGAGCAAATCTTCAATCCGCGTTTGATGAGACTTACTCATGTTACGCGGTTGATTTGTGTTAGAGAAGAGAGCCACGAAGTCGCTCTTTCCAGTGCCTACCATTAAAGGCACAACACGATTCTTCGTCGCGCCTTGCTTCGCGTTTCATACCAAATCGCACGCTTCGGCGGGCATCCAGTGATGATCTTGGCCTTGCCATTTGACGTTGCAGCCAATCGGGTTGGTTAGCGGCACCGAAACTTCTTTTCCGGCCAATAATTCTTCCAACGCATCGCGCAATTCGTGTGTGGTTTCCTCGCCCGGATGACGCGGACGGTCGTCCATGCGGCCTGTGTAGCGCAGTTTCCGTTCAGCATCAAAAACATAATAATGCGGTGTGCGCAAAGCGCCGTAAGCGGTAGCGATTTCCTGCGAATCGTCGCGCAAATACGGGAAATCGAAGCCTTTTTCTTTGGCATGTTCGACCATGTGTTCAAACGAATCCGTCGGATGATTCTCGGTTTCGTTCGAGTTAATTGTCACCAATTGCACGCCGCGATTTTTGTAATCGGCGTGCAGTTGCTTGATGCGTTCCTCGCTGCCGACAACATACGGGCAATGGTTGCAAGTGAACGCGATGATGAGCAACGAGGTAGCGTTATATTCGGACAACGTGTGATTTTTTCCGTCCACGCCCGGCAAATTGAAATCGGGTGCAGCCTCGCCGATTTGAAGTGTGAAAGCCATAAGTCTCCTTGAAAATGAATTCGCTTCGTGGTTTATCAGATTTTGATTTTTACTGGCCTGCCACTTTTGGCCGATTGATTGGCCGCCAGCGTGACGCGCAACGTTTTTAAGGCGTCGGCATAAGTGCATTTGATGCCGCTGCGCTGCCCGCTTTGCACGGCTTCGATGAAGGCCCGATCTTCGTCCAAATACGGGTTATTGCGGTGCAAAAACGTGTGCGTTTCATTAGCGCGCCGGATGTTGAGCGCATTGCTGTGCAAATCGAAAATCGCGTCTTTAACGACAATCGAAAGTCCGGCTTCGCTAACACCATTCACCATGCACGTCGCCGCGAAATGTCCGATGGCACCGCTGGCAAATTCAGCAGTCAGCGCGGTCACATCGGGCACTGTGGAATCGCGGAATTCACGATGCATTTCGCGCCGCGCGGCGCAGCAATAGACTTTTACGATGTCGCCCACTAAATAACGCGCTAAATCAATGATATGTGTGGCTTGCTCATTGATTTGGCCGCCACTTTGGTTCATCTTGCGCCACCACGAAACCACAGGAAAACCTCCCAACCAACGGCCATAAATTAGTGCGGGAGGCGGCGCATTTTTTTCGGCCAAAGTTTGCTGCACTTGCTGCGTTGCTTGGTGATAGCGAAAATGATAGCCCACCGAACACAAAACGCCCGTTTGTTCAATAGCAGCGGCGGCGCGTTCGGCGTTTTTCAGTTGGTTGGAGATCGGTTTTTCGATGAACAGCGCGCAGCCTTTTTGGGCGGCCAGAACTTCGACATCTTTGTGTGCGTGGGGCGGCAGGCAAATATACAGCGCATCCAAATCTTCGGCTTCGAGCAGTTTTTTGTAATCGGTGTAGGCTCGCGCTTCAAAGTGCGCGAAGCGATGCGCGGCAGCTTGCACGCGCGTTTTGTCCACATCGCAAAATGCGATGGGTTGCGCGTCCGCAATTTGCGCAAGCGTCCCAAAATGCTGCGCGGCCATGCCGCCGGTGCCAATGAAACCAATTTTTACTGGCATGAAAATCTCTCTGAGCCTTCCTCCATCTCTATCGGCAACGCTATTTTATCGTATGGCCCACAACCGCAAAAGGCGGGCTATACTGAAAGCTGTCCACCTTTGGAGATTGCGCACACCGCAGCCTCATGGCTCGAAATAGCACAGGATTCAACAGAAAGAAGGGACATTTTCATGAACAAAGAACAAGACAAAACCTACAGCACAGACCGGCTGGAAACAACAACCGCTTCGCCAGAGAGCGACAACAAAGACCTCTCCAACTTCCCCGCCGACTCGGCCACTTCGGCCAGTGACGCCGGCTTGGATGACGAACTTTTGGAAGAAACCGGCGACGATTTCGATTTCTTGGAAGATGACCTCAACGCCGCCGATGACGAATTTGAAGGCGACGCGGCCAGTGGCAATGAAATCCCGCTCAGTGACATCGAAACCGAACCCGATTTCTTGACATCTCCCGAAATGAGCGACAACAACACGCCGGGCGAAATTGACATTGAAGAACTCGATGAACACGCTCTGGACAACACCGACCTACCCGCCGATGCGCGGCTTGACCCGTTGGAAGACTGAATTCGGTGGTCAGTGAGCGGTGGGCAGGGGTCAGTGGTGAGAGCGCAGAAATATACGAAAACCTATAAGTCTGCTTATCACTTACCGACCACCGACCACTGACCACTGACCACTGACCACTGACCAAATGGCCGTTTCCTCTCGTTCCCGGCGCCGCACGGGCTGGGCCATTGCCGATAGCAAAACTGTTAAACAACGCGTTTGGATGTGCATGACAGCTTTGGGTCTGGCCTATTTTGGCCTGATGACCCGACTATGGTATTTGCAGGTCGTTCGTGGCAACGATTTTCTAACTCAAGCGCAAACGAACCGACTGCGCCATGTGCCTTTGGCTGCCCCACGCGGCTTGATTCTTGATCGCAATAACGTCGTGCTGGGCACATCCCGCGTGCGGCACTCAATTTCCATTGTCCCTGCGGCCTTGCCTTCAGCGCGCCGCGAACCCGAAGAACGCTTAACTATTCTCAAGTCGCTTGGTTTTCTGTTGAAAATGACGCCCACGGAAATCGAAGCCGACCTTGAAGACGCAAGGCGCAAGCGGGCCGGAATTTACGATCCTGTGCCGATTGTCGAGGAAGCCGATTTAGCGACAATTACCCTCATCGAAGAAAACAAATGGCGTTTGGGTCGTGCCGTTTTAGTCACCGACGACATCAAGCGTTTTTACCCGCAAGGCGCGCTGGCGGCGCATCTTTTGGGTTACACACGGGCCGTAGATGAACACGATTTAGAACGCAACCAAGAAGAGCAAAAAACTGACCCCAGTGTTCGACTGCTTAAATTCGGCGGTGTGATCGGCAAAAGCGGCGTCGAACGCGAATTTGACCGCAATTTAGCGGGCACCGAAGGCAGCGATCAATACGAAGTGGACGCGAGGGCGCGTCCGGTGCGGCGCGTTAGCACGATTCCCGAAAAAGCGGGCCAAACCTTGGTGTTGACCATTGATGCTAAGTTGCAACGCGCCGCCGAAAATGCGTTATCACAGGCGCGCAACAGCGGTGCTGCCGTAGCGATTGACCCGCGTAACGGCGAAATTTTAGCGATGGTTTCGCGCCCGACCTTCAACCCGAACGTGTTTTCCTTGCCGCGTCGTTCGTTCAATAAAATTTGGAACAGCATCAACGATAATCCCAAGAAACCGCTTATCAATCGCGCGGTTAATTCGCGGTTTCCGCCAGCCTCGACTTTCAAAACGGTCACGGCGGCGGCGGGCCTGCAACAAGGCACCTTATCGGCTGGCACGGTTTATAACTGCCCCGGCGGATACCGTCTGGGCGGACGATTTTTCGGTTGTTGGAAAACGCATGGCAGCGTAGATCTCATGGGCGCTTTAGCCGGTTCGTGCGACACCTATTTTTATCAAGCCGCCTTGAAAATGGGCGACCCTGAAAGCAGCGGGCCAGATTATTTGGCACAAATCGCCCGCGAATTCGGCTTGGGGCAAGAAACAGGGATTGATTTGCCCAGTAGCACCGCTGGTTTGGTTCCCGATCCGGCGTGGCGACAGCGTCTCAACCAATCGCGTCCAGAGTTGGCGCATTGGTTTCCCGGTAATACCTTGAATATGTCTATCGGCCAAGGCGACACTTTGGTTTCGCCGCTCCAAATGGCGGACCTGGCCGCCACTTTAGCCAACGGCGGCACATTATGGCAACCGCATATTTTCAAGGAATTACGCGGCAGTAAAATCGAAAAGTCCACACCTGTTGTGCGTCATAAAGTTGCCATAGATGCGCGCAATATCGCTTTGGTGCGCGCCGGAATGCGACGTGTAATGACAGATGGCACTGGGCGCGCGTTTAATTTGCCGCAAGTGGCAATTGCTGGGAAAACCGGCTCGGCGGAAGATGCCAATAATGCCTTGCCTCACGCGTGGTTTATGTGTTTTGCGCCTTACGAAAATCCCACCATAGCCATCGCTGTCATTGTTGAAAACTCCGGTCACGGCAGCGAAAACGCCGCGCCCGTTGCCAAAGCCATTCTTGAAGCTGCCTTTCCTAAACCGAAAGCGCCTAAAGTAGCGCCCGAATTGGCTCAAGCCACACCTTAAGTAAAGCAATCTGATGTTGGCCTGCATTTTGCCAAAAGCGAACGACGACCCACAGAAACTAAGGAGATTATTCCCATGAAAAAATCATCGCTGCCGCTTCTGCTCACGTCGGGCTTGGCGGGCGTTCTGTTCCTTGCAGGATGTCAGGACAAAAACAACAACGGAATGCCCGATTCGCCTGCCACCAGCCAGCAAATCGAAAACAAAGCCAACAATGCTGGAAAGACTTTGGAACAAGGTGTCGAGAAAATCGTGCCCGCGATTGAAAAAACGGCGCAGAAAGGTGCGAATCTGGCGTCCGATGCCGCTGTTACCGCCAAAGTGAAATATGCATTGATAGCCAACAAATCCATTGAGGCGGCCAGCATTGACGTCACAACCAAGAGTAGCGTTGTATTTTTGGACGGCCACGTTGCCTCGAATGCACAACGCGCCTTAGCCAGTCAACTTGCGCGTAACGCAAGCGGGCATCAAGTGAAAAACAACTTAAAAGTGGTGGCGCCTGTGAAAGTCAAAGCCCACTAAATCAACAACAGCAAGTCCGCACGTTTTTGTGCCCTACTTCGCTCAAAAAGGAGAATCATGCCTTACATTATTGATGGAAAGCCGGTTGAAATTGCGGACGAGCCTCGCAATCAGGATGGAACGCTGTGGGTGCCGTTGCGCGCCTTGGGAGAAGCCGTTGGAGCCAAAGTCGAATGGGATCAAAGCACCAAACAAATTGCGCTGACCCACAAAAAGGGCGACATTCTGCTCGATATTGGCAGCAAGGATGTCAATCTGAATGGAAATGTCGTGAACGTTCAAGCTGCGCCTTTTGTGGACGCTGGCGAAACGTGGGTGCCGGTGCGTTTTTTCAATGAGGTTTTGGGCTATGCCCTGAACGTCAACCTCGCCGAGAATTTGGTCGAGCTGACCACTTGGAACGGCTAAATAGCTAATACCCAAAAGCGCAGCGCGAAAGTTCGCGCTGCGCTTTTTTATTTTAATTCGTCACCGTAAAGATTTAAATTGTCATCACCGCTGATGAGTTTCCATACATCGCGCACCTGACGGAAGCCATTTTGCATCAGAAAACCGGCGTCACGACCATAACTTTTGATGCCAAGAACGTAAAAATTCCGCTCGCCCGTTTCTAAAAGCACAGGATCGTTTATCAGATAGCTCCAACGGTCATGGGCGTGTTTTTTTGTTTCCTCATCGCGCGTTTGGCGCTCGGCATAGCCTGTCGAAAGCCCTACTCCACTGCGCGCATTATGCGCGTTCAATTCGATGCCAAGTTTTAAGGGCGCGCCTGTCGCCGGATGCACTTGCACTTGCAATTCGCGCCACAAACTTTCATCGGCGCGAAAACCTGTGTGCGCCGCCACGTTGTCGCATCGAATGATTTTTCGTTCGCCACCACAAGAAATCTCCACTTGAAAAGTGTTCTGCTGGCGCGAAACCACGTTGACTGAACTTCGCGGCAAAAACGTGACGTTGGGATGCTCGACTAAAGCATTTGCGCGCGCGTGAATGCGGGCACGCGTGGTAGAAGTTTCGTTTTCAATCAAGGTGTAAGGCGCGCCATGCAGAGGGACAGCACGGCGCACAATCCAAGTCAGGCGCGTAACCGGATATTCTTCCATCAAATCCGCCACAGAAAGCAACGTCGAAGCCGCCGAATGGCCGCTGCCAACCACCAGAGTATGGCGATTAGCGAAGCGTTCTTTATCGCGCCCCAGAACATCCGGCAAAGCGTAGTCAATCAGAGAAGCGCATTGTGTCTCGCCAACGCAAGGCGCGCCGCCGTTGCCCATCACGTTCGGCGAATGGTAAACGCCAGCGGCATCAATGATCACATCAAAATATTCGATGCGTTCGGCACTTTTTCCCTCTACCAAATGCAATCGAAACGGGAATTCCGTGCGGCGATTGGCGCCATGCAGGCCATCGTCCGCGATAAAATCGCTTTTCAGACAACATTCGCGCGTGAGCGAAACCGCTTTGGTGTGCGTGGAAATTTTGCCCTGCAACGGCGGCAACGCGGCGAGTTTTTCGACATAGCGAACCAATTCTTCGCCAGAGGAATATTCGTCCGAAGGCGGAAGAATATCGCCTTGTTCATGCAGCAGTTTTGCGGCTAAAGGACTGCGATTGCGGCCCCATTCGGTAAACACTTGCACGAAACTCCAACGCCGCACATTATCGGCGATATCGCCGCGCTCGAATAAGCTGACATCGAAACCGGCCACAGCACCGTAAAGCGCCGCTTCGACCCCAATGGGGCCACCGCCGATAATGGCAACGCGTTTTGGGGATTGTTTTTGGTTGTGGTTTGGCAAAACTATTTTTTCTTCTCAGCTTGCATTTGCTCAACGCGGGCTAAATTATTTTTATTGACGGCTTCAGCGAGAAAATCTTTCACCAAACCGCGCCAGATAATTACCGATGCCGCAAGGTCGCCGCTTTTTTCGGAAGCGTGCGCCAAGCGGCGGCGCAACATTTGATTTGGCGCGTCTTTGGGTATCAATTCCAAGGCACGCTTGTAAAGCGAGGCGGCACGCGGCGTTATTTTTCGCAAGTCAAAATGCTGCCCGGCCTCGTCCATCATTTCCCAATCAGCGGGATTGGCGACCACGCCGCGCTCCATTAAAGCTGTCGCTTCGTCGCCTTTTTCCAAACTCCACAAAAGCCACGCCGCCACGCCATAGGAATCCACCGCGTCAGGCTCCAACGCGAGAATGGCCCGATGACAGGCAATGGCACGTTCGTAATCGCCGATATGGAACGCCTCGTCGGACATCCGCAAAAAGTAATCGTAATTCTCTTCGCCGCCGCCAAAAGGCCGCCGATCATCGTGGTCGTCATCGTCATGTGCCCACGCGTTTGCAGTTCCTAACGCGACAATGGATGTTAGCAGGCACAGCCTGAAAAATCGTTGCATAAAACTCCCCGTCAAACCGAATTTGCGCCATCAATGTTGCGCGTTTCAGCGACGACATAAGGCTGTTTTTTCTGCGATTCGTAGTAAGTGCGCATATTCATTTCGGCCATCAGTCCGAGCATCACAAGTTGCACACTTAGCACGAACAAGAGAATTCCAATGTAAAACAGCGGATTGCCGTTGATGTGATTTTCAGGCTTGTGCAATCGCTCGGCGATGGCAATCAGCCAACAAAGTATGCCCAGCAAGGACGCGCCGATGCCAATGCCGCCAAAAAAGTAAATCGGCTTGTTGCCGTAGCCACCCAAAAACTTGACCACCATCAAATCGAGGATCACACGGAAAATACGGCTCATGCCGTATTTGCTTTTGCCCGCAAAGCGCGGATGATGCTCCACCGCAATTTCGGTAACTTTGCCGCCGACCATTGCCGCGTAAGCCGGAATAAAACGGTGCATTTCGCCGTAAAGATGCACATCTTTGATGACGCTGGCGCGATACGCTTTTAGTGAACAGCCATAATCATGCAAATGCACGCCCGTTACTTTAGAAATCACACGATTGGCAACGCGCGAAGGAAATTTGCGAATTTCGTCGTCCTTGCGGTTTTTGCGCCAACCCGAAACCACATCGTAGCCTTCGTTGATCTTTTCCAGCAAACGCGGAATATCCGCCGGGTCGTTTTGCAAGTCGGCGTCTAAAGGAATAATGACCTCGCCACTCGCGTAATTCATGCCCGCCGACATCGCCGCTGTTTGTCCGAAATTGCGCCGAAAACGCACAACTTTGGCGCGTTCATCACGCGCGGCGATTTCGGAGAGCAATTCGAACGAGCGGTCACGACTGCCATCATCAACGTAAAGAATCTCGTAAGTCAGGCCCAAATTGCAAAGCGCCGCGTCAATTTTGCCGTGCAACGGTATTAAATTGTCTTCTTCGTTGTAAACCGGCACCACTACAGACAATTTTGGCGCGATTTTGGAGGTTTCATCAGACGCAGAGGGCGCAGATGCAGCGGGCCAAGTAGGCACCTCATGGGTTTCGGAGTTGACTGGCTCAATCACGTTCGAAGTATAGACCGCCTACCCAAAAGTGGCATCATTTGTAACATTTCAACTGTTGCCTACTCCAATTGTGACGACAATCGAAATGCCAAACCACGAAATGAAACCCACTATGAGCCGTCGCACTTTTCTTTATCAAGCCGCTGCTGCCACCGTCGCCGCGCCCGTTTTAGCACAAGCAGTTCCGGCTTTGCGCGTGGTGGACACACACACGCATTTTTACGACACAAATCGGCCCGAAGGCGTGCCGTTTCCAAGTAAAGGCACGTCACTTTATCGCCCGACGTTGCCCGAACACTGGCTGCAAGTCGCCGCGCCGTATGGCGCTCGCGAAACGGTGATAGTCGAAGCCAGTTCTTGGCTCGAAGATAATCAGTGGATTCTCGATTTAGCCGCGAAAAACCCGTGCATTGTTGGTTTTGTCGGCCATTTACTGCCGCAGGACGCTGATTTCGCCAAAAACTTAAAACGTTTCGCCGCCAACCCGATTTTTCGCGGCATTCGCGTTAGTGGCAACGATTTTCTCGATAAGGTGGACAAGCCCGAATTTCAGCGCGGCGTGAAATTGATGGCCGATTTGGGATTGGAACTCGACATCAACGGCGCGCCGTCACTGCACTCGCATTCGGCAAAATTAGCCGACGCGATTCCCGCTCTGCGCATTGTCATCAATCATGTTGGCATCGCGGGCGACGCCGCACGTCTCACCGATGAATGGCGAAGCGGCATGAAAGCGCTCGGCGCAATGCCAAATGTGTTTTGCAAAGTGTCGGCGATGACCGAACAAACCGAGCAATCCGACCAAACTCATGGTTCGGCGCCGCGCGAGACGGATTATTATCTGCCGATTCTCGACCATTGCTGGAACTGTTTTGGGGAAGACCGCTTGGTTTATGGCAGCAACTGGCCGGTTTGCGAAAAAGGTGGCAGTTACGCTGACCAATTCCACATCGTCAACGACTACTTCGGCGCCAAAGGCCGCGAAGTCGCCGAAAAGTTCTTCTGGAAAAACTCGCTGGTGGCCTATAAATGGGTGCAGCGCTAATCGCCCATGAACCTGCAAGATTTGCTGCAAGGCCACTCGAAAGCCCTTTATTCGACGTGGATTTTTTATCGCCCCGACCGCTTGTTAATTGATTGCGGCGAAGGCGCAGCGACGGCACTCGGCAACAATTCTTACGCGATTGAAAAAGTGCTGCTGACCCACGGCCACATAGATCATATTTCCGGTTTGCCGTCGCTGTTGTGGTCGCGCGCGTCGGGCATGGGCGACAACGAAAAACCGCTCGAAATCTATTATCCACAAGGCGATAGTTTTGTCCTTGATATGATCGCTTACATCAAAAAAACTGCCACACGCTTGCCGTTTCAAGTGACATGGACGCCATTGGAAGCGCACGCGATCTTGCCTTTGACAGGCAAGCGAACACTGCAAACTTTCGCCACACAACACATTCCCAATCGCTTGACGCTCGGCTACAAAATCATCGAAGCGCGCCGCCGATTGAAACCGGAATTCGCGTCGCTTTCGCAAGACGAAATCCGCCAATTGGCAACCGCGCATCCCGCAGGCGGCGCAGCGCTCAGTGAAGATTACAAAGCAATCTTAGCGGCCTTTGGCGGCGATGGTTTGGCGCTTAATCCTGATGACGTGCGCGGCGCGAAAATTCTGTTTCACGAAGCCACATTGTTGGAAGCCGCCGAACGCAAAAGCCAGTGGCACGCAACATTGGACGAAGCGATGCAAACCGCCGTCGCCGCGCAAGTGAAAACACTGGTGCTTTATCATGTTTCGGGACGTTATCGCACGCCGGAAATCATGAAAGTGGCGCAGGAAAGCCTCAAAAAGCACGGCGCAGCTTGCGAAGTTTTTGTGTTGCTGCGTGAGCGGATTCTGCCGGTTGAAAAATCAGAAAAATAAAGAGCGGCGCTGCCGCTCGTAATCCTAACTCTCCTTTGTAATGGATGGGGATTCGCTGCGGCACAGTCAAATTGTCTCGATAGACGGAATAAAGACAGGCAAAAGAACTCTGGGCCACCGCTGGAATCGCATACGGATGGCCCCGCGTGCTTTACGGATGGCCCCGCGTGCTTTACGGATACCCCTGCCTGCTTTACGGATGCTCCCAACTGCTTTACAGGTGCTTCCGACTGCTCTACGGATGCCTCCGCGTGCTTTACGTATGCCTCCAACTACTCTACGGATGGCTCTGACTGCTCTACAGATGGGCGCGAGTGCCTTACGGTTGCCGCCTAAGCCGCTTGTTCTGCAAACTCGCGCAACCGCTGCGCCCTATCATTCTCAAAGTAAAGGCTCGTCGGAGGAAAACCGGGGCACCGCAAAGGAGTAAGAAGTTATGAAATCTACCGTTTTCGTTTTGGCGACAGCTTTAATCAGCAGCGCCGCATTTGCTCAAACTAATCGTCCGAATACCAACAACACGCAAGGCGGCGTGTTTCCCTTGCCCAATGGCGTCAATCGCATGATTGCTTTGGAACACAATAACTCTGTGCTGACCGAATCGCGCGAAGACGATGGCAGCAAGCGTTATGCGGCTTTTCAACTCAAACACATCAGCCCACGCGTGATGGCCTACCTTTTCGGTGCCACGGTGATTTCCACCGAGCAACTCGTTATGCCGCCTTCAATGAACAGCGGTTTCAACAACGGCGGTCAAAACTTTGGCGCTGGCGGCAATAACGGCTTCAACAATGGCGGATTCACCAATAACAACAACGGTTCCAACGGCGGCAATGGTTTCATGTTTCCGCAAAACAATACCTTTGGCAATGGTTTCGGAAGTGGAAGCGGCTCACCGCAAACCACCTTCAACAACGGGAATCGCAATTTCGGCAATGTGCCACAGAACACGCCCTTTCCGCGCAATCAGGCCGGTTTAGGCATCGGCACGCCGGCGGGCAATTTCTTCGTGCCCGCGCAAACCACCAATTAAATAAATTTTCGTTAAAAACCGGAAGTGGCGCGCGGCACTTCCGGTTTTTTGCCGTCTGTTTCGCTAAACTGCGCTCGCACGCCGAGAAACATCGGCAGAAATTGCATAGCATGGGAATCAAATTAAAAAGTCGTCCTGAACTGAAATTAATGCGCAAAAGCGGCCAGTTGGCCCAGCGCATTTTGGTGCGCCTCGGCGAAGAAACTGCCGTGGGCGTCACGCCAATCGAATTAGACCGCATCGCGCGTCGTTTGCTGGAAGAAGCGGGCGCGCGTTCGCCTTTTTTGGGCAAGCGCGGCCACAACAACGCCATTTATCCGAATTGCATCACCGTTTCGGTCAACGAAGCTGTAGTGCATGGCATCCCGAATAATCGCCCGTTTGACAACGGCGATGTCGTGTCGCTGGATGTCGGCACATTGCTCAACGGTTTCATCGGCGATACGGCAGGAACCTTTGGTGCGGGCGAACTTTCTGACCGCGCTAAACGCTTGATGCGTATCACATCCGAAGCGCTTTATTTGGGCATCGCGCAGGCCAAAGTGGGCAATCATGTCGGCGATATTGGCCATGCTGTGCAAACGCACGTCGAAATGCACGGCTACGCCATCGTCAAAGGCTTGGTCGGCCACGGCGTGGGCCGCACCTTGTGGGAAGAACCGCAAGTGCCCAATTACGGCGAACCCGGCGAAGGTGCCAAACTGCGGCCCGGCATGGTCATCGCCATCGAACCAATGGTCAACGAAGGCACCGACGACGTGACGCAACTCGATGATAAATGGACTTATGTCAGCGCCGACGGCAGCCTGTCGGCGCACTACGAACACACCGTCGCTATTCTTTCAGATGGCCCCGAAATTTTGACCCGCGTGGATTGAAAAATGCAAATTGAAACCAAAGCAAGCAAACCGCTGGAAACCGAAACACCGTGCCTTCTTGTGCCGATTTTTCAAGGTGAAGACCTTTCTGCCACTGCTGCCGAATTGAACGAAAAACTCGGTGGCCTTGTCGCGCAAGTCGCCGAAGAAGGCTTCAAAGGCTCCGTCGGCGAGACGCGTGTGCTTTATACACAAGGCGCGATTGCCGCGCCGCGCACCATCTTGCTCGGCATCGGCAAGCGCGAGAAATTCGACCTCAACAAATGGCGCAAGGCGGTTAGCAAAGGCGCGCGCGCTGTGCGTTCGCTGAAAAAATCCGACGCTGCTTTAGCCTTGCCGGAAAGCGATTTTTCCCCTGCCGATTTAGCGGGCGCGGCCACCGAAGCGGCGATTTTGGGCTTGCACGTTTACAACGATTTCAAAACCGACGAAGAATCGAAAATCATAAAATCGCTGGATTCTCTGACGATTTTAACCGGCGACGATTGCAGCGATGCTCTTGCGCGCGCCCAAACTATCGCGCAGGCCAATCTGCGTGCCCGCGCGTGGGTCAATGCGCCGTCCAACACCAAATCGCCGGACTTTTTAGCGAACGCGGCGCGCATTATCGCGCAGGAAAACGATTTGCGCTGCGAAGTTTGGGACGAATACGAAATTCAAGCCGCCAAAATGGGCGCGCTCTACGCTGTCGGCATGGGCAGCGATAATCCGTCGCGTTTTATCATTCTCGAACACGCGCCCGCCGGAACCGAAAACGACGCGCCGATTGTTTTAGTCGGCAAAGGCATGACTTTCGATTCCGGCGGTTATTCCATCAAACCTTCGACCAGCATGGAAGAAATGAAGGACGACATGGCGGGCGCTGCTGTGGTTTTGGCCGTCCTCAGCGCCTTGCGCGATTTGAATTTTGCCAAACGCGTGATAGGCGTGGTGCCCTCGGCGGAAAACATGATTTCGGGCCGCGCCCAACGCCCCGGCGACATCGTAACAGCGCGCAACGGCAAAACTATCGAAGTGCTAAATACCGACGCCGAAGGCCGCCTCATTCTGGCCGACGCGTTGAGCTATGTCAGCGAATTGAAACCGGCAGCAGTTCTCGATTACGCCACGCTCACCGGTGCGGTGCGTGTGGCACTGGGACAAGAAGCGGCGGGAATTTTCGCCAACGAAGCCGGGCAGGAATTGCAGGAAAAAACCATCGCCGCCGGCACAAAAGTCGGCGAACCCTTGTGGCCGTTTCCGATGTGGGACGAATACAAAGAACACGTCAAAGGCACCATTTCCGACTTAAAAAATCTCGGACAAGAACGCGGCGCGGGCAGCATCGCGGGCGCGGTTTTCTTGGAAGCCTTTGTGGAAGAAACCATTCCGTGGTGCCATCTCGACATCGCCGCGCTCTCTTTAGTGCGCGATGAGCGATTTCTCACAGCGCGCGGCGCGACAGGCTTCGGCGTGCGACTGACGATAGAATTACTGAAAGATTTATGAGGTTGTTAGGTTGTTAGGTGATTAAATCAACGACCTAATCACCTAACAACCCAACCACCTCATAACCTCATGAAAGCTCATTGGGACGACGACATTGCCATTCTTTCCGCTGAAAACATTGAGTTTCAAGTGGAAACGGCAGGTCTCGGCTCACGCTTCGCGGCGGTCATGATTGACATGAGCATTCAGATTTTTTCGTTTTTTGTTCTGACCCTGCTCGCCTATTACATCATGGGCGGCGTGGACTTTGCCGAATGGACGGAATACATTTTCGGCGTCGCTAAAGCGCTGTTTAGCATTGTCGTTTTTTTTCTTTTTTACGCCTATTTTTTCATCTTTGAGTGGCTGTGGGCCGGACAAACGCCGGGCAAGCGCTGGCTGGGTTTGCGCGTCATTCACGCGACGGGAATGCCCGCGACGTGGTGGCCGGTTTTCGTGCGCAATCTGCTGCGTATTATTGATTTTATGCCGTTTCTTTATGGTGCCGGTTCGCTGTTCGCCATGCTGAATATCCATAATCAACGCATCGGCGATCAAGTGGCAGGCACGATTGTCGCGCGTGAGCGGCGCGGCTCCGAAAAACGGCCTGTGCTAACCATCAGCGAAGCCATCGAAACCTTTCTCAATCCACAGGAAACGCCGCGTCCAGAAACGCAAGCCGACACACCGATTGCCGCTGTTGAAACTGCACCGGAAGTTGACATTGACCCCGCCAGCGCCGCGATTCGCATGAAACTCAGTCAGGAAGATTACGAACTGGTGCGCGACTTTTTAGCGCGCCGCGAAACTTTGCCCGAAGCCGCCCGCAAACGCCTCGGCGAATCGTTAGTCACCCGCCTTGCCGCCAAATTAAATCGTCCCGCGCCGCTCGAACACGAACGCGAACACTTACTTGAAGAAGTCGCACAGGCGTTTGGGAAAAAGTAAATTAACTCAAGTTGCTACTTATAACCCACCCGTAAACGAGTGGGTTGAAAGGAGCCAAAAGCCTCGTAAACGAGGCTGAAAACTGTAAATTCAGCCTCGTTTACGAGGCTTTTG
>JANMKN010000318.1:0-20968 GCA_031372065.1 Abditibacteriaceae bacterium | reverse complement strand
TGAAAACCGCCGGTTTCGGCTACGATGGCAAAGGTCAAACGAAAATCAATACGCCCGCCGATGTTGACATCGCGTGGCAAAATTTGGGCGGTGCCGAAGGCGTTTTAGAAGGCTGGATTTCGTTTGAGCGCGAAGTTTCGGTGGTCGCGGCGCGCGGTGTGGACGGCGCATTTTCGCATTGGGGCGTGGTCGAAAACCAGCACGAAAACCACATTCTCGATGTGACAACCGCGCCCGCGAACGTCTCGCCGCAAGTTGCCGACGAAGCGATTGAAATCACACGTGGCATCTTGGAAAAATTGCAAGTTGTCGGCGTGCTGTGTGTTGAATTTTTCCTGACAGCGCGTGGTGAACTTATCGTCAACGAAATGGCGCCGCGTCCGCATAATTCGGGGCATTTTTCGTTTGATGCTTCGCTGACAAGTCAGTTCGAGCAACAATTACGCGCCGTCTGCGCTTTGCCGCTTGGCTCAACGCAGCTTTTGCGCCCGGCGGCGATGGCAAATTTATTGGGCGATTTATGGGAAAACGGCGAGCCAAACTGGGCAGCGGCTCTTGAGTTCCCCGATGTAAAATTGCATCTCTACGGCAAAAGCCGCGCACTTGCGGGTCGCAAAATGGGCCACCTCACCGCGCTTTCCGATTCACCGCAACAGGCTGCCCAAATGGTGCGCCAAGCGCGCGCGGCTTTGACTCAAATGAAATAAATTAGCCTTATGAAACACCCCATAGAACCTCGATTTGACGAAGGCGACATCGCCGAATTATGCGCGCCGAAAGTTTTTGCGCGCGGCCAGAAGATTTTTGGAGATGGCGCACTGAGCGAAACCGTGCGCGTTGGCGATGAATTACGCGCGCTTTGCGAAGGCAGCGATATGGAGCCGTATCGCCTTAGTGTCAGATTGACTGTGCAAAACGTCGGCGCGCTGCATTGCACTTGTCCCTACGAATACGGCGGGCCGTGCAAGCATTTGGTGGCGCTCCTGCTAACATGGGTTAACACGCCGGAAATTTTTCAAAGCGAATCCGAATTATTACCGCAACTTTTAGAATGCCCGCACGATGAATTGGCGCAACTTATCCTGCAATTAGTGGAAATCGAGCCGAAATTGCGCAATGTCGTGAAGCGCCAAATCAGCGGCACCACAGCAAGCAGCGTTGACGAAGCGCGCAAGAAGATTAAAGACGTAATGAAGCGTCTTAAACGCGCCGAGTGGGACGCCAATTTCCGCGAAGCGCGCCACGACTTGGAGTTTTTTACGCGTCAGGCCGCCGCATTGCAAACTCAAACGCCTCAGCAAGCGGGCGAACTATTCGCTGTTGTGTTGCAAGAATTAGTGGCCGAAACGCCGGAACTGATGGAATGGGATCAGGAGGGCGAATTGAGCGGCCTCGCCGACGATTGCGCAGCGGGCATCGGGCGCTGTTTGGATGGTTCTTCGCCCGAAGCGCGAGAACGTTGGCTACATCTTTTATTGGAGGCGTGGGTGGCCGATTTGAATTTCGGCGGCATTGGTTTTGGGGCGTCTGCCGACGACGCTTTGCTTTCGTGCGATGACGGTGAATGGGCGATCATCGAGGCGCGTTTGCGCGCGCGACTTGGCGACGTGTCAAAGCCGCGCTACAAAGTCTGGCAGGGAACGAGCGGCGATGATGAAGATTTCGTGATTGATTACACCTCGGATTCCAATTACGAAACGGTGATGAATTTTCTGGCCGAACGATTGCGTCGCACAGGCCGAGCCAACGAAGCCCAGCAGTTGTTGCGGAACGAAGGTTCTCCACCGCAACGCGCCACGGCCTTGCTGGAATTGGGCGAAATAGACAAGGCGCTAAATGTGGCGAAAAATCAATTCGTCAATGGGCCGGGTTTGGTGATGAATTTCGCCAATCAACTTTATGAAGCGGGCCACCGCCGCGCCGCCTTGAATTATGTCGCCGAACGCTTGCGGCCCAACGAGCAGCATCCGGCTTATTATCTTGGTTGGCTGGCCGAGCGCACCAAAGCCGATGGGCCTCTTGAAGAAGCGATCAAATGGCATCGTCAATTGTTTTTAGCCGCGCCGCAAACGAGTGTGTGGGACGATTTATTGGCGCTCGCCGAGCAAAACCAACAACGCGATGCAGTGCGGCAAGATATGCTGCAAAAATTAGAATCTGAAGGGCGCACCGCTGTGCTTTGCGATCTTGCTTTGCACGAAGGCAAAGTAGAGTTAGCCTTGCATCTGTGGCCGCAATTGAAAGCGCGAGAGCAAGATGAACGTCGCGCGAAATTGGCTTTGGCGGCGGAAAAAACGCATCCCGATTTCGCTCTGGAACAGTGGACTTTGCTGGCGCATTACCACATTACCCAGCGCCATCGCGGCGCTTATCAGGAAGCCGCCAAAATTCTGAGGTGCGTCCGCGATATTCATAAAAAACAAGATAATCTCAACAAGTGGCACGAATTGATAGCCGCTTTGCGCGTCGAACATAAAACACTGCGCGCTTTGCAGGACGAGCTTAAAAAAGCAGGCTTATGAAAGCGGAGCGCCGGGCGCCTTAATCAATCACTTTTCAGGGCGCGCAGTTTGCATTTGCGACTCTCACTTTTCAAAAGGACAAGTGAACCCAATGCTCATTACTTACGAACCCAACAACGACGTTTTGACGATTACTTTAGCCGCCGGAGTGGCAGTTCAGTCGCAGGTGCAAGGCATGGCGACAGTGAATTTTGACGCCAACGGCGCGGTTTCCGCGATTGTGGTGCCCAATGCCAGCACCGTTTTGTGGGAAAATGGCGGACAAATTGACGTCGCCTTGCCCACGCCGCAAAAAGTCGTCGTCACCGAAGTCACGCGAACCGTGGTTTAAACAAAACCACGAAAAAGCGCCGATTTTGATTGAATATCGAAATCGGCGCTTTTTTTGTCGTTGGTATGCATCGGACACGCTGTAGCGTGTCCGCATAGGCATCAACTTAAGCCCCTCACCCCCGGCCCCTCTCCCCCAATCCGCTACGCGGGGAGAGGGGAGTGTAGTTAATACTCTTCTTCTCGCTTGAAACGGGCGGAAACGTATGAGCGAGGTTCTCCTCTCCCCAGCGCAGCGTTCGGGGGAGAGGCCGGGTGAGGGGAGCGAGCAGCTTTGCTGCTCGCTCCAGTGCCTACCATAAGCGCACTGCGTAACATGATTGAATATCGAAATCGGCGCTTTTTGTTTTTTACTCTTCCGACCAATTGACTTCGACGCGAAATATCTTATCTGCGCGCAAAGCTAAAGTATGAAACGAGGCCGGCGTGTCAAAAACCAGCGGCGGAAGCTGCAAGCCAGTTGCTGCTCCATAGGTTTTGCCAGCCTCTACGCCATCGAAGATGATGAACAGTTTTTCGTCCCGTTCTGCGCACCAAGCCGAGTGCTTTCCATCGGCGCTGAACGCCAATGTTTGAGTGTGGATGAAGTCATAAGGCACGCCTTCTTTGCCGTTGTAAACAATAATTTGCTTTTTGTCTCGCTCAATGACTTTCCATGATGGTTTTTGGGAAGCCAAGACATCTTCGTTATAAAAACTCTGAGGTGCGTCTGCTTTGCGTGGAACAAAACCGAATTCCTTAATTTTGTCGCCGTCGTGCAAAACTGTCAGATTTTTCTTGCCGCGCCGCGCCCAATACGCCATGCGCTGGCTGTCGGGGCTGAAATGCAGGTCGTCGGGTGCTATCCAATCGTAGGCGGCGCCTGCTTTGCCATCGCGCACGACGAACTGCTTTTTGTCGCGTCGGGCAACATAAGCGTAATGCTGGCTATCGGGCGAAAAAACGACCGGCGGCGGAATTAAGCCGCCGCGCGGACTGCCATCCTCTTGCACATCATAAGGCTTGTCAGACACGCCGTTGACAACGAGATACATTCCCTTTTCATTCGTCGCCCAATAAGCTACGCGCTTCATGTCAGGACTCCATTCGACATGATAGCCCCACGGCAGATAATCGAACTGCGTTGTCATGGCAGTAGCCACACCGGGACTCAGTTTGGCGATAAGAGTCTCGTTAACGACTAATGGAGGCGCGGTTTGGGCGTGAGCCGTGCTACAGGCAAACACAATAATAAAAACAAGGAGAGGCTTTTTGAGCATAGAGAAGTGCCTTTTAGCTATGAGTTTTTTGGATTGATTTTTTTAACGCTTCTATGGTCAGTGTTTTGGCATTGCGATGCAACATGGAATGGCAATTGGGGCACACAGGCCGTAAATCCGTTTCAGGATTCACTTCATACGAACCATCTATCTTCGCCAGAGCGTTTTAGCACGTTATCCCCAAAAAGGTTCTCTCGCCATTTCAGATGCAAATATCATAAATGCTGTGCTTCCCACTACCGCTCCCAGCCAGGCACTAAAAAGGTAGTGTTTCGTTTTCTTTGGCAATTTTGGACTGCAAAGTGCCACTATTCCAGTAAGAGTAATTGATGCAACAAGCCCTATCCACGGCATAGTTATAGGCCGGGATATGTTGAATAGGTAACAATAAAGCCATGAAGCCACAATAAGCATCGGGCTGCCAGCGCCAAGTCCTATACAAAAGGCGGGTATCACTTGAAATTTCATAGCAAGTTGAAAGTTTATCCTGTTCTAATTGTCGCCTCAAGCCTCGCGTGCTATCCTGTTTGAGGCAAATTTACCCGGAGGAAACCCAAAACTGTGAGTAGTTCGACCCCAAATAATCGCGTGTGGCTGTTCCGCGAAGGCAAGAAAGAATTGAAAGATTTACTGGGCGGCAAAGGCGCTAACTTAGCCGAAATGACCAATATTGGCCTACCCGTCCCGCCCGGCTTTACGGTCACGACCGAAGTCTGCACCGAATATTACGCCAATGGAAAGCAAATTCCCGCCGGCCTGATGGACGATGTGAAAACCGCCGTCGAAGATGTCGAAAAGCAAATCGGCAAGAAGTTCGGCGACAACAAAAACCCGCTGCTCTTTTCCGTGCGTTCGGGCGCCAAGTTCTCGCTGCCCGGCATGATGGACACCGTTCTCAACCTTGGCCTCAACGATGACGCCATCGAAGGCCTCATCAGCGCGTCCGGCGGCAATGACCGTTTCGCTTACGACTCGTATCGCCGCTTTATCATGATGTTTTCGGACATCACGCTCAAAGCCGATTATCCCGGCCTTTCCAAAGACGGCTTCGAGCGCATTTTGTCCGATCATAAAGAAAAACTCGGCAAAGTCGAAGACACCGAACTGACTGGTGCCGACTGGAAAGCGCTCTGCGACATCTATAAAGTGTTTTTCAAAGAGCAGACGGGCCGCGACTTTCCCACTGACCCTTACGAGCAGCTTGAAACTTCGATTACCGCTGTGTTCCGTTCTTGGAACAACGAGCGCGCCATCATTTATCGCAACAAAGAAAAAATCTCGCACTCGATTGGCACCGCCGTCAACGTGCAGAGCATGGTTTTCGGCAACATGGGCGACGATTCCGGCTCCGGCGTGATGTTTACGCGCAATGCCGCGACCGGCGAGAACGTGATTTATGGCGAATATCTGCCCAACGCGCAAGGCGAAGACGTAGTGGCCGGCGTGCGCACACCGCGCGAAATCGCCGAACTGGAAGCCGACAACAAAGCGATTTACGACGAACTGATTGCCAATGCCCGTCGCCTTGAGAATCACTACAAGGATATGCAGGACATTGAGTTCACCATCGAAAAGAACAAGCTGTTCATCCTGCAATGCCGCAGCGGAAAGCGCACCGGCACGGCTGCGATTCGCATCGCTGTGGAAATGGTGAAAGAGAATTTCATCACCAAAGAAACCGCCGTGAAAATGGTGGCGCCTTCTGGCTTGGAACAAGCGCTGCATCCGCGTTTGAAGAACACCAAAGACGGCAAAGTCATCGCGCGCGGCCTGAATGCTGGCCCCGGCGGCGCTGTTGGCATGGCTGTTTTCTCCAGCGACCGCGCGGCGGAACTGGGCAAGGGCGGCGAAGGCAAAGCGGTTATCCTTTGCTCGCAAGAAACCACGCCCGACGACTTGAAAGGAATGTTGGCCGCGCAAGGCGTTTTGACGGCGCGCGGCGGACGCACTTCGCACGCGGCTTTGGTGGCGCGTCAGTTCGGCATTCCAACCATTTGCGGCTGCTCGGATATTAAACTCGACGGCCATCACGCCACGCAATTCACCACGCCCGACGGCACCGTGATTAAAGAAGGCGACTGGATTACCATTGACGGCACCGACGGCATCGTTTACAACGGCGCTTTGGATGTCGAAGCCGCCGGACAAAGTGGCGACTTCGGCACGCTGATGGGCTGGGCCGATGAGTTCCGCACCATGGGTGTGCGCGCCAACGCCGACACGCCCGAACAAGCCGAAGAAGCCTTAGCTTTGGGCGCCGAAGGCATTGGCCTTTGCCGCACCGAGCATATGTTCTTGGAGGAAGATCGTCTGCCGATTGTGCGCCGCATGATTTTGGCGGAAGACGAAGCCTCGCGTCAGAAAGCTCTCGACGAGCTGTTGCCGATTCAGCAGGGCGACTTTGAAGGCATCTTCCGCGCCATGCACGGCAAGCCCGTGACGGTGCGTTTAATTGACCCACCGTTGCACGAATTCATGCCGAACCAGATGGAACTGGCCAAAGAACTGGCAGTTCTCGAAGCGGGCGGCGGCAAAGATGCGGAAAAAACCAAACTGCTCAACAAAGTGGCGGAAATGCACGAGATGAACCCGATGCTCGGTCTGCGCGGCGTGCGCCTGTCCATCGTGTTCCCCGGCATCGTGGAAATGCAAGTCGCGGCCATCATCGGCGCGGCGGCGGTTGTGAAAAAGGAAGGCATTGACGTGCATCCTGAAATCATGATTCCGCTGGTCGGCCACATCAACGAGCTGACCTATGTGAAAAACGATCTCGAACGCATCGCCAAAGCCACAGCGGCCAAAGCGGGCATCGAAGTGGATTATATGTTCGGCACCATGATCGAAGTGCCGCGCGCCGCTTTGACCAGCAAGGAAATCGCTTTGGAAGCCAGCTTCTTCTCTTTCGGCACCAACGACCTGACGCAGATGACCTACGGCATGAGCCGCGACGATGCTGGCCCGTTCCTGATGCCTTACATCGCCAAGGAAATCTACAAGGAAGACCCGACGGTTTCGATTGACACTACCGGCGTAGGCCGCCTGATGCAAATCTGCGTGGACGACGCGCGCAGCGTGAACCCGAAGATCAAACTCGGCATCTGCGGCGAACACGGCGGCGACCCCGACAGCGTCAAGTTCTGCAACAAACTCGGCCTCAACTACGTTTCGTGCAGCCCCAAACGCGTGCCCGTTGCCCGTTTAGCAGCAGCGCAAGCCGCGTTGGAATCGAAGTAAATTCGGTGTTGTAAAATAAAAGCGGCGCGCTCGAAAGAGCGTGCCGCTTTTGTGTTTGCTTTAATTCGATTCTATATCTCGTTCGATTACCTTATAGAGTGAATCGTGATTGTCCACCGCCACTACACGATCCTTGTGTAAAATGGCACCCAAACCATGTTCCACATCCCAATTGGGAATAAGGTTAAAGTAGACGTAAGCGTAACCTTCTTTCACATCATTCAAGATAGACAAATCCCAAAGTATAAGCAGCGATTGGAATTCCCTTACGTGGTTCACATCGGGCATATATTCAAGGTCGCCGCCCCACTCGGCCTGCCATTCAGGATAAACATCCAAAATGGCTTGCAACAGGGCATTTTGAACAACTTTGTCGTTCTCAACTAAATAAACGTAAGCCGCTGCTTGTTCTGGCGAAGGCGGAACGCCTTGATAGCCTAACCTGACGATTGGCATAGGCTCTGAACCTATACCCAATGGAAATACTGTTCCCTTCCCTCCGTAATTTGGCTCTGATTGAAGGTCGAATCCATCCCATGAAGGTAGAGAAATTTGCCCACTCCAAGAGCCATCATAAGTGGATAGTTGAAGAGGTGGCAGCGGTGGCGCATCAAGAGTAACAGGTTGTCTCAGTTGGTAGAAAAGATGATTCAACTCAGTATCATTAGAGGCAGGGCCGACCCATTCCACAAATAGAAATTCTTGGAAGCCTGCCGGGTTTTGAGCGACTTTCGCTTTGATGTGAAAAACAGGATGAGAGCGTAAATATCCTCCTTCGCCCACAAGAGACCCCCATTGATTGTAACTAAGGATTGCAGTTACATGAGTCAATGTAGCTTCAATCTTGCCATCTCCCACTCGCCATAACTCCATATCGAAACCAGTTAATCCAAGACCGTCGCGATCACTTGACGATTTTTGCTCAAGGGATGACCATCCGCGGCCACTATCACTCATTGACACGCCAAAAACATCTACAATCGGGACTCCATCGAATTGCGCGAGCCGATTTTTCCAGTATTCATTCATGAACTTAATTATATATAAGTAGGTGGACACAATTAGATTAAAGAAGGTTTGTCATTCTGAGGGAGCCTAAGCGACTGAAGAATCCCCTTGCCTAATGGGGATTCTTCAGTCGCTTAGGCTCCCTCAGAATGACGCAAAGCCTCACATAATTCTGTCCGAATACTTAGCTTAAACGTAAAGTGGAAAACGCTCGCAGATTTGCGCAACTTGGCCTTGCAAAAGCTGCAATTCTTCCTCGTCGCCGCGCTTTTTGACGGCTTCGCAGATAATATCCGCGATGGCGCTCATTTCGGCTTCTTTGAGGCCGCGCGTGGTCAAAGCCGGAACGCCCAAACGCACGCCGGACGTGACCAAAGGCGGGCGCGGATCAAAGGGAATCTGGTTTTTGTTGCAAGTAATGCCGACGTGTTCCAGCAAAATTTCGGCGTCTTTGCCGGTAATATCAGCGGGCGTCAGGTCAACCAAAACCAAATGGTTATCGGTGCCGCCTGTGACCAAACGCAAGCCGCCAGCGATTAAACCGTCGGCCAAAGCGCTGGCATTGACGCGTATTTGACGCTGATAATCTTTGAATCCCGGCTCCATCGCTTCTTTCAAACACACAGCTTTGGCGGCGATAACGTGCATCAGCGGGCCGCCTTGAATGCCGGGCATAATCGCTTTGTCAATGGCCGTGGCGTGTTCGCTTTTGCACAAAATCAAACCGGCGCGCGGGCCGCGCAGTGTTTTGTGCGTGGTCGTGGTGACAACATCGGCGTGTGGCACGGGATTCGGATATTCGCCCGCCGCGACAAGTCCGGCGACGTGCGCCATGTCCACCATGAAAAGCGCGCCGACTTCATCGGCGATTTCGCGGAAATTTTCCCATTCAATCGCGCGCGGATAAGCCGAAAAACCGGCGATAATCAGTTTGGGCGAGTGTTCTTTGGCTAAACGGCGCACTTCGTTGTAATCAATGCGCTCGGTTTCGCGGTCAAGGCCGTAGGAAATCGGACTATATAATTTGCCGCTGAAATTCATCTTGTGGCCGTGCGTTAAATGGCCTCCGGCGGCCAAGTTCATGCCCAAAAAGGTGTCGCCCGCCTGCAAAAGCGCCAAAAACACGCCCGCGTTGGCCTGACTACCCGAATGTGGCTGCACATTGGCGTGTTCGGCACCGAAAAGCTGCTTGGCGCGCTCAATAGCGAGGTTTTCCACAACGTCAACCTCGTCGCAACCGCCGTAATAACGCTTGCCGGGATAGCCTTCGGCATACTTGTTGGTCATCACGCAGCCGGTGGCTTCCATGATGGCTTCTGAAACGAAATTTTCCGAGGCGATCATTTCTAAAGTGTTGCGTTGACGATTTAATTCGGCGTCAATGGCAGCGGCGACTTCGGGGTCAAATTGGCGCAAATGCGGCATTTCAAAAGACATGAGAGATTTTCCTTTTTAATGGTGGCGGGAGCCGTTCAATGTTTAGCCCCGCCAGAGGCGTTTTGCAATTTAAAATCGGCATAAGTGTGACATTTTCCGGCAAACGCCTCATGTAGATTATCTTACGCGGCTCGTAGAATAGCATACACAAGTTGTAGGTCGGCAGACGAGATGCTTAAGTTGGCTTACGAGAGTCGTAGACAGGCATACGAGTGGCGTTTGCCGATCTAAGAGCGTTGTAAGCTGGCTTGCGAGAGTTGTAGTGGCGCTCAAGAGGCATAGAAAAGCGGGGCAAACGTCCTCTTCCAGACGAGATCGCAGAATAGTTCGTTTGGAAGAGGGCGTTTGCCCCGCTGTATTGGATTTTTCGCTTTTAGGCGCTATGCGGCTCGTTTTCTTCGTCGAGCCACTGCTCCAACAGCAATAAATCGCGTTCATCGCCGTGTTCCAGCAACTCGGACATGGCATTGCCCATCGCTTCCAGCAAAAAAGGCGCAAACTCGCTGCGTTCGGCGGCGGCTTTGACTAATTGAGCATTCAACAGCAAAATAGCACGGCGGCAACGCGCATAAAATTGATATTCTTCGTTTTCCATGAAAATGCGCTCGACAGGGGGCTGCGGCGAGATTTCCGACAGAGTCGAAAGACCCGCATTTTGATAATCGGAATTTTGGTGATTTGATTCGGCAAGGTAAGGCATCGGCTTATAAACAGGTAATCTCAACCGGTTGACTGCGAACAAATTAAAATCGGCTTTTTGTGATTTGACTAAAAACGTCAATAAGCATCAATTTTTTAAGCATCAATTTTTGTGGTCACGTCCCGTAAGTTTCTTCTAACACAGCTTGCACACGGCGCACGAGATTGGGTGGGCTGAAGGGCTTGCTCATTTGTCCGGCCACGCCTTCTGGTAACGGAATGTCTCTATCGCCGACTAAAGCGCTCACCACCATAACTGGCACATCGCTCATGCTGCGAATAGCGTCGTAAACTTCTTGCCCACTAATGCCCGGCATCGTTAAGTCCAGCAGCACCATATGGGGATCAAAGCCGCTGAAAACTTCTAATGCCTGCGCGCCATCAAGAGCCGGCTTGAATTTATAGCCGCGACTTTCCAATGCCATACCGATTAGGCGCGACACTTCGATTTCGTCTTCGACAATCAAAATGCGATAAGTGTCAGACACTTTTGGCAGACGCCGCGCGCGGAACGAAATTTCCTCGTTCATGTTTATTCCTTCTTTAGTTCTGGCGTTAGTCTGGACTAACGCTCTTTTAATATACACCTCGCGCATTACTACAGCATTACAAACATACTTAAAAATCTGATGATTGTAGGTATTTTTGTGAAATATTTACTTTATGACCGCTTTGGCGCCATTTCGAGGCGCTTTAATTATTATTTGACTTTTCGTTCTGGTGTCCAATGAATTTGAGCAAACCAGATATTTTTACCCGTAGCGACAGCGTAGCCGCCTTCAACTTGAAGATCAGGGCGTAGCGCGTAGCTGGCCCCGGCCACATAGGAACGATAGGTGCCGAATGCGCCTGTGGTGTCCTTATAATCGTAGCGCGCCGCAAAAGGCTTGAAGCGCTGCCATTTATTGTAATTCAAGCGTGCCCAACCAAAACGAAAACGCTGTGCGGCAGTGCCCCTTGCGCCCATATATTCGGCTAACACTTCCCAATCGCCTGCAGACCCTGTCAGATCAACGCCGATGGCTTTGTCATGCACCGTGTCATACATCAAACCACTGCCGGTGGCCAGTGAGATGCCGACATTGAGACGTTCTCCGAAATTGTGTCCCACGCGAGCATAACCGTTTGCATGATCAACGTTGCGATTGTAAACCATGGCGGCGCCAAGGGTGGTGGCATTCCATTCGCCTTCGTAAAGCGCGCCCCATTTGGTCTCGTATTCCCATTCCTGCAAGGCAAAGGGAACATAAAACTTGCCCAATGTCACCGAACTTTTGGTCGAGTTGTTGCTTTTGAGTGGTTGCTTCCACCAGGCTTCGATAGGCTGGTCAAAACTTGTGGAACCGTTGTAAATCTCGCCCAGCGAAATCGCTAATTTGGCTTGTGCGCCGCTCTTGGTGTTAGAGCGCACATAAACGTGTGACGGGTAGGCCAAACTGGAGCCTGCGGCCCAAAATCCATCGCGAAAATGCCGAAAACCGGGCAAATTGCCGAATCCATAATATAAATCAGCCCCGGCGAATATCCCTGTCGGTTCGGCCTTTTCCTCCTCGGTTGTCGTGCCGGGTGGGTTTGATTCTTGTGCGGCTGGTTGTGCTGGTTGAACCGCATTTTGCGCTTGGACGTGAACCGAAAACGTCGCAAATGCGCTCGCAACCCAAAAGAACGCTGTGTAATTGAGAAATCGTTTCATTTTCGATGAAATGCCTTGTCGCAAAATGCCCGCGAAAATCACACCGCTGTGGACAGTGGAACGCCATTGGCAAAAACCGGAGTTTCGACTGATCTATCGGTGTTAGCCTGCACAAACAGGTCGCATATGTATTCCAGCACACTTAAATAGTCAAGTGGCAGCACAAAAAGAAAACGTCCGGCGGGCATTCCCTGTTCTTGCCCTACCAACACGCGCAAGCGATGCAAAGCCTGCCCTTTATGTGTGCCCATCGTGGCGATGATTTGCTTGATTAAATCCTGGAATTCTTCCCATTCCGGGTCTTCTTCTTGTCGCAAGCGAATCACTTCGCGCAGCAAATTGCGCACTTCGCGAATAACAGGCACCGTTTGATCTTGAAAATGCGCTCTGGTCGGCATTTGCAAACAAATATTGGCATCCAAAAAGTTTTGGCTAAAGGCGATGCCATTCGCCACTAAATCACGCTGCGATTGCGTCAGCTTTTCGGGCGTCAAAAGCCACATTGGCAAAAGCTGTTTGATGAAATCCAGATAACTGAGGCCGGGTAACACGCCGAAACGTGAAACAGCGGTCATGATTTTTTCCTGCGATAAATTAATGTCTGTGGCCGGACGCTCGGTCATCATACTACGCAAAACCGTGGTGGGCAGCGAATCCAGCAATTTGTAAGACAACTCTTTTTTCATTTCCACAGTGCCGTAAAGCAGCGGAACGACATCGGGGCCATTGAAAAACTCGGCGCAAACGGCTTGTGCAATCGGCACGGTGCCGGTTTGGGGTTCGAGATACTTTTTATTGAACGGTTCACAATCAATATTGAACACCGTCCAGCGCACCGCACAATCTAATTTCCAGTTCAATTTGCCTTCGACTTCCTCAATCGGCACAATTGAGCGTTTATTGCAATGGTCGCAGCAAATCTCGATGGATTGATTGACAATAGCTTCCACGCGCGTTTCATGAATATAACGGCAATGGGGGCAAATGGGCCAGAACAGTTTGTCCGGTTTATAGGCGGGAAAACGCTCGGCAAAAAACGCCATGATTTCGTCATAACGTTCCAGCACAAGCGTGACATAAGGCTTGTAAACACCGCGCTCATAAAGCTGCGCTGTGGTAACTAAAGTCGGGTGACAATCAAGGCGATGCAGGCGGTCAACCAGTTCTTCTTCAAAATGCGCCGCATACGATTCGTGGCAGCCCCACGGATCGGGCAGATGAGCGATAGGCTTGCCACACCAATGCTGAAATTTTTCGATCAACTCTTCGTTCTTGTTGACGGCCACACGCAATTGGCGAAAATTCAAGGGGTCAAGACTGTCGTCTATAAGAAAAAATACAACTGTATGTCCGGCGCGACGCAGCCACCGCGCGGCTTCGTCCGCAACTAAAAATTCTCGCAAATTGCGTTCATCACCCAAATAAGCGCAAGTCGCACCCGTGGAGAGAGTCACCAAATGCTTGTCAGAAAATTGTGTCAGAAGGTCTGAGTAGTTTGAAGCTGTGATCATGTGGCAAGCTCTCCTTTTTCAAATCAAGTTCCAGATCAAGAAATTGGCTCGAAAAATATCTTATCTAAAAGTGAGAAGTTTTTAGTGATAATTGACTTATCAGAGTAACTTATGAATGCGCAAAAACCTTCTTTTTGTGTTTTTTGTAAGAAACTCAAGGCAAAGCAGAGTGTTTTGGATTTGGATAATCCTGCTCTTCGTCGTTCTGAGTGCCTAAACTCTTTTGAGTGCCCAAACTCTGAGATGTCGCAGATGGGCCATTTGGCTCCACGGCATCGGTGGGCGCCGCACTCGCATAAAAACTTTCCTCTGCGAAACGGTCACTATCCATTGGAGAATGCTGATGATGTGAGGAACCTGGACGACCTTTGGCCGCTACTGCTAAAAAGGCTTTTGCCATTTCGGGGTCAAATTGAGTTTCTATGCCTTTGCGAATCTCCTCCACCGCTTTTTCCCACGGAAAACCTCTGCGATAGGGGCGATCTGTTGTCATGGCACTTAGGGCATCGGCAACCGCTAACAAGCGGCCCAGCAAGGGAATGTCTTCGCCTGCCAGACCATCGGGGTAACCTTTGCCATCCCATCGTTCGTGATGCGATTTCACGATGTCAATAATAGATTCCATGCCGGATACGCCGCCCACAATCAAAGCGCCTAATTGGGTGTGCCGCTTCATGGTTTCGTATTCTTCGTTGCTGAGTTTGCCGGGCTTGCGCAGAATATCTTCGGGCACGCCAATTTTGCCAACATCATGCAAAAGCCCGCCGATGCGAATAACGCGTTGAGTGCCTTCGGAGTAACCCAGTTCTTCCGCGATCCACAACGCATATTCGGTGACATCCTCCGAATGCCGGCGCGTATAACGGTCTTTGTTATCAACGGCGGTGACCATGGCATCTAATACATCAAAGGAACCTTCGCTACGCAGGGCACGGTGCGTGCGTTGAGATTCCGTGGTGCCCATGATGCCACTGTCGGAGACTTTCGCCTGATACAAATTGCGGTCAGCGATGGTGACCAATTCAAAACGATTGGTGCAATCTTCGGGATAACTCGCCACGCCAAAGGAAAGTGAGATCGGCACCGTGGTTGAATCGCTGCTACCTTGAAATCCCTCGCGGTTCATTCGCTCGCTCAAACGCTGGGCCAGCACCATCGCTTTGGGTTCATCGGTGTCGGGCAAGACCGCGATGAATTCGTCGCCACCATAACGCGCCAAAATGCCCGGCTTGCGGCATTCCGATTCCAAGGCGCGGGCGACACGTTTCAAGACCTGATCGCCCACAGGATGCCCATAGGTGTCATTGAATAATTTGAAATTGTTCAAATCCATCATAATGACGGACAAAGGACGATCCTGATGCTGGGCGCGCTGAAATTCGTCATCAAGGCGCTGATGGACAGCACGATGGTTCAGCAGTCCCGTGACGGAATCGCGGTCAGCCGCTTTCAAGGCGGCGCCATAGAGCCGCGCATTTTCCATGGCGGTGCCAACTTCAACGCCAATGCTTTCCAGCATGGCTGTTTCGTCGTCTTCGAAGGGTTCGTTCCACGAGGTCGCCGCGATCATGCCGATGGCCTTGCCTTGCCAAAACAAAGGGGCAATCAGACATTGGCCCTTTAAATTCGCCAGCGATTTTTCGGATGCAAGCTCTGTAGAAATGGCGCCGATTTGAGGAGCCACAACACCGCGCGCCACTTTTGCTTTGAGCGATGGATGTTGGGCAGCAATTTCCTGCAAAGAAACGATGGCCGTTTCAGATACCATGTCGTGGGCCGTGAGGAATTTAATCAGTCCCGGATATTCCTGACGCACATTTTCCGGAAAAACTCGCGGTGGCAGCGACATTTCTGGCACATCGCCCCCCGATGACCACAAGATGACGGCATCGGCTTGTAAAACGTGTAACGTATGCTGGCCTGCCGCATTGACGACCAAATCGAAATCGCGTGTATTGTTGACAGCCTTAGCCAGTTGCAAAAGCGAATTGATTTGATCTGTGCGTTGAACCACCTTCTGTTCCAAAGTGGTGTTGAAAGCTCTTAATTGTTGTGTGAGGTTTTGGTTTTCCAATAACGTAAAAACCTGACGCAAAATAACAAGATTAATCAACCATAACCCCAGCATGATGACCGTATTACTCAGGTAATGAAAATTTAAGGCTTTAGGCGTGGTATAGTCTGTATACGTCAGCAACGATAAGGCGCCAAATGCAGCAATGTAAGGCGCTAAAAGACGGGCTAACAAACCAAGTGTCACCGATTGCCAAAATGGACGCGATTCTAACAATTCTTGCCCGGCAAATGATCGGGGAGCATCTGCATTGGCGGTTTCTGTTGTTTGGCGCTGCCATAAACGGATTAGCGAAGCATATCCTATAAGGAGCCAGCCAAAAGCAAAACACCAATCGAACCAACTTCCCGTCTGATACAGACCTATGAGGTTGTAATAGCTAAAAAGGCTATCGGCACAGGCTAACAAAATCATGCCTGCGGCCAAACAAACCAAAGAAAGGCGCCTTTCTTTGTTATCCCATGCGCCACTGAGCAAGACCAACGCAAAAAACAGCACGATAATATCGGAGAGTGGGTAGGCTACCGTGAGCAGACGCGTAAGCAGGTCGGCTCCCGCATCGCTCCACAGCTTGTTGACAAGAAAATACCAACTTACCACGCCCACACTGCTGGCTGCTAAAGCGCTATCTAATAAGAGGCGAATGCGCCCCGACAATGGCATTTTGTCAAACAGCAAAGCTACGCCAACAATGATGAATGGATAACCGCCCAGATAACCAACATCGGCCCCACCGGGAAATGGCACATCCACGCCGCGTAGCGTTTCATAGTAAGTCCAAGTGCTTTGTCCAATGCTCCATAAAAAGCAGCCTATGCCAATCAAAAACCAACCGACACGGCGGTTCGGGAGGAGATGAAAGCCACGCAAGGCATAAAATATCGCGCAACACGCCGCGAATAAAGGCGGCAGAATTTGATAAATATTTTCAAAATCCTTGTAAATTTTGCCTGCATTTTCCAAATCGGTGGGCGTTGGAGAATGATGGCGAAACAGGCCAAACAAAAAATCGAAGAGTGGCCCGCCAGGATGCGCTATCAGCACTGCCACAAAAACTACTGCATAAATGCCTGTGGCGAGTAGCAGATAGTTCTTAGTGCGTGTTTGGCGCGCTGTTAGGAGCATTGATTGGCTTTGTTACAAGAGCCTTGTCTGCGTCAGACAGACTCACAAACGAAACAACTAACGCGACGATTGGGCAATAGCATGATTTGGGAGAGGCCCATTAAATCTTGGCGGGGTTTCCTGTCTCGGTTTGCTGTTGCTACGACAACAACATGATGTAACGCAGTGTAATGCCAGACACCCAAGAAGAAAGACAATTCATTCCCCCAGTTCGCTATAGCCTGATGCAACACAAGTGAGCAAAAGGCTATAATCTAAGCATTAAGGATACAATTTTGTGAGCATTTGCGCGCAAATATCCGTGATTTTTCGAAACAGGGGGATTTCCGAATGTCAACAATTTTAGCCACTCAGACTCCAGATAATGCAGGAAAAAGTCTGGATTCTTCAAAAAGTGGTGCCACAGAATCTGCCGAAATTGTTTACGCGGCTTGGAGCGAGTGGCAGCCAGCTAATTATCTGGCCGAATACTACGAAGAAGTCATGGCAGACGAACGATATGCCATGGAATTTCTGGTAGAATCCATGCGCAAAGTTGGCAGCGTGTCATTGGCCCTTGATTTTGGTTGTGGCCCGACAGTGCATCATTTATTTCCTTTGTTGCCTAAAGTGCAGGAGCTTCATCTGGCGGAATACTTGGAATCAAACCGCGAGGAAGTCGAACGCTGGCTACGCGGCCAAGCCACACACGATTGGCTGCCGTTTTCACGCGAAACTCTTCGCTTGGAAGAAGTTTCAGCCGAGGGAACTTCTCCCGAAACTCTGGACGTTCAGGCGCGTGCCCGTGAGCAGCAAGTGCGCGAACGCGTAACCGCAGTTCTGCCCGGCGATGCCGGCGATGAAAATCCGCTGGGCCTCGAAAAGCGCGCGTCGTATCCTCTTGTGACTTCGCATTATTGTGCCGAAGGCGCTACCAACGACAAGAAAACGTGGCGGCGTTATATGAGCAACATCGCAGGGTTGGTGGCGCCGGGCGGCACTTTGATTTTGTCGGCTTGCGGTGCCGCTAACTTTTACTGCGTCGGTGAGCGCCTTTTTCCTTGTGCGGGCGTAACGGCGCAAGATGTATTGCAAGCCTTGCAGGAAGATGGCTTCGGCAATATAGATTTGCGCGTGCGCCTTGTGCCCGATCATTCGGAACAAGGATATGGCAGCGTCATTTTTGCTTGCGGCGTAAAAACTTCGGCCTAATTCGGCCCGACAAGGAGAAAACTGTGTCGCAAAACGAAACCGTGCAAACTGTTGAAAAAGCTGTTGAATACGCCGAATGGAGTGATTGGAATTCCAAGGATTACATCAACGAATATTATGCCGACATCACGCTCGATGGGCATTATGCCGTTGAATGGGTCGTCGAATCCATGCAGAAAGTGGAGCCTGTGGATGTCGCTCTGGAATTTGGCACTGGCCCCGTCATGCTTTTCAGTATGCCGATGGTGTTGAAAGCCAAAACTGTCCACATGGCCGAATTTCTTCCGGCTAACCGTGCCGAAGTCGAAAAATGGCTAAGTAACGATGCTGATGCCCACGATTGGCTGATTTTCACCAAAGATATGTTGAAGTTGGAAGGCAATGCCAATCCAACGGATGAAGAAGCTCGTGAACGTGAGCAACTGTCCCGCGAACGCATCAAAGGCATTTGGCCGGGTGATGTGACCCAAAGCAATCCACTGGGGCCGGAAAAACGCGAGTTTTATCCCCTTGTGGTTTCTTATTGCTGTGCCGATTCTTCTACTGACAGCAAGCAAACATGGGATGTTTATATGCAAAACATCGCCAGCATGGTCAAGCCGGGCGGCACTTTGATTCTCGCGGCTTGCGAAGGCCATCATTATTATTGTGTTGGCGAACGATGCTATCCCGGCGCCGGAGTCAACGCCGAAGATTTGCTGGCTTGGCTGCGCCGCAATGGGTTCGTCAACATTGATGTGCGCTCACGGCAGGTGCCTGATAATTCGGAGCAGGGATTCAGCAGCATCATGTTTGGCCGGGCCGTAAAAAAAGAAAGCACAAGCTAAAACAAAAAGGGGCGCATTTTTCGCGCTCCTTTTTTGTTTTCATGTCATGGGAATTATCTTCGGCCTTTTGGCCGCGCTGGGATGGGGTGTTGGTGATTATTTAGTGACGTGTCTGGCGCGTGGTGTCGGCACCATGCGGGCTATGGTTTATGCGCAGTCGGCCAGTTTGTTGGCGTGGATAATTTTATTGCCGCTACTCAATGTCGCCAAATGGAGTGGCTTACAGGAGTATGAAGGCAGCGTGCCAGTTTGGTTTTGGTTGATTGGCGCCGGACTATGTCATGTCATAGGTTTGGTGCTTTCGTATCGCGCTTTCGAAATTGGCACCTTGGCTTTGGTATCGCCTTTGGCCTCCAGCTTTGCTGTTGTAACGGCTTTATTATCGCTGGGCACGCGCGAAAAATTACCGGCCTATATTCTGGTTGGGGCCGCACTGCTTTTTGTTGGAGTGGTGTTAGCCACGCGCGCCAGTGCCCACGAAGATGAATCAAACAAAGGCTTACGCGGCGTGCCCGAAGCCCTCGGTTGTGCGGTCGGTTTTGGCGTTATGTTTTGGATGATGGAGCCTTTGGATGTTCATCTGGGGCCTGTTGTGCCACTGATCGGTTTAAAAATCATGGCAACCATGCTGTCCGTGGCGGGCTTGGCTGCTTCTCTTAATTCACGTTCGTCCTCTATAGAAGCTGTTGCTACCGAAAGTGCGCCCCCGGCCCTTTCGTGGAAAAACATTCTTGCCCTCGCCGGCAGCATTTCTGTGGTGGATTGCTTATCGTGGATGGCTTTTATTAATGGTGATCGTTTGGGCTTCACCACAGTTGTCACCTCGCTGGCGTCGCTTTTTAGTGTGGTCACCATTTTATTGGCTTGGGTCTTGTTAAAAGAGCGATTGGCGAAAATTCAATGGCTTGGCATAGCTATTATCCTATTCGGCGTGCTGCTGGTTAGTCTTCCTGAAAATCTTTTCTCCTCCTTTTTCAAGTAATGAATTCAATTCCTTCCTTGGGCGCGCCTTGGCGCAGCGGAAACCTGCTGTGGGGCGATTTTTCCGGCAGCGGCGAAATGATCCAGCAAATTTCGCCGTGCGATGGCTCCCTTATCCAAAGCGCGCAGCTGCTTTCTGATGAAGAATTGCAAGCGTTATTTGCACCGCAAACACCACTCAAAATAACCTTCGGCGAAGTCGAAAACTTCGCGTCGCGCTTGCACAATGCCTTGCATGGATTGCGCGAACCTTTGCGGGATGCGATGCAGCGCGAAACGGGTTTTATCGCGCGCGATTGCGAAGAGTTGCTCAAAGACAGCCTCGCTTACATCCAACAATTTTGCGCGGAATTTAAGCGCCTGCAAAACCCGCAAAATGCGCCGATTTTTTACGAAGCGAACAATCAAAAACGAGGCATCAATTTGGTGCGCGTGCCGTGGGGCACGATTGCCATTATTCTGCCGCAAAACGCGTTTTTATTAGTCGGTCTGACGGCGATTTTTAATGCTTTGGCAACCGGCAATCGTGTGGTTTTGCGGGCGCCTTTGCAATCGGCTCGCTCGACTTTGCTATTGGCGCACGCCTTGAAAATTGCCGATGTGCCGCTGAATGCGATTAGCATGGTGCTTTGCAAATCGAAAGAATTCGTATCGGCGCTGTGCGAATCAGAAACTCCCCTTTTGCTGCATTATATGGGCAGCAGCGGCCACGCGCCGGACATATTAAAGCAAACTTTTGAAGCCGGAAAAAGCGCGATTGCTGATGGAGCGGGCAATGTGTGGACGTTTGTGGATGAAAATCAAAACGCCGAAACTGCCGCGCAAGTTTTGGCCGAGGGCGCCACGCGTTATAACGGTCAAACTTGCACTTCCATCAACGGCGCGCTGGTTCATCCGGCGATTTATGAAAAGGTGCGCGACCACCTAAAAGAAAAATTAGCGGCGCTCACAACAGGAAATCCTCTGCAAAATGGTGTTTCCATCGGCGCGCTTTTCGATGCGCGGCAAGCCGCGTGGTGCGCCGCTCAAATGCGAGAAAGCGGCGGCGAAATTCTGCTCGGCGGCCCATCCGACGGC
>JANMKN010000274.1:0-20804 GCA_031372065.1 Abditibacteriaceae bacterium | reverse complement strand
CTTCACGACTCGTTTTCTGCAACTTAATCCCTCCAAGAAGGCAAGTTTGTCTCCAAGCCAGTTAGTGGAGCGAAATTTTATTCGACAGTTTGCCTACCTCTTGAGTCAACGACACGCTGAAGACCCGAAAACCGAAAGCGGCACCGCGCAGGCGTATGTTTCGGGCTTGGCCTACGACGAAGAACGCAAAACTTTGTATTCCGCGAACTTGGCAACCGACGAAGTTTTCGCCATCAACGTGACCAACGGCGACATCAAAGCGCGGCGCAAACTGACAGAAGGCGGGCGCCCTTATTGCGTGCGGCGCGGCGCCGATGGCGTTTACGTTTCGCAGTTGGCTGAGAGCAACATTTTAGTGCTCAAGCTCGAAACGCTGGAAACGGTGCGCACTTTAACAACGGGCGCGCATCCCAACGATTTCCTGTTCGCGCCCGATGGACGCCTTTTTGTATCGTGCGGCAACGAAGACAAAGTTTTCGTGCTTGACCCAAGAAGCGGCGCCACAACTGAGCGCATTTCGACGGCGCTAACGCCCAACGCCCTGCCCGGCGCCACGCCGGATGCCATTGCGCTTTCGCCCGATGGCAAAACGCTTTTCGCGGCCAACGCCGATAATAACGCCATTTGCGTGGTGAAGGTCGAAACGCCGGGCCAAAGTCATGTGCGCGGCTTTTTGCCAAGCGGTTGGTATCCGACAGCCGTCGTGGTTTCCGCCGATGGCAAGCGCCTTTTTATCGGCAGCGGCAAAGGTCTGGGCACCCGCGCCAATCCCGTCAAAAAGCTGCCGATCAATAATATGGTGCCCAGAGATTTCGAATACATCGGCAAAATGCTTGGCGGCCTCCTTTCCACAGTCGAAATGCCCGATGAAACGCGTTTAGCGGCTTATACCAAGCAGGTTTACGCCAACACGCCGTATAATGATGCGCTTATCGAAAAGCCAGTTCAAGCGCCACCGCTGGGACAAAACGCTATTCCCTCGCGCCTCGGCGATGCTTCGCCGATTAAGCATATTCTCTACGTCATCAAGGAAAACCGCACTTACGACCAAGTGTTTGGCGACTTCAAAGACCACGAAGGCAAAGCGCGCGGCAATGGCGACCCCAATTTGACGCTGTTTGGCGAGGAAATCACGCCCAATCAACACGAATTAGCGCGCCAGTATGTTTTGTTGGACAACACTTATTGCAGCGGCGAAGTGTCGGCAGACGGCCATCCGTGGAGCACGGCGGCGATTGTCAGCGACATCGTGCAAAAATTATGGCCGCCCGCTTACGGCGGCAAAGGCCCCTCGCCGCTCAACGAAAAAGTCGCCGTGCCGCCATCGGGTTACATTTGGGACGCCTGTGCGCGCAAGGGACTTTCCTATCGTTCGTATGGTGAGCAGGTTTTCGCCAGCGGCGCAGACGCGCCGCCCAGCGCGCTGGCCAGCAGCGACGGCGTGACAGGTTTGCGCGGCCACGCCAGCAAAGCATGGCAAAGTTTTCGCGGGCGCGATTACGAAAAGGCCGATGTTTTCATCAGCGAACTCAAAGAATTCGAGCGCAACGACAACTTGCCGCGTTTCATGGTCATGTCGCTCGGCGAAAACCACACGCAAGGCACCAAAGCCGGCGCCTTCACGCCTAAAGCGGCGGTGGCATCCAATGATTTGGGGCTGGGAAAAATCGTCGAGGCGTGTTCGCACAGCAAATACTGGAATGAAATGGCGATTTTCGTTATCGAAGACGATGCGCAAAACGGCCCTGACCATGTGGACGCGCACCGCACAACTGCGCTGGTGATTTCGCCTTATGTCAAGCGGCGCCAAGTGGATAGCAGCTTTTACACCACGACTTCGCTGCTGCGTTCAATGGAACTGATTCTCGGCCTGCCGCCGCTCACGCAATACGACGCCGCGTCCATGCCACTTTATAATTCGTTCAGCGCCACGCCCGATTTGACGCCTTACACGGCTCTGCCCGCGCGCATCAATTTGCAAGAGAAAAACGCCGCTTTAGCTTTCGGCGCCCGCGATTCCGCGAAACTCGATTTTTCCGGCTACGACCACCTGACCGTGACCGATGAAGACGTTCTCAACCGCGTTTTGTGGCACAGCATCAAAGGCGAAACTGTGCCCTATCCCGGCATCAATCGCCGTGCGATTATCGCGCATAATGGGCGCTCTTTAGCCAAGCCGCACGAAGAAGACGAGGATGACAAATAAATTTGACCTTCCCTCAAATTTCACCTTTTCAACAAAAACGGCGGGCCAACATTGGCCCGCCGTTTTCCGTTAGCAGATTCAACTTATCCGCTGGCGCCCCCCGTCGAGGGGCTGGTATTCGCATTGGCATTGTTCGTCAAAGCCTGCACATCGCTGCCATCGGGATTAGCACTATAAATCTGCGGCGTGGCGGCTACGCCGCCGCTGGCTCCCCAGATAATGCGTGTGCCATCGTTGCTCCACACCGGAGATTCATTAAATCGGCCCGCTGTCGGCCCGCTTTGCAAGCCGCTACCATTGGCGTTGATAATAAACAGCGATGAACTGGCTCCATTCGGCGCTTGACTGGAAAACACGATTTTGTCCCCTGCCCGATTGAAGCGCGGGTGCGAAATCGAACCGTTGGAAATCGCGCCGTTGTCGAGAGCCACAATCTGCTCGGCGCCGCTGGCAATGTTTTTAATGACGATGCGCGGCACGCCGCCGCGCTTGGTGACATAGCCGATGCTGGCGCCGTTGGGATGCCAAAACGGGTCGGTGGCGCCCGCCGCTTCGTTGCTCAGGCGCGTTTGATTGGCGCCGGTCGCCAGCATATAAAAAATATTGGATGTGCCGCCACGCGTGGAACGCCACGCGATGCGATCTCCGGCCTGCGAATACGTCGGCGAATCGTCAACGGGCAGCGTCGAGCCGCTATCGGTAGTCAGACGCTGCGAAACCTGCGTCACGGCATTGGTGACATAAATTTCAGGATTGCCATCGCGCGTCGAAGAAAAAACCACCTTGGTTTTATCGGGCGAAAAACTCGGTTGCACATCGTTGGCCGCATCCGAAGTCAGGCGTTCCGGGACACCGCCGGGGCCGAGAATAAATAAATCGGCGTTGGAACCGGCTGTGGACACATAAACGATCTGCGTGGCGGCAGGTCGCGGTGTCGCCGTTGCCACCGGTGTGGGCGTCGGCGTGCCGTTCGGGTTCGGATTGACGCCGCCTCCACCGCCGCAACCCGTCACGAGAGCGCCAGCCAACAGCGCGACGGGCGCCCCAAAAGTCAAAACGGCTTTGAAAATTTCTTTGCTTTGCATGAGTTTCCTTGTTTCGCTTGCTCAATCGGGCTTAGTCTAAAACAGAAAACCGCCTATGTCAGAGAAAATTACCGCGTCAAATGCTGCCGGGCCTATTGCGGCGCCACTGGCGTTGGTGTCGTGCTACCGCCTGTGCCCGCCGTGGCGCTGCGATTGACAATCACGCGTGCTTTTTCGTAACCGGCGAAAAATTCCGGTTGGGTGCGACGAAAATGGCTCATTTGGCGGTCGAGACGCCGATTTAGCAAGCGACTGGTGTTATTGAGGGCTTCGGGCAGCGAATCGGTTTGCGCGGCGCGTCCGACGACGGCTAAACGCGGCGCGCCTTTGACGCCTGCGAAACGCGTTTTCAAGGTGGTTAATTCGTCCAAATCGGCTTGCGTCACCAAATACGGCGCTAAAGCGGTCAGATTTTCGCTTACCAAGAGCGCCACGGTGTCGCCGATGCGAATTAAATCGTCGTTGGTCAGCTTATCGAGTCCGGTGCGCGTGATGTCCACTTGCGCTTCCAACACCAAATTTTCGATTTTGGCGGCATAAGCGCCCACTTGGTCGGCCAAATCGAAAACCAAGTCCTCGTAGTTGGTGCGCGCCTGCTCTTTGTCGGCGGTAACGCCCGTGGTATTGCCGCTTTGCTTGGCGCTGATGCCATTAATCACATCAATGCTGGCCTCCAAATCGGCCACCGTTTCTTGCATAGCAGACGAATTGGCCCACACCGTTTGGTTTTCCATCATGTAACCATGCGTGGTGTTGAACATATCCACCCGATTTTGCTGCACTCTATCCATTGTTTTTCCTCCGCTGTCAATTTATGCGCTCCGCCAATCGAAGGCGCATTAATTTTATTATCGCTCCTCATTAATACCTATTTCAATAGCAACCACGAGACAATTTTCGCGAACAAGAGCAGCGTTTTCGCGCATACGAGCATTCTTTTCTTGAACAAGAGACGGGTTTTCTCGGACAAGAGACGGGTTTTCTCGAACAAGAGCGGTCATTTCTTGGGCACGAGATGGGTTTTCTTAGGCACGAGATGCCATTTCTCGGACACGAGATGGGTTTTCGCGAACAAGAGATGCCATTTCTTGAGCATGAGATGGGTTTTCTTGAGCCGGAGCAGTCATTTCGTGGCGCGGAGATGGGTTTTCGCAGGCGCGAGCATCAATTTCGCGGCGAGGAGAGGCGATTTCTTGGTCCGGTGTGCCGCCAACGCCCTTGAAACTGCTCACTTCTTCCGACGTGTTTTAGGTTGTATCAATTCCAGCTTATTTAACTCTTTGGGATCAGACCAAACTAAAATGTGCAATATATTGCGCACAAAAAGTGGGTCTGTCCAGTAGTCGCTGTGTGACCAGAAATTAACGTGGCCGGGCAGTTTGACTTCGTGGTGAGGCGTTATAGGATAACTTCCCAAGGGATCACAAACGATGTCGCTGGCAATCCAAAAATTAAACCAGTGAATGCAGTGTCTATCGGGCAGAGGTGTTTTATCTGCTGGCGTGAGATCAAAAAGCCGCTGGTCAATGGTCTGATTGAATTCCAAGAACTCGCTTCGGTAATCGTCACGATGAAAGAAAAGCAATGTCTTTTCCAATGGCGAACCAAAGGTAATAAATCCCTTAATTTTCTTATAACGTTCGCATTTGGTTGTGTCTACATCGTCGTAATGCAACATATAATCGGTGTAAAGGCGCCGCAGTGCGTCAAGTCCGACGACGGACCCCAAACTATGACCGGCGATGTAAACGTTTTCGTAATTGGGATTATCTAAGACCTTTTTAATCGTAGTGAGAGCGCTCTCTAAAACCGCTTCGCGGCCTTTGTATTTGGTGTTGTTTTCATTGCGCGTAACATAGATTTCCACGTCACCCAACACATCGCTAAGACCTGCATAAAGCGCTTTGCGCAACACCAGAAAAATTGTCAACGGGATCAACACCAGAACAATAATGGGCTTACTCACTGAATCAAAAAGACACAAGACAAAGAGGGCAGTTCCGCCTTCAATAGCTCTTAAAAGGCCAGAAAAAAGCAAGTGTCTTGTCTCTTTGTTGCATCTGTCTATGGCGCGTTCTACTTCATCGTGTTGAGATTGTCGGAAGCGTTTTTTTCGTTTGTTATTTTTGCTTAAATTGTAAGCAAGTTGAAGAATGGCAGCTATGCTGACCAGTAGCCAGAATAGCGCTACGACAAATATAAGTCCGTAAACAAGATATTTTATTTCGATCTGTTTGAGTAATTTACTGGGATTGACATCAAGCCCTTCAACCACGCCAGCCGGCTGATCTTTTCTGTAAAAAACATAGCTTGAACCTTGCCTTAAGCTATCCAAATTCAGCCGAAAATCACTCGGTTTTGTTGAGCGCTCTTTAAAATCGTCCTGTAGAGAAAACAGCCGCGATGTGATGAGTGTTTGTTTAGGATTCGCTAATTGGTCAGTCGTTAGGAGCAGGCTGCCAAATGCCGTCCACATAAGAGCAAATGCTACAAAGAACGCGAGGGTAAAATAACCAATTTGCCACATCCATTTGCCAAGACTGGTTTTTGCAGTGGGGAGTGGGTTTTTCGCAAAAGAAAGAGCTTTTTTAGCAGCAGAAAGCGCTTTTTTTGCTTCGTCCAAATCATCTTTGATTTTATCTGAGACGCAAATCTTTTTTGCTGTGGATATTTCGTCTTTGGCTTCGGAAATGAAATCTTTGGCAGCGGAAAGTTCTACCTTAATGCGAAAGCGATAGTCTTTTTGAGTTGAAAGATTCGACTGTATTTTGGTAATTTGCGCTTGGGCTTCCGCCAAACAGTCGTCAACTTGCGTGAGATGCTTTTTAAGATCGTCAGGTGCAGCAGAAGGAATGTTGTCAATGATTTTTTTTGCTTCGTTTACTTGAGAGTTGGCATCGTGAAGGTATTGCGGGTTTTGTGGATAAGTCCAGCGCGTCAAAAAAATCTTGGGGACTTCTTTCAGTGTTAAAGCGAGCCACCGCAAAACAGCAGACCATGTTGTCAAACCATTTAATAAAGGTGCCCAATAAACTTCACACACATCAACATCAACATATTTTCTGCTGGTAGCCCCATTAGCGGCCTGACGGGGAATAATACGCAAAGGGACATTTTGCCCTTGAGGCGTATCATCTGTGCCACGTTTGCTAACCCAAAACTCTCCCGCTTTTGGTGTATAACGCAGCCCCTGAGTAAAAGAAACAAGCTGCTGAAATCGGTCTTGAACGCCGATGCCATGAATAAATACAACAACAGTCTTGGCATGATCCGCTTTTTCGTTGACCAGTTCCTCAATCTGTTCTCGGCTGAGGACATTCATTTTTGATTCGCCCTCTACAATTTCTGCACCTGCTTTGTCCTGCTCCATCATATCCCACACTCCTTTGGGTAAGCCATATCAACAGCATATGGCGAGAAATAAAAGTAAGATGAAGGAATTTTAATGACTTCATTTTCGCATGGCAAGGGGCACGTCTTCGCTGCCTTGGGCTGCGGCGGCTTGGCGTTTGGCGTTTTCTAAAACTTCGGGCGGGGTTTGGAAGAAAGAGCCAACGGCGAACACAACCGAGGCGCCGATTAAAGCGAACCATGTGAACTGCACTTTGGGCAGCCATTCGGGGCGCGCAAAGGCCGCTTTGAAGCCCAGTATCGGCGCAAGGCCGTTGAGGAAAGTGTTATGCAAATCGCCCAAGTAAACCGTGGCAATGAGGCCGCAAGTCACGGCGATGAGGTTGCCCTTATCCGAGCCGCGATTGCCCGTCAGCATTCCCAGCAAAAACACGCCAAGCATCGGGCCGAGAATAAAGCTGGCAATGCCCAGCACCACGGGAATAATGCGAATATCGGGATTTATCACTTTGGCGTAAGCGAAAAGGCCCGCGACGATAATCATCAAAACCGCGAAAACAACCGTAAAAAGGCGCGCCGCGTTCACATAATGATGCTCGGTTTTTCCGGGGCGGCGCGGCACATACCAATCGTTGGTGGCACTGGTGGCAAGGGCATTTAACGCCGCCGAGAATGAACCCATCGCCGTAGCGAAAACGCCCGCCAAAACCAAGCCGCGAATGCCCACCGGCAGCACATTGAGAATGTAAGAGCCAAAAATATCCGAATTAGCTTCGGGCTTGTAAGTGGGGTCTTGCTGATAAAAAACAAAAAGCAAAATTCCGATGAAGGTGAAAACCGCCGCAATCGGCAAATCCATAAACGCTGCCGTGATTAAACTGCGCCGCGCCTTTTGATGAGTCTCGGCAGTCAGCATTCGCTGCACCATGTCCTGATCGGTGCCAAAGGCCGCCATATTCATCATGGTGGCCCCAATTAACGCCGAAAACAGGGTGTAATCGCTGCCTAAAATCAGCTTGAAGTATTCCCACGCATTCATGGCCGCGATGTGATTTTCGGCTTGCCATTTGGCGACGACATCGGCTTCAAAACCCGTCACGAAATAGCCTTCGAGCCGCGTCATTTGCGGCACCGCTTGCGCCACGGCGCTAAAGCCGCCCACATGAACGAGCAGCGTAATCATCGCCACAATCGCGCCGCCAAACATCAGGCAGGCTTGAATCACATCCGTCCAGATAACGGCTTTGATGCCGCCCAGCGCCGTATAAACGCAAGTCACAATCGTCAGTGCGATAATCGCCACAAGATACGGCCCGACGCTGCTGACGGCTTGCTGGCTATAGGCAATTTGCCCGCTGCCACCGGTAAACAAGCGCCACGCGAGAACAATCACTAAGGAAGGGATGAAAAGCCGCGTGCCCGAAGCCAAAGTTCGCATCACCAAAAACAAGCCGGACACATAACTTTTGGTGCGCGGTCCAAAGCGCACGCCCAAGTAATCGTAAACGGTGTAAACACGATAGCGATAATACGGCTCAAGAAACAAATTGCCGACAATAAAACGCCCGATAATCACGCCCAAAACCAATTGCACATAAGCGAGGCTGTGCTTTTCGTAGCCTTCGCCGGGCGCGCCCAAAAACGTCGCCGCGCTGGTTTCGGCGGCGATAATCGAAGCCATCACAGCCCACCACGGCACCTGTCGCCCGCCCAAGGCGAAATCGTGCAGATTATCTTCGCGCCGGCCCATGCGCAGGCCAATTGTCAAAATAACCGCAAAATAAACGACGATGATAAAGCCGTCAATAAAAAGTGTCATGGAAGATTTAGTGGAAAGATTTTTGCCCGACTTATTTCGCCTTCAAATAGCCTTGCGCGGCGAGCCATTCGCCGACGCGCTGCGGCCAATGCGAAACGGCGTTGGGCGAAGAACGCAGGCCATAACCGTGACCGCCTTTGGGATAAATGTGCAATTCGGTGGCAACGCCCGCTACGTGCAAAGCCCCGGCATAAACAATGGCATTTTCGACGTGAACGGCGTCATCTTGCGTTTGCACGATAAAAGCGGGCGGCGTTTGCGCATCCACTTTGATTTCGGGGGCCAAGGCGTTGAGTTCTTTATTGGTCAGATAAGCCGGGTAAACCAGCACCGTAAAATCAGGGCGGCAGCTTGTTTTGTCGGCGTCGTCCACCGCTTCATAGGTGCGCGTTTGGTAATTGGTGCTAAGAGCCGCCGAAAGATGGCCGCCCGCCGAAAAACCCAGAATACCAAGGCGATTTGGGTCAAGATTCCATTCTTTGGCGTGGCTACGCACCAAACCCAAAGCGCGCTGCGCGTCTTGCAAGGGCGCGGTATAACGCTGCCCGCCGCGTCCCGGCACGCGATATTTGAGCAGCACGCCGGTCACGCCGATGGAATTGAGCCACGCGCACACTTCGCTGCCTTCGAGATTGTAAGCGAGAATGCTGTAACCGCCGCCGGGACAGACAACAACCGCCGCGCCGGTATCTTTTTCGGGCGCCGGTTTAAAAACCGTGATCGTCGGTTTGGTGACGTTGCCGATGCGCGAAATGTGATTGGCATCGGGCTTGTTCGGGTCGGGCGGCGTGGTATCTTTTTCCTCGCCGATGTCGCCTTTTTCGCCGGGCGCGGTGGCGGGCCATAAATAAATCGGTTCGGGCATGGTTGCAGGTGTAAGTGGTGGCGCACTTTGCGCGATGGAAGACGTGGACATGGCAGGAAGGAGAGCAGCAAGCAAAAGAAAGTTTTTCATGGCACTTTGATTATGGCACAAGAAGTCGGGACTTCGACAGAAATCAGCGGCTTTCAGTTTGTGGGCGCCTTTGCCAAACTGCAACGCAAGAAAGGACAATCCATTCATGGCCGATACGATTTTTGGCAAAATTGCGCGCGGCGAAATGCCGGTTGAGTTGCTGCACCAAGACGAAATTTGCGTGGCATTCAACGACATCAACGCACAAGCGCCCATTCATATTTTGGTGATTCCGCGCCAGCCTTTTGTGGATGCAACCGCTGCCGATGCCGCAACGCTCGGTCATATTATGCAAGTGGCGGCCAAAATCGGCAGCGAAAAATGCCCGCACGGTTTTCGTTTGGTCACCAATATCGGCGCCGAAGGTGGCCAAAGCGTGCCGCACTTGCACATTCACGTTTTAGGCGGGCGCAAAATGGAATGGCCACCGGGGTAGGCGAAAAGGAGAAGACACGGAGAAGGGGAGACACGGAGATAGGGAGATTTAGGGGATTTTCCAATGAAAATTACCACTCACCGGCAACTAAATGTCTATCAACGGGCTTTTGGCGCCGCAATGCAAATTTTTGAGCAGAGCAAAACCTTTCCCAAAGAAGAAATCTATTCGCTGACCGATCAAATGCGGCGTTCATCGCGTTCGGTCGCTGCAAATTTAACCGAGGCTTGGCGTAAGCGACGCTACGAAGCCGCTTTTATAGCCAAGCTCTCCGATGCCGAAACCGAAGCGGCGGAAACGCAAACATGGATCGAATTCGCCATGCGCTGCAACTATCTTGACCGCGCAACAGGAACTGCTTTGTTGGATGAATATGAACAAATTTTAAGCATGATTGTGGCAATGATTAATTCCCCGCATCAATGGCTACTTCATCAAGACGCTAAATCACGCTGAGAATTCGACTGTGCCTCTCCTTGTCTCCCCTTCTCCGTGTCTCCGTGTCATAATCTCTTACGATGTCTACATTAATTGAACAAATCACCGAAGGCTGGAAGGCCGCGATGCGCAGCGGCGAAACGCAGCGCAAAGATGTGCTTTCCACACTGCGGGCGGCAGTTAAAAAAGAAGAAATTGATGCGCGTGTGGGCGGCGAGTCCGAAGCATTGGATGACGCGGGTGTGATGCGCGTTATCGAGCGCGAAGCGAAAAAGCGCCGTGACGCTGCCGAAGAATACGAAAAGCATGGCCGCTCCGACCGTGCCGCGCTCGAACTGGCCGAAGCCGCCATTTTAGGCGAGTTTTTGCCCAAGCAGATGGACGACGCCGAACTGGAAACCATTGTGCGCGCCACTATTGTCGAAGTCGGCGCAGCGGCGCCCGGCGACATGGGCAAAGTGATGCCCAAAGTGCTGCCGCAAGTGGCGGGTCGCGCCGATGGCAAGCGCGTCAGCACTATGGTGCGCCAAATTTTAGCTGGTTAAATATTATTTTGGAAACTCTTTCTCCCGAAAAAACCTCGCTCGCCGTGCCCGTCGCGCAGCGCGAGGCTTTGCCGCTGATTTTAGGTCAGCAAGACCAAACGCGGCGCCTTATCGAACGCGAATTGCAAGTCGAAATTGCCCTGCGTGACACGACGTTTCTGGTGTCCTCCGAGCAAGAAGACAACGCACGCCGCGCCGCGAGTGTGTTGGATCAAATTATTGGTATCGCGCAAAACAGTTTGCGTGGCGGGCGCGACTTGCAATCCGAAGATGTGGCGCGTTTGATTGCCCACGCCAAAAGCGGCGATGCGCCTTCGGCTACGGCTGTTGTCGAACAAACAGGGCGCGCCTTTGGCGACACGATTCTGGTCTCAGAAAGGGGCAAACCCATCGGCCCACGCACAGCGGGCCAAAAAAATTATCTCGAAGCCGTGCGCCGCACCGATTTGACTTTTTGCGTAGGCCCAGCGGGCACGGGAAAAACTTATCTCGCGGTTGCTCTTGCAGTCGCGGCATTTAAAGCCAAGCAGGTTTCGCGCATTCTTTTGACGCGTCCGGCTGTCGAAGCGGGCGAGCGACTGGGCTTTTTGCCGGGCGATTTGGAAGCGAAAATTGACCCGTATTTGCGCCCGCTTTATGATGCGCTGTTCGATATGATCGAAACGGAAAAAGCACAGAAAATGTTCGAGCGCCGCACCATCGAAATCGCGCCGCTCGCTTATATGCGCGGGCGCACACTGAACGATTCTTTCATTATTTTGGATGAAGCGCAAAATACCACGCCCGCGCAAATGAAAATGTTCCTCACGCGTTTGGGGTTTGGCTCCAAGATGGTCGTGACCGGCGATGTGACGCAAACTGACCTTCCTGCCGGCCAAGAATCCGGCCTGCGCGTGGCGACACGCATTTTAGACCAAGTGAACGGCATCGAAATTGTGCGCCTCGGCAAAGAAGACGTAGTGCGTCATTCTCTGGTGCAGCGCATTATCGAAGCCTACGAACACAGCGAAACTCACTGACGGCAGTGGTCAGTGGGCGGTGAGCAGAAGTCAGCAGCAGAAACACCGACCACCGACCACTGGCCACCGACCACTGCTAAATGACGACCCCCTCTTCCGAACCTGTTGAACCGGTAGTTCTCAACGAAAAACCTTCGTTGCAGGCTATTGGTCAGGCGCCGCTTTTGCCACCGCGCGAGCCTTTTGGCGCGCGGGTGGCGGCGGTGTTCGGGCGGCATCAGGCTGCGCTGCTGGCGCTCTGCGTTTTGCTTTTGTGGGCCATCGTTGCGCTGCCACCGCTGTGGAACAACGAGCCGTATCGTGTCGGCGTCGCGCCGGGGCATGATATTTTGGTGCCACAGCAAACGTTTTTGCTGGACGGCGACGAAACCCGCCGCCGCCAAGACGACGCGGCCAATTTGGTGACACCCGATTACGATCCGAATCCCAGCGCGCAGGCGGCGGCCTTAGCCGATTTGGGTTCGTTGGTGCGCGCGGCCCAGACGTTATTGGCCGCGCCAGACTCATCAAACGCAAAAGGCTTGGCGCCGAATCCGCTGCATCGCTGGCGGGCGCGTTATGCGGAGTTAGCTGTCTCGCGCGAACGATTGCCGGATGCGACCTTAAGCAGCATGGCGCAATTGCCGCCCGCGCGCTGGAGCGTGGTGGACATGATCGCGCGGCAGGCGATTCGGACTGTTTACCAAAAAGGACAACTGCGTTCGGACGTATTGGCGGCTGGCTCTTCCGATTTAGCGCAGGCTCAAACGCATATTCGCGGCGTTAGTGGCGCGGCGCTTGGCAACTATACAATCGGCGAAGGCGAAGCGAAAATCGTTGGCGCTTTGGCAATGGCAGCCGTTGTTAAACATCCCAATCAGGTTGTCAACGAAAGGCAAACCGAAGTTTTGCGCGAAGTTGCCCGTGCCAGTGTGCAGCCGGTTTATGTGAAGTTCAAAGCCGACGATGTTTTAGTTGGTGCCAACGAAATCATCACCGAGCGCCGTTGGACGCAAATGCAGGAAATGGGCGTTGTCACGCCGAGTTTGTCGCCCAAAGTGGCCTTGGCGCGGCTGGGACTTGTCATTTTGTTGGTCTTTTTCGGTGCGGCCTACTTGAAAAGCTGCCACCCGCGCCTGATTGCGCAACCAGCGGCTTTGTGGCTGACAGCGATGGTGCCCGTCGCTTTTGCTTTTGGATTTCGCTTGCTGCTGCGCATTCCGCACGCCGAATATTTAATGGTGCCCTTGGCCTCAGCCGCCGCCATGCTGCTGACGGTTTTAACCAATGCGCGCGTGGGCGTGGTCGCAGGATTTTCGTTGTCGGCGCTGTGTTCGATTATGGCCGGCACTGATGCAACTTGGCTGCTCGCCGGTTCGCTGGCGTCTTCGATTGGCGCTTTAGGCGTGGCGAATTTATCATCGCTGCTGCACGTTGTGCGCGCCGGTTCGGTTCTGGCGCTGACCAACGCGATTTTGTTTTGCATCATTGGCGTGCTGGGCGATATGGCATGGCCCGACATTGGACGCATCGTGTTGTGGGAAGCCGTGGCGGGCGTGGGTGCTGTCGCGTTTATGTCGGGATTGGCGCTCTTGCTCGAACGGCCTTTTGGCATTACCACGCATTTTCGCTTGATGGAATTGCTTTCGCCGGGCGAGGCCGTCATGCGCCGGATGCAAGCCGAAGCGCCCGGCACCTATACACATTCCCTGATGGTCGCCTTACTCGCCGAAGCCGGAGCCAAAGCCGTTGGCGCCGATTCCTTGCTTTGTCACGTCGGCGGCTTGTATCACGACATCGGCAAACTGCGGCGCCCGCATTGTTTCATCGAAAACCAAAGCGGCCATAATATCCACGACGAACTGTCGCCGCAGCTTTCGGCGCTGATTATTTTGGCGCACGTTAAAGACGGCCTCGAATTGGGCCGCGCCTTACGTTTGCCGCAGCCGGTGCTGGACATCATCGCGCAACATCATGGCACAACGGTGCTGAGTTATTTTTACAATCGCGCTTTGCAAGGCGCGGCTTTGGTCAGCATTCCCGCCGCCGATGTAGATATGGAAGGTTCTGAAACTTCATCCGTTATCACCAGCGCGGAAGGCGCCCGCCCTGCATCCTCCTCAACGCCCGATGTCACCTTGTTTCGTTATGCTGGGCCGCGCCCGCAAAGCAAAGAAGCCGCGTTGGTTTTGCTGGCCGATAGCATTGAGGCCTCATCGCGCTCGATGCCCGAAGTCACGCCGGAAAACTTGCGCACTCACATTCACAAAATGATTTCGCTGCGTTTGCAGGAAGGCGAACTTTCCGAATGTGAGCTGACAATGCGCGACCTCGGCACCATCGAAACCATATTCACCCACGTCTTGCGCGGCGTTTTGCATCAGCGCATTCAATATCCGGGACAGGAAAAAGAAGCCTTGCAAGACAACGACGATTGGATGCGCGAAAAATGGAATCGTGACGATGTTCGCGCAGCTTCCGACAAAGCGCGGCGCGAAAATAGCCCTGACGAGTCCAGCGTTTCCGGCAAAAGCAGCAAAGCCAGTCGCCGCCGCGAACGCAAAAAGGAAAAGCGTCTGGCCCGCGAAGCCCAACAATCGCATTCGCAGCAAGCACAAAATCAAAAATCGTATGAGTCTCAAAATCAATCAGGAACCACCGCGAAGCCGCCTGCCCTCACCCAAAAGCCCGCCGAAAATGCCAACGGTGCGCTTGAACATCAGTTGGAGTCCCAGTGCGACCAAAGCGCTCAAACAGCTAAATCTCACACACCTAATGCTCAGTCCACAGACGGAAATAGTGCCTTACAGTCGGCGGACAATCAACCAATCCTTGCGCCGGGCGATCATGGCAACACTGCACCACGCGCCGCCACGACTGGAGCCTTTAAAACACGCGCCCAATAAAACAGCGCCCACTTCGATGTTACCTCTTACAGAATCTCATGCGGACGACACACCCGACCCGAAACGCTCTTTTCTTTTCAGCGCGGACGTGACGCTGCTCGGCGACGACGAAATCGCCGCACTCAATCACGATTACCGTCACAAAAACAAACCCACCGATGTGCTGTCATTTTCCCTGTGGGAGGGCGAAGAAATGTTCGACCCTGCCCTGCAAGAAAGCGATGAACTGCCGCTGGGCGATTTGGTGATTTCCTTGGAAACCGCCGCGCGCCAAGCCGCCGAACTCAAGCATTCTTTGGAGCGCGAAATGGAATTTTTGGCCGTGCATGGCACCTTGCATTTGCTGGGCTACGACCACATTCGCGCTGCCGACCGCCGCGTGATGTGGAAATGGCAGGAGGAAATCGTAAGTCAGTTTTGAGTTAGAAGTTAGGAGTTGTGTTCTCTAACTCAAAATTCCTAACCCAAAACTCCTAACTCAAAATTCTATGCTCCTTGCTCTGGCGATCATTTGTGGGATTTGCGAAGCCGTTTTTACAGCGCTGGAAGTGGCGTTTGGTGCGGTGTCGCGCGCGCGGTTGCGCGCTTTGCTCGAAGACGAAAAAGAGCGCTTGCATCAAGAAAAACGCGATGACAAGCGTGAACCGGCTGCCGGTTCCAATGGGGAAGGTGCGCGGCATTCGGCGCAGGAACAGCGTCTGGTGCGTGCCTTGCAGCTTCAAGATAATCCCCAACGCCTCTCGCTTTTGTTTTTGACTATCACCACGCTGACTTTGTGGACAGCCGCTTCGCTTTTGACATGGCTGGCGCGCGAAAACAATTGGGCCGATTGGCTGCTGCCTTTGGCTCTGATTGGCCTCTTATTCGTGGCCGAGGTGCTGCCATTGCTCATCGCGGCACGCCTGACCGAGACTTTGGTTTTGCGCGGCGCGGGGTTAGTGCAATGGGGTTTGCGCGTTTTGGGGCCACTTTTGTCGCTTTTGCACTTCGTCGGGCGCGGCGTGGCACGCGTTTTCGGCGCGCGGCCTGAAAATGCGCCGCAATTCACCGAAGGCGAATTGCGCACCGCTTTGGCAACCGCCGAAGAAGAAGGCGTCATCGAAAAAGACGAGCGCGCTTTGCTGGAAGGCGCGATGGAATTTCGCGAAAAACTGGTGCGCGAAGTGATGACGCCGCGCGTGGACATCGTGGGCATAGACGCCGATGCAACATTGTATCAAGCCCTCGAAATCGCCATGCGCGAAGGTCATTCGCGCTTGCCGGTTTGGGAAGGCAGCGCCGATAAAATCATCGGCATCATCGCTATTAAAGATTTGATTCCACATTTGCGTCATCCTGAAACAGCGGGCAGCAAACGCGCCCGCGATGTAATTCGCAAAACCTATTTTGTGCCACGAATGCAGCGTATTTCGACCACGCTCGAAGAATTGCGCCGCCAGCGTTCTTTAATCGCCATTGTCGTAGAAGGCGACGGCGGCACCGCCGGTTTGGTGACGATTGAAGACCTGCTCGAAGAATTAGTCGGCGAAATTCAAGACGAATACGACGCCGAAGAACCGACTTTGCGCATTGACGAAAACGACGGCGGGCAAGCTGTCGCCTGCGATGCCGGTGTCAGCGTGCGCGATTTTGAGCGTTTCTGGCAACGCAGTTTCGGCGACATTGCGCGCCTTCTCGAAGCCGGAGGCGCCGACGCCGAAGATTCGATTTCCCTTGCGACTTTAGCCCTGCGCCTTTTTGAAACTGTGCCCGTGCCCGGCGCCCGCACCGTCGCCGGCGCCGCCGGCAGCGCGCCTTTAGAACTGGAAGTCACAGCCATGAGCGGCCCACGCATCGAAGAAGTGAAAATCGCGGCGGCACAAAGCGGAGAAACTGCAACAGCCGGTTGAAACCGGCTGCTGGCATAGCAAAGGCCACCGCCGTGGCCTGATATGAGGGTCGTATGCCAAATTCCAGCACACATCTTTATATTCATTTTATTTGGGCGACGTGGGACAGAATGCCGTGGATTACTGTAGAACGCGAGGCACGTTTGCATAGTTGTATCTGGCGGGAATGTGAATCTCTGAATTGCCAGCCCTTAGCAATTGGTGGCATCGAAAATCATGTTCATGTCCTGGTGAGAATGCATGCCAGCATTAGGGTCGCCGAGTTAGCGCAACAAATGAAGGGGGCTTCCTCGCATTTTGTGAATCATGCGATGCCGGACGATGTGCCTTTTCGCTGGCAGGGCGGCTACGGTGCGCTTTCAGTTAGCCTCAGTCATGTGCGGCGCGTGGGCAATTACATCCGTGCGCAAAAGCAGCATCACGCCGAACATAAATTGTGGCCTGCCTTGGAAAAGGTGCATGAAGAAGCCGATTGAGACAGCGGAGTGCGCTAAAAATTACAAGCCGCGAAGGCGGCTTTTGCTCTTGCAGGCGCCGCTTTCAAGCGGCGTAAAATAACCAATGGCGCGGTTTTGTTATTACGCCGGTTAAAACCGGCGTCTGAAAAAGCAAAAGCTGCCTTCGCAGCTTATTGAGTCATGTTACGCAGTGCCTACCATAAGCGCACTGTGTAACATGAGTTATTTAGACTAAAAGCAAAACTTGATTCCAAGCCGCGAAGGCGGCTTTTGCTCTTGCAGACGCCGCTTTCAAGCGGCGTAAAATAGAAATATGCTTTCTACAACATTACTCATCGCTTTAGCGGGCTGCTTGTTTTTGGTGGCGCTGTTTGCCGCTTCCGAAGCGGCTTTGGCGGCGACCAATCGCGTGCGTTTGCGGCATTTGTTGCAAATGCACGCGGCGGACGAAAATAACACGGCGCAGATTTTGACCACCGAATTGTCGGGCGACGCGCAAAAATTCATCGCTACGGTGACAATCGCGGCCAATTTGCCGCTTTTGGCGGCGGCGGCGCTAACTTTGTGGCTGGCTGAAGAGCGTTTCGAAAGCGAACCGCAAGTTTTAGCATGGTGTGCGGGCATAGCACTCGCAGTTATCGCTTTCGGGCAAATCGCGCCACGCCTTTTGGTGGAACGGCCCGGCACGCAAGTGCGCTTGTGGTGGGTGCGGCCCGCGCGCTTTTTGATGTTGATTCTCTCGCCGCCGGTCACGCTTATGATGCTTTTGGGGTCGCTGATTCTGCGGCCTTTGGGCCTTGGACGCGCCCCGACGCAACCTGTGGTTGATGAAGTCAGCGAAGACGAAGGCGAACACGAAATCCGCGAATTAGTCGAAAATGCGCAGGCGTCGGGCCTCATCGAAGAAGGCAATCGCGAATTGATCGAGAGCATTTTCGATTTCGGTGACACGCGTGCCTACGAAGTGATGACGCCGCGCCCCGATATGGTCGCCTTGCCCGTCGAATGCAGCGCAGCGCAACTGCTCGACACTTTGCAGCGCAGCGGTCATTCGCGCATTCCGCTTTACGAGGAAAACGTAGATCGCGTGATTGGCATCGCGCACGCCCGCGATGTTTTGGCGCGTTTGGGGCGAGGCGAAACCCACTTTGTGCCGCGCGAATTGATGCGTGCCCCGCTTTTCATGCCCGAATCGAAAAAAATTGACGAAGCCTTCGCCACCATGCGCGCCGGGCAAACGCATCTGACGATTGTCATGGACGAATTCGGCGGCACGGCGGGCATTCTCACTGTCGAAGACATTCTCGAAGAATTGGTCGGTGAAATCGCCGACGAACACGATTTCAAAGTGGACGAGCCACTGGTCAAACTCGAAGAACACGCTGCCATTGCCGATGCGCGTTTGCACACCGAAGACTTGGCCGAAATGTGGGATTTGGAATTGCCACGCGGCGAATTCGACACCATTGGCGGTTTTGTCATCGAACAGTTGGGCCGCGCGCCTTCTATCGGCGATAAGATCACCGTCGAACTGGAAAGTGAAACCGTCACGCTCATCGTGCATAAAATGCGCAGCCGCCGCCCGCAGCGCATTCTCATTCAACGCAAACCGCGAGAAGTGGAAGAATCGTAGTTTTACGCCGGTTGCTATAGCGCTTAACTGATTAAAGGCTACAACAGGCGGAGCTAACGCTCTCTTCCAAACAAGGTGTTCACTTTTAATTTTCGACGGCCCGTTTGGAAGAGGGCGCAGCCCCGCATATGTGACTTGTAGCCTCCAGGCAGTTAAGCGCTATATAAATGCGTAATTTCCCATGCAAAACCGCTAATTTCGGCCAAAACTCACGAGTTGAATGCTACGGAACCGATACGCCAGCTTGAAACTCATGAGTTTTGTGCTCAGGAACCGATACGACAGCCTAAAACTCACGAGTTTAAAGCTGCGGAACCGATACGCGAGCCTAAAACTCACGAGTTTGAGGCTGCGGGACTGATACGGCAGGCTAAAACTCATGAGTTTCAAGTCTCACTGGGGCGCGTTTTGCCCAAAACTGGCCTCGCCTTGGTCTAAGACCTCACATGAAACCCAAAAATCTGCTTCTATCGGCGCTCTTGGCCGCTACTTTTTCGTTTTGCGCCTCTGCGTCGCGCGCCGATGACAACATTTTTCCGCCAGCCGAGGCTGCGAAAAACTTCGTCAACTTCGACGGCAAAGGCTTCTTAATCAATAATCAGCGCACTTTTATCGTGTCGGGCAGCCTGCATTATCCGCGTGTGCCGCGCGCTTTGTGGCGAGACCGGCTTTTGCGCATGAAGCGTGGCGGCTTTAATTGCGTGCAGACCTACGTTTTCTGGAATTATCACGAGCCGAAAGAAGGCCAATTCGATTTTAGCGGCGAAAAAGACCTCGATGCCTTTTTGAAACTCGTCAAGCAAATGGGAATGTATGCCACGGTGCGGCCCGGCCCCTATGTGTGCGCCGAATGGGATTCGGGCGGCTATCCGGTGTGGCTGAAATTCAAACCGGGCGTCAAAGTGCGCCAGCCGAACGCCGAATTTGAAAAATACGTTGACCGCTACATGGATAAAGTGCTGCCGATCATCGCTGCCAATCAGATCAACAAAGGCGGCGCGGTCATCATGGTGCAACTTGAAAACGAGCATCCGCAAGGCTGGGGCACCGTGATGCCGAACGATTATTTCAAGCATCTGCGCGACAAAGCCATTAAAAGCGGCATCGAAGTGCCGTATTTTTTCAGTGGTTTGCATCACGGCAGCGACCCGGCAGGCAACAATCCGTGGGACAGCAAAGGGCGCACAAGTCTGTGGTATACAACCGAATTCTGGCCCGGCTGGTATGACCTTTACGGCCCGCTCGACGCGAAGAATCTGCGCCGATTTGATAGGGGAACGTGGAAAATCCTCGCTTACGGCGGCAACGGCTACAACTATTATATGCTGCACGGCGGCACCAATTTCGAGAGTTGGAATAATCAGGAAGACGCTTCCAGCTACGATTACGGCGCCGCCATCGGTGAAGCGGGCGATTTGCGTCCGATTTACTATCGCTTCAAGCGGGCCGCGTGGTTCGCGCGCAGCTTTCAAGAAATTTTAGCCAACAGCGAAAACGCCACCGACGACTACAAAAACGCCGCCACCAACCCCAAAATCCGCGTCACCGCGCGCAAAAGTCCAGCTGGCACGCTGATTTTTCTCGACAACAACACCGAAGAGACGCAGGAAACCAAAATCAAAATTGACGGCACCGAATATCCTGTCGCAAAACTCGCCCCCGGCCAAATTCTGCCCGTAGTAAAGGATTTTCAAATCACGCCCGTTGTGAAAATAAAAATTTGCACGCAGCCTATTTTGGGTTTTGTAAAACAGGGCCAACTCACCACTCTTCTAACTTATGGCACGCTTGGTAAAGGCGGCGTGCTGAATTCAGAAGAGTTGTTTCCGCAAGGCAAAGCGACCAGTGAACACGTATTTGATATTATCTGCGCTTGCGAAATGTTCCCCAGCAAATCTACGAATCTAAAACTTATAGAGTTGACAGAAGAGCAGGCAGACCGCATTTGGTTCGTGGAAAATGGGAAAGACACCCTTATCGTTAGAGGAATGCCTTATTTGGGCGATTTTACTATCACCAAAGATGGCTTTACGGCCCGCTCGACGCGAAGAATCTGCGCCGATTTGATAGGGGAACGTGGAAAAT
>JANMKN010000254.1:0-28072 GCA_031372065.1 Abditibacteriaceae bacterium | reverse complement strand
GATTCATAGTGAGAGTGTTTGCAAAGTCCTATCGAAGAGTTTGACGCACGCGTTCAGATGACCCAAAGGGCGCGTCAGAGCATCGAAACGCTGTGCAGAAGACCCATTCATTAGTGAAGATCATTAATCAGGCTCGTATTCTTATTGTTTCGTGATGTAAGCGAGCCAAACGGCTGTGCAGATTACCCATCGGGCGTGCAGAAGACCCATTGATGAGGGAAGTTCATTGATCAGCACAGTATTATTATTGTTTCGCTAATTAATCGAGTTCAGCGGATGAGTCAGAGTATCAAGTGGATGAGTCAGAGTATCCATTCATTAGGGATATTCATTGATCAGCACAGTATTCATATCCGTTGCTTATGAATGGGCGTTAGAAAGTCTGGCGGCTGGCAAAATGACAAGAGAAATGGGAAACGAGAGCAATTCTCGTTTCCCATTTCTTTATCCTCAATTCTTACAATCGCGGCCCGGCGGGTTTAACCGGCGGCGGCAAAAACGACGGCGCGCCTTTGGTTTTCACCTTGCGCTTGTAAATTTTGCCACCGGAAGCCGCAAATAACGTGTCAAAATCGGCGCCGCCTAAAACCACGCTTGTCGCCGCGCCGCCGGGAACCGGAATAATCGAATTAACGCGTCCGGCTTGGTCGCACACTTGAATGCCCATCGCCGTTGCGACATAAAGCCGCCCATCGCGGTCAACGCACATTCCGCCCGCGCCCGCATTGTCGGCGGTATCGGGGACGTGCAAATGATAATACTTTTGCTTATGCGCCAAAGAGCCATCGGGCTGAATTTGGTAGGAGTAAACCCAGTGATCGTTGTCCGCCGCGTAAAGCAATGTTTGATCAGGGGAGAGTGTCAAACTCACGGCTCCATTTGCATTTTCATCAACTACCTTACGTTGACCTTTGTCTGAAACGTTTTGAATTATCGTCGGCAATTGGTCAAGGCGATAACCAGCAGCAGAACTATCAAGTGGCCCCAGTGCACTCTCGAATCGCCAGCCGCTGTTAGCAATTACTGTGGCTTTAACCAGCCCGTTATTAACCACCGCTGACAATCCTTCAAAATTCCTTGGTGCCATTGCACTTGGCTTAAATTTATCTTGCATAACATCCCATTGAATGATTCTTGCAGATGATTTCGCCTTTGTTTGAGGAAAGATTGGGAAAAACACTCCGCCCTTAGAATCCACCGCCAAATCAATTTTCGATTTGAAACCTTCGCCAACCTCTTTCCACTCTTCGCCCGCAATTAGAATCTCTTTCATCTGCGGCGCGCCTTCGCCTTCTTTGACGGATTGTGGCCAGTCTTTCCACAGCCAGCGCAGGGCATCGGGAAAAACCATCGTGCCTTGCGCGCCGTTGTGCCCGCCATCGCCCCACGCGTGATTGACTTCGTAGCCTGCGAAGGCTAAGGCGCGCTCCATTTCCTGATTCGCCATCCACCAATCGCCGCCGTAAATGTTTTGGTCAGCCGAGCCATCCTGCAAAAAAATGCGTAGCGGCTTTGGTTCGTATTTGCGAATGATCGTCGGATATTCGTTGCCGCCGCGAAGGCCCACATAAGTGCCGATGCCGCTGAAGACGCGACTAAAGGCATCGGGTCGCTCCCACGCCGCCGTAAATGCGGCAATGGCGCCCGAACTGCTGCCGCCAATGGCGCGGTCATTGCCGCTTTTAGAAAGCAAAATCGCGCGTCCATCAGCAGTCTTCATGGTTTCAACTTCGGGCAACAGTTCGTTCAGCAAGAAGTTGGCGTAATCGGGGCCGAGTCCATCATATTCCAGCGAACGATTGAAGCGAGGCAAAGCGTTTTCGTTGGCAGCTTTGACCACGCCCGGCGTCACGAAAACGCCAATCGTAACGGGCATCTCGTTTTTGGCGATGAGGTTATCAAAAACTGTCGGCGCGTTCCACTGAATGCCGTCTTGGTTCACATAAACGCACGCCGGTTTGGTGCCATCGTATTGCTTGGGCACATAAACCGAAACATCGCGCCGCGTGCCGGGAAAGATTTTGCTTTTCTCGAAAGCAAAGCGCAAAATTTCGCCCTTGGGCACATTCTCATGCGCCTTGGAATCTTCGGTCAGTGGATAATCCGTCGCTGCCATTAGCGGCGCAGTTAAGAACAAAAGGGCCAGAGCAAAAATTAGTTTCATAGTTGGGTTTTCAAATAGAACGCGAATTACGCAAATTTTCGGCAATAAACGCAAATCTTTTGAAAGAAATTTGCGAAAATTCGCGCTGTTTTGCGTAATTCGCGTTCTATTTACAAATCAGTTCGGCAATTCTTCAATCGTAATGTCTTTAAAGCGCACCTGCGCTTTGGCGCCGCCATGAATTTGCAAGCCAATAAAACCCTTTTGCGGGATGTCTTTTTCGGCTTCGGTGTAATCCACAGTGGGCACATCATTGAGCCACAATTGAATGCGATTTCCTTCGGCACGAATGCGGTAAGTGTTCCATTCGTTCAGTTTGACGGCTTTTTCGGCAACTTCTTTTTCGGGCGCGGCGAGAACTTTGTTGCGCCGCGATTCATCGTAAAGCGCGCCGAAATATCCTTCGCCAAAATCGGCCTGATAGCCCTTCATTTCAAAGTTATCGGGCACGCGTTGCGACCAAAACTGAATGCCGGAATTGACGAAACCTTCAGTTCCCGTCAGCTTGATTTTGAGGCGCAACTCGAAGTTTTGAAACTCTTTGGTCGTCGCCAAAAAATCGTTGTGTTCCTGCTTTTTATCGGGCGCGCCTGCGACGATTTCATCGACTTCAAGGCGCCACGTTGTTTTCGTGTCGCCTTCCCAACCCTCGAAAGTCTTGCCATCAAACAAAGGCACCGGCGCGGCGTGAACAGCAGCCGCGAAAAGCAAAAGCGCGAGAAGTGTTTTCATAGAATCAGGAATTAACCGCTAAACCTTTGGCTGCGCCAACTTCGTTTCGCAAAAACAACACAAGTATCAAAAATCTGCGTCGTTTTTGCGCTGTTTTTGCGTAGCCGCAGGTTTAGCGGTTAATTTTGGAATTTATTTAGCAAACAAAATGCACACGGGGCCGCCGACTTCGGTTTTGTTATCGGTTGCCGTCAATTTGCCGTCGGCTTCGATTTTCATCACTTGAATGGTGTTATCGTTTTGACCGCCCACGACCAGCCATTTGCCGTCCGGCGATAAATCAAAACCGCGCGGAATTTTCGGCGACGGCGCATTTTGCACAAGCGTTAATTTGCCGTCGGCGGCGATGTCGAAAACCGCGATGGTATCATGCGTGCGATTGGAAACATACAGCGTTTTGCCATTGGGATGCGCGAAAATTTCCGCTGTGGACAAGCCTTTGATGGACGTGTCCGGCGGCAAGCTGGAAACGGTTTGAAACTCGGTCAGCGCGCCGGTTTGCGGGTCGCGGTTAAACGCCGTCACGGACATTTTCATTTCGTTGCAAACATAAACGCGATCACCGACAAATTCTAAATGGCGCGGGCCACCGCCGGGCGGCACTTTGCCAAAAGGCGGGTCGTTGGGCGTTAAAGTGCCTTTGTCGGCGTCGAGTTTGTAAATGTTGATCTCATCGGTGCCGAGGTCGCAGGTATAAACCAGTTTGTTGTCGGGCGAAGCGTAAATCGCGTGCGCGTGCGGCTCTTTTTGACGGCCTTGGTCGGGGCCGCTACCGACGTGCTGCACAAAAGCGCTGCGTTCGCCAAGGGAACCATCTTCTTTCACTGGCAAGCTGGCGATGTTGCCGGTGTTGTAGTTGGCGACGAAAACGTTTTTGCCCGTCGCATCCACCCAAACGTGGCACGCGCCGCCACCACCGGACGATTGCTTGTTCAGCATGGTCGCTGGGCCAGTGGCATTGAGCTTCCACGCGCCCACCGCGCCCGCGTTGTCTTCGATAGCGGCGTAAAGATATTTGCCATCGGGACTGAGCGCCACGAACGAAGGATTCTTCGCTTCGCCAACGAGTTCGAGCGGGCCGAGTTTTCCAGAGTCGCTATTGAGCGTGCCCCGATAAATGCCCTGACTTTTTGGCCCCGTGTAGGTGCCGACATAAAATGTGTGTGTGTTTGCCATAACAGTGGTTGAAAAAGTAACAGAAAAAGTTGCCAAAACAGAAAAAAGCGCGAATGGTTTTCCAAAGGGTTTCATGAGCGTTGCAATTGTCGTTTGCAGTGTGGCCTTTAAATGAGGATGCGGCAAGAATTGGAAACTGAAAATGCTCTGCTGTGGCGCGACTTTAAGCCGCGCTCTTTGTCTTTTCTTCATCTTTATGAATCCCAAAACTTCTTTGTCGCGCCGTAATTTTCTGAAGCAAGGTGTCGCTGTCGGCGCGGGCACTTTGATGCTGCCGCAAATTGTGCGCGCCGCAGGAAAAGGGCGCACGGCACCCAGCAATCGCATTGTCATGGGCGCCATTGGCGTGGGTGGGCAAGGCGGACGCCACGTTGTCGGCGGTATTTGGACGCCCGAAGGTGGCCTTGTTAGTCGCGCCGATGTGCAAGTTGTCGCGGTTTGCGATGTCAATGCCAACCGCGTCAATGATATTCGCAATCAAGTGAATGCGCGCTATGGCAATCAGGATTGCGTGGCTTATCGTGACTTCCGCGAACTTTTGGCGCGGCCCGATATTGATGCGGTTCTCATTGCCACAGGCGACCGCTGGCATCCGTATGTTTCGATGCAAGCGGCGCGCGCCGGCAAAGATATTTACTGCGAAAAACCGATTTCCGTCACCATCGAAGAAACGCTTGCCATGCGCCGCGAAATGCGACGTTACGGCACGATTTTTCAGATGGGCACGCAGCAAAGGTCAAGCTATCATTTTCGCTTCGCCTGTGAATTGGTGCGCAACGGCTATATCGGGCAAGTGAAAGAAGTTGTCGTGGCCGTCGGTGGCCCGGCGGGTGTTTACGATTGCCGCTTGCCCGCGCAGCCGGTTCCCGATTGGCTTGATTATGAAATGTGGCTCGGTCCGGCGCCGTGGCGCCCGTATAACGAGGCTTATGTTGGTGGATGGATGGGTTTTCGTGATTTTTCCGGCGGTGAAATGACCAACTGGGGCGCGCATCATTTTGATATTGCGCAGTGGGGTTTGGGCATGGACGACAGCGGCCCCGTCGAAGTCCTACCGCCCGATGGCAAGGAAATCAAAACGCTGACCTATCGCTACGCCAACGGCGTGACCGTCACGCGCGACCCGGATCGCATGGCGCGCGAATGCGGCGAAGGCAACGGCGTGATGTTTTTCGGCGACAAAGGCAAAGTGGCCGTCTGGCGCTACGCCATCAAAACGTGGCCCGAAACTTTAGCGCGCCAGCGCATCGGCCCGAATGAAATTCATTTGCACACCGCCGACAATCATCACACCGATTTTTTGAATTCGGTGCGCAATCGTAGCAAACCCAATTGTGACATCGCTATCGGCGCGCGCACATTGACGGTTTGTCATTTGGGCAATATTGCTTACGAATTAAATCGTCCTGTCAAATGGAATCCGCAAACAGAAAGTTTTGTCAACGACCCGCAAGCCGAGCGCCTTTTCGCGCGCCAACCCCGCGCGCCGTGGCATTTATAAACGGATGTTCGTGAAAAGGGAGGGCAAAATGAGATGAGGATTTTTTGGCCCTCCCTTTTTTACGAACATCAAGCAATTTCAAATGCGTGCGGCTCTCAGCAACGTCGAATCTACAAGTTGAACTAAAAATTAATGGCTTTTGATAAAGTAGCCTTACACCTGTTCTTCATCAGTGCTAAAGCGATGGAAGCCTTGGTGACCGAAGCCGCAGACGATTTTCGGGGAAACGTGCCAAAGGACTATTCCTCACTTCTTGATGGCAAGGAGCAAAACGATGCGTGAAAGGTTAGCAAAATTGAAAATTGACTTTGGTTTTCTCCGAATTGATCGTGATGGGCTTTTTATCTTTGGCTATCGCTTTGCGTCTCAGATGATGCTGGAGCGAATCGACAGCGAACCGCCCGAAGTTGATGCACTCTACCATAAGTTCCGTTTTCTCCGATGGACGGTTTATAAGCGAAAGTAATAAAAGCCGTGATGAACAGAACGAGGAAGAACTATGACAGGAAGAACTATGACTTGTAACGTTGACGTTGTGCAGGACGGTAACGTGTGGGTGGGCTCGAATCCGTGCCGATTTTTTAGATTCGGTTTCGTCATCCTCATCTTCAATGTCCAAATGAGCAAAGGCGCGATTGCCTCTGCCTTTGCCCACATAAAAAACTTCGCTGTTTGCTGGGTCTGCGTAAAGATAAACGTAAAAACCCAGGTTTTCGATAACACCGGTGGAAAACTTTGTCATAGCTTCTCTTTTCTTCTCAAACGCAGCGATTGTGACACAGCCCAGCTTTAAGCAATTTCAATCATCGCGTGGCCTTCAATTTTCGGCACGACGAAATGCGTGCGGCCATCTTCGATGAGAAATTTCAATTCTTCGCCGGAGGGCACAAGTTTTACGTTGCCTGCCTCGCCCATGACGCTTACGCGCACATCGAAAAGCGGGATGATATCTTCGATAATATCAAAGGCTTGGCCGCGCCGTTCGGGAATGTAATGCAACAGATGCAAAACGCGTCGCGCCTGTGCCGGCTGTTCGTTAAGCGCTGTCAAAAGCGAAGATGGCGCTTCGATATGCAGCAATTTTTCGGGCAGAAACAAATCAATGGCGTTGGCGATGAGTTGCTTGCACCAGCGCGGCGCGTTGTTTTGATATTGCGCGAAAATCGGGTGCGCAAAATAAATAACGCGGCCTTTTTTTACGGCGCCCGCATGCGTTTTTTCGCCGCTGGACGGCGTGTGGCGATGCGAACAAAAATGGCGCCATGTGCGGTTGAAATAGGGAATTTCGACGTGAGATAAAACCTGCGCACCTTCGTGCGGCTCCACTTCCAAGCCACGCAAATACATCACATGGCCGGTATCGGGTAAGCCGTTGTTCAATTCGCCCGGCACAAGAAAATCGGGCGAAAACGGCGCATCATTTTTGTAAGTGACGCCCCACATCTTCGAGGTAAATTGGGTGCCCTCGAAATTCAAACCCGAATGATAGCTGGCGATAATAGAACCGCCATCGGCCAGATAATTTTCCAGTTTTTCGGCCAGAGTATCGTCAACTGGCACTTCGTCGGGCAAAACCAGGAGTTTGTAAGCGCCAAAATCGCGCTCTGTATCGAGAATGTCGAATTGCAAGCGCAATTCTTGCAGCATTCGCACTGCGCCCATCACCGAAGGCACATCGCGGTCGCTTTTGGCGTTAAAAGCGGCGCGTTGCATGACAAATTCTTCGGGCGTGAGAACGCCGATTTCATTGAGCGGCTCGGCGCCCCTGCACCACGCTTCTTTGGCTTCCACTTCGCGGTAAACGCCGCCGATTAAATCATACGTTGCCTCGTCAATTTTGCCGGACGGATGCAATTGATCGCCAACCGAACATTTGGCGCCCAAAGCCAACATTTGAAAGCATTCAAACTGCAAAGCCGCCGGGTTTTTGAACGAGTGAAAATCGCCCCACGATGTGTGAAACTTGCCGGTCATGCCCAAGCAATCTTTGTTTAAGCCGCGCGCATAACGCATGGATTGCGGAAAATGCAAATAGCCCCAACCGCCTGACGGCAACGATTCCAATTCCCAATGCGAATACGCCGCCTGCGCCGCGCGATGACGCGGCCCGACGTGGCCCGAATTGTAAAACAGTGTGCAGTCTTTGGAAAATTCGCGGCAAAATTCAGTCATTTCCAGCGCCCATTCATCATGAACTTTAGCCGCGAAACGCTGGCGGTCGCCGTCGTCTTCGGGATTGAAACCCTGATTATCCATCGCGTCCAGCCAATGCATGGCAACCGATTGGCGGTTTTGCACGATGTCGAAGAATAGGCCGTCCACCGGCATCATTTCAAAAAGTTCTTTGACGTGGTCATACAAAAATTGGCGGTAGCCGGGATGAAAAACATCGAGATTGCGATAAAACCCGGCCTCGAACGGCTTGGTGCCAAATTCGCGGCCTTCGGTATCAATCATCAGCCAATCGCGCTGGCGGTCAGCGGTAAATTCGTCCCATTGCACCGTGGTGTAAATCGGCACGCGAATGCCACGCTTGTGGCACGCTTCGATTTGCTGGGGCAGCAAATTCTTGCGCTCCAAATGTGGATGAACGCGTTCGGGATGAATTTTGGAATCGTAATAAATGTAGCCGTGATGACAGCGCGCAAAGGCCGTAACGGAATTCACGCGCGCTTTGTCGAGCGTGGCGGCGAATTCTTCGGGGTCAAAGTCCGCACCGATGCCGGGAATGGCTTCACTGGTGTGAAAATCGAGATGAATCTGACGAAAATTCAGTTCTTGCATGGTTTTTTGCCTGATGTGTGGCTGAAATCCTCGGTGAAATGAAAGCGGCGCTTTAATTTTTACACGCGCGGCGCGACGCGGTAAGCGGAAGCGAAATCTCTACGCCCATACTAACGCTAACGATAAAATTCCAACACTTACCGAATTGCGTTTTCAATGCTTTTCTGATTGAATTGTTTAAAGATTGGCGCACTATCTAAAAATGCAACAAACACCTTTTGACCGTAGCGAACACATTTATCGCAACGACGCCCTTGTCGAGCTTATCAAAGACGCAGTTCGGTTTTTCAACGGAACTCCTGTTCACACGCTTCCGCCGCCGGAAAACTTTTTGGGAACAGGCGTATATGCGCTCTATTACATCGGCAAGAATCCGCTTTACGCAAAATATGCCGAGTTGAATCGGTTATCCTACACTGCTGCGATTTATGTTGGCAAAGCTGTGCCGCGAGGCTGGCGGCAAAGTCGCTCATCGGACAATCCTCTGGATCAATCACGCGAATTGTGCAATCGCCTGCGCGAACACAGTCGGAGCATTGATGGCACCTCTAACCTCTTTATTGAAGATTTCATGTGCCGGTTCGTCATTTTCGAGGGCGCCGGTTCTGACATGATTGGAACGATTGAGGCTGCATTAATAAAATTGAACAGACCTTTATGGAACTCAGCGTTGGATGGCTTTGGCAATCACGATCCGGGCAAGGGGCGGTATGAACAAGCGCGGTCAGATTGGGACGTGATTCATCCCGGCAGGTCATGGGCTTTGAAATGCAAAGGCACGCCACGCGCGCAAAATACTATTGAAGCCAACATTAAAAACCATTTGGACAACCTTGCGGTGAAACAGTGAAAACTCTGGAGATTTTTTCGGGGGCAGGCGGTTTGGCAAAAGGCCTCGAACTCGCTGGCTTCGACCATAGCGCTTTCGTGGAATTGAACGAAAATGCCTGCGTGTCGCTGCGCCGCAATTTCGACCCAGATAAAGTTTTTGAAGGCGACATTCGAGATTTTGATTTTCATGAGCTTGCAAACATTGATGTCGTTGCCGGTGGCCCGCCGTGTCAGCCGTTTTCTTTGGGCGGGAAACACGGCGCAAACAACGATAGCCGTGATATGTTTCCTTACGCGATAAACGCCATTGAAATTCTTTCTCCCAAGGCGTTTGTTTTTGAAAATGTCAAAGGGCTATTGCGCGAAACATTCTCCGATTATTTTCGCTATATCATTCTCCGGCTCACGTTTCCGGACGCACACCCGACTTTAAAGACGACTTGGGAAGAGCATTTTCAGTCCCTTCAAAAAATAAATTATGAGCGCTATGGAGGCATTAAATACAAAATCAAGCACACTTTGGTGAACGCCGCTGATTACGGCGTCCCGCAATGCCGTGAACGTGTCGTGATTGTTGGCCTACGTTCTGACTTGGACAGTGTTTGGGAATTTCCCTTACCAACGCACAGCGAAGAACGACTGTTATGGGATAAATTCGTTACCGGTTCGTATTGGGATGCCCATGAAGTTCCGCAAGCACAACGCGAAATCTGTTGCAACGGTCAACGAGCGAAGGTTAGCAAGTTGAGGAACACATTAGGATTTTTCGAGCCAAAATTGAGGCCGTGGCGCACTATCCGCGACGCACTCAAGGACGTTCCCGATCCACGCGCCAAGCATAGGATTGTAGACCATATCTTTCGTGATTTGGCGCGCGTTTATCCTGGCCATAACGGAAGCAGCTACGATTCTCCATCGAAAACTCTAAAAGCCGGTGATCATGGTGTTCCGGGCGGAGAAAACATGATTCGGTTTCACGATGGAACGGTGCGTTATTTCACGGTTTTCGAGGGTAAACGCATTCAAACTTTCCCCGACGACTACCAGATACTGGGAGCATGGACTGAAGCCATGAGACAAATCGGAAATGCGGTGCCTGTGCTATTGGGAGAAACTATCGGAGACGCCTTGTTTAAGAAAATAGCCTCCCCACACCAACCAAATACGCAGTCATTTGCTGACCGAACGGACTCTCCCATTAGCACATAATGTGATTTTTTGCGAGGTCGAACCAGACATTAACAGCAAACAAATCAGCCGCCAGAATGTTCTGGTGGCTGATTTGGCTTTTCCCCTTATGTTTGGTCACGCGTTGGGCGTGGTTGTGGTGGCCGGTGTAGAATCGCTGCTGTGACCGCCGATTTTGCGGGCGTTGAAATAAGCGTCTACAAAGAGGTTGTGCGCTTCGCTTTGGCCGCGCAGGGCGGTGGTTTAGGCTTTTGGGTAGAAATGGCGCTGCGCCGAGCGCCTATCACATCAGCTAATCGTCCACCAAGATGCCAAATCTTAACGGAACCGAACGTGTCAATTTACCGTTGTGTGTTGCCATGTAAAGCGAGCGGTGATTTGCTAAAATCATCGGGACAGTTGCCGTAAATTCAAAACCCCGCTGCGAAGGAAAATCCTCTATGAAGTTGACTTATCTGCTGGCCTTGTTGCTGGTTGTGGCGCCGCTTTGCGCCGAAGACGCCCCCAAAGATCCGCCGAAAGAACCGGCCAAAGAAGCGCCTAAGGATGCCAAAGACACCAAAGAGGCGCCCAAAGACGACAAAAAGGACGATAAGAAAGACGAAAAGAAGGATAAACCCAAAAACATTGACGAAACCGTCAAAGATTGGGAAAAATTGCCCGGCGTTTTCACGCTTTATCGCAAATTGGACGGCAACAAGCAAAAACTGATGCTCGAACTGACCGAAGATCAGTTCGGCAAGCTGTATATTTTGCAGATGACTGCCAGCAGCGGCAATGGGCGCGTCAATGCTGGTTCGCCATTGGAAGATGTGGTTTTAAAATGGGACAAAACGCCCGATGAGCGCTTGCTGCTCGTTTCGCCGAATTTGACTTATCGCGTCAAAAAAGATTCGGCGCAAGCAGCGGCTGTGGCGCGCGAATTTCCCGATACCACAGTTGAAGTTTTCGCTATCGCCGCCAAACAGGAAGAGCGCAAATCGTTTCTGGTTGATGTCAGCGATTTCTTTCGCAGCAATATGCCGGGCGCCGGAAAACTGTTCGATACCAATGATCTTGGTTTCAGCATTGATGGCGGCAAAAGCTACATCGAATCCATCAAAAACCTGCCGGAAAACTTGGTGATTCAGGTCAATTACAACACCAGTTCCAAAACGGGCGGCTCGAAAAGCGCGCCGCTGAAAGTGGATTTAAACCTCTTTGCGGTGCCGGAAAATGGTTATGTGCCGCGTCTGGCCGATGCGCGTGTCGGCTTTTTCGTGAACGGTTCTTTATCGGCGGGCCGCGCCGGTTTCGACACTTTCGATGACGATTCCAAAAACGACCCGCGCGTGGTTTATATTAATCGCTGGAAACTGGAAAAAACCGAGCCTTCAGCGGCTCTTTCGCTGCCCAAAAAGCCGATTGTCTTCTGGATTGACAAAGCATGGCCCAAAGAATATCGCGGCGCCGCTGCCGAGGGGATGTTGTTGTGGAACAAAGCCTTCGAGCGCATTGGTTTCAAGGATGCCGTTGTCGTTAAGCAAATGCCGGACGATGCCGATTGGGATCACGCCGATTTGCGTTACAACGTGCTGCGCTGGGTGACCACGCCGCCGTCTTCCTACAGCGCGATGGCTGTGGCTTTGATGCGTGAAAACCCGCTGACTGGCGAGATTATCAGCGCCAACATCAACTGCAACTCCAACTGGATGCGTTTTGCACGCACTCAGGCCAAAGAAACCGTCAATCCGGCCATCAATCCCAAAGCGAGTGCGACAAATAGCAGCGTCACTTCCTGCGATTACGGCGAAGGTTTGATGGAACAAGCATGGACGGGCTGGCAGGCTTTGGAAATGCTGCAAGCCGCGCAAATCGGCACAGCGGGCCGCGTCAGCGTGGACGAAACTGAGTTCGCCAACAATCAATTGCGCGTTCTCATCGCCCATGAATTCGGCCATTGTTTGGGTTTGCGCCACAACTTTATCGCCAGCACGCTTTACGATGCCAACCAATTGGGCGACGAGAAAAACATCGCCGGCACTGGTCTGACCGCTTCGGTGATGGATTACACCGGCTTCAACCTTTACGGCTTGAAAAAACAAGGCGTGGATTTGTTTTCGACGACAATCGGCCCCTACGATATGTGGGCGATTGAATACGGTTACAAGTCAACCGGCGAAAAAACGCCCGAAGCCGAAAAACCGGCCCTTAAAAGCATCGCCGCGCGTTGCAACGAGCCGGGTTTGGCCTATCAAAGCGACGAATTGGCCGACAATTACGACCCCAGCATCGTGCGCTACGATTTGGGACGCGACCCGCTGGATTACATGGAAAAGTCGTTCCAACTCAACCAGGAATTAATTTCCACTTTGGGCGAGCGCTTGCCAAAAAAGGGCGAGGATTACAGCGAGTTCACCAACAGTCTTTACCGTTTAATCGGCGGCAACGGCGGACGCGCGGCGCAGGCGGCACGCTACATTGGCGGCCTTAACGCAGTGCGCAACACGCGCGGCGAAATCGGTGAAAAACCGCAGTTGAAACCTGTGGCGGCCAGCGAACAACGGCGCGCCTTGAATTTGATTAACAAATACGTTTTCGCCGCCGATGCTTTCAACATTCCGGCGGATTATTATCAAAAAATGGCGCCCGATCCGTATGAATTTGGCGATATGCGCGCTCGCATGGCGTTTCCGGTTCGCTCCCAAATTTCCAACTTGCAAAGCAGCGTTTTAGCAACCGTTTTCGACCCTTCGCGCCTTGAACGTATGGAAGAAAATGAATTCAAAATGCCGTTCAAAGAAGGCCTGACGTTGCTGGAACTATTCCGCAGCGTGCAAGGCACCATTTGGTCGGAGTTGGACAAGAAAACCGAAATCAGCATCAGCCCGCTGCATCGCGATTTGCAGCGTTCGCACGTTGATTTGCTGATAAATCTGGCCTCGCAGCGCGGCGATTCCGACACGAGAATGCTGGCGTGGGACACTTTGCGCCGCTTGAAAGCAAAAATCGCCGAAGCGCGCAAAAGCGAACTGGATGCTTACACGCGCTTGCATCTCGATCAATCGCAAATGCGCATTGACCGCGTTCTCAGCGCCCAAGCCACCGCAGCGGCCTTGTAAGAATCAGTTTGAAAAGTCTCAAAAGTATGAGAATTGAGCAAAAAACAGAAGAGATGTCATCCTTCGCAAGCTCAGGATGACATCTTACGCGGTTGATTTGTGTTAAAGGAAAGAGCGACTTCGTCGCTCTTTCCAGTGCCTACCATAAGCGCACTGCGTAACATGACTCAGGATGACAAAATGCCTCTTTTTCGCCTCGAATAAGACTTTTCAAACTGATTCTTAGAACTTGTTTCCGCATGGTTCGCAAAAAGGTTAATGAGGAAATTTTCTTCATTAACCTTTTTGTATTGTGTTCCAATAAGTCATTCGGCGGCGGCGCTAAGTTATTCGGCGGCCCTGCCAAGTCATTCGGCGGAGCCGCCAAGTCATTGAGCGGCCCCGCCAAGTCATTGAGCGGCCCCGCCAATTGGTCATAGGTAGCTTCTTGGGCCTTACGCGCTATATGTGACAAACTATGGCGCAAATTACAACGCCGTGTGATAGCGGCCTCAAAGATCATGATGAAAACACAACGCCGCGCTTTAGAAAAACGCCTCATTCAACGAATGGGCGATGCCTTGTCCTCGGCGCCGTGGATTACCTGTCGGCGCGTTGGTTCGTTGATGGGATTGGCGTTTTTCTATGGATTAAAACGCCGCCGCACTATCGCTTTAGAAAATTTGAGCCTCGCCTTGCCGCATCTTAGCCAAAGGCGGCGCCAGCAAATCGCGCGGCGGTCGGTGCAGAATTTTGGGATGTCGTTTTGTGAATTTATGCATTTGCAGGCGGCCTCGCCTGCTGAAATCCGCGCTTACTGCGCGTGGCAGGGGCTGGAACATATTCATAACGCTTTGGCGCAAGGTCACGGCGCCATGCTGCCGACGGCGCATTTTGGCGCGTGGGAAGTGATGGGCGCGCGCATGGCGCAAGAGTTTCCGATGTCGGTCGTGGTGCGCCTTACATCGAATCAGGCGTTGAAAAGTCACGCCGAAAAAGTGCGCGCGGCGGTCAATATCAAAATGATTCTCAAAGAAGAATCGGCGCGCGTTTCGCTGCGCGCCTTGCGCGCTAACGAAGGTCTGGCGATTTTCGCCGATCAGCACGCCGGGCCGAGCGGAATGCTTCTGCCAATGTTCGGCCATCAGACACGCGTTTTCACCTCGCCCGCGCGTTTGGCTTTGGCCGCACAAGCGCCAATTGTGCCGATTTTTGCAGTGCGACGCGAGCCGTGGATTGCCAACGGGCGTGTCGTCATTCAGTCGGGGCCAGCTTTGGATTTGCAGCAGCAACACTATGCAACGCGCGATGACGCGGTGCTGGCGGGCACACGTTTTATGAACGACGCCACAGAAGCCATCGTGCGAGAGTATCCCGATCAATGGCTGTGGATGCATCGCCGCTGGCGCGCGGAAGATAGGGCCGAAGAAACTTTATGACGGAACAACCTGAGCAACCCACCGCTGACGCTTTGATTTCGCCGCGCCAGAAAGAAACCAGCAGCAGCCGCGCCGCCTTGGAAAAGCGCTTGATGAGTGCGCTGGGACATCGCCTTGAAAGCGCCTCGTGGCAAAGCTGCCGTCGAATGGGCGCCTTAATCGGGCTGGCTTTTTTCAAAATCGGGCGCCGCCGCCGCGAGTTGGCGATTGATAACGTCGTCAAAGCGTTGGGCGTTTCGCGCGTGCGTGCCACATATATCGCGCGCCGTTCGGCGCAAAACTGGGGCATGACGACCTGCGAGTTTTTTCATCAACGCACCGCCTCGCCGCAGGAAATCCGCGATTATGTCAGTCTGCAAGGCATGGAACATTTGCAAGCGGCTTTGCAAAAAGGCAACGGCGCAATTTTGCTTACGGTGCATCTGGGCAACTGGGAAGTTTTGGCGGCGCGTTTGTCTCAGGAAGTTCCTTTGTCTGCTATCATGCGCCCGTTGTCGAATGTCAGCGCCCAAGAACACATGACTTCGGTGCGCCGCGCCGTGGGGATGCAATTGATTTCCAAGCACGCAGCGGCGCGTCCTTCTTTGAAAGCCTTGCGCGCTGGCTCGGCGTTGTATATTCTGCCCGACCGCCACGCCGGAGCCGAAGGCGCTTTGCTGCCTTTGTTCGGCCACCTGACGCGCTTTGAAACCGCCCCGGCGCGCATAGCCATGATGAGCGGCGCGCCGATTGTGCCGGTTTACGGCGTGCGCCGCGAACCGTGGCGCAGCGATGGACGCATTGAAGGCCGCTTTTCCCCGGCGTTTGAAGTTCACGCCGCCAATCGTGATGAGCGCGAAGCCGCAACTATTGAAGGCACTAAACAAGTCATTGCCTCCATCGAAACCGCCGTGCGCGCACATCCCGATCAATGGTCGTGGATGCTGCGTCGCTGGCGCCCTGATGATATTGAAAGTTAGCATTCGCTAATCTCTTCATTGGTTTTTTACGTTTCAATATACCGTTGACAGGCGAAGGATTTGCTTCTAAATTTGAGCGTGACCCGCTTTCGCGCGGATCAATTTTCTTATGCTCACTCAAAAATTTTCAAGCAAGAATTCCCTTTTGTTGGCAACCAGCGCGCTTTGCGTTGCTGCCGGCTGCCAAACCAACCAACCAGTTCAGGCCCAACAAACTTCTTCCAATCAAACCCTTAAGGGCGAAGCTGCGCGCGGCGATTGGACAACCGATGCGCCCGGCGTGCGGCGCCATTTGACGCCCGCCGATATGGACAAGCCGTTTGAAACCAAATCGGTGGACAACGGCCCGCGCATGGTGCCGCGTCCCGAAGGCGCTCTGCCCAAAGTGCCCGTCGGTTTCAAAATCAGCGAATTTGCATCGGGCCTCAACAATCCGCGCGTGATTATGACGGCGCCCAACGGCGACTTTTTTGTGGCCGAAAGCGGGCCAAACCGTGTGCGTATGTTGCGCGACGCCGATCACGATGGCAAGCCCGAAATCAACGAAATTTTCGCCGAAGGATTAAAGCAGCCGTTTGGCATCGCGTTTTATCCCCTCGGCAAAAACCCGCAGTATGTTTATGTCGCCAACACCGATTCTGTGGTGCGATTTGCCTACAAAAATGGCGACATCAAAGCGCAAAACGCGCCACAAGTGGTAGTGGATGATATTTCGGCAGGTGGACGTTTGCGCGGCGGCGGGCACTGGTCGCGCGATGTAGTGTTTTCACGCGATGGCAAAAAAATGTTCGTTTCCGTTGGCTCACTTTCCAACGTAGACGAAAACAATGACCCCGAAGAAAATCGCCGCGCGCGCATTTTTGAATTTACACCCGACGGCAAAAACGAACGCGTTTATGCTTCGGGTATTCGCAACCCGGTGGGCCTAACCATTCATCCGACAACCGGCGAATTATGGACTTCGGTCAACGAGCGCGATGGATTGGGCGATCATTTGGTGCCGGATTACATTACCAGCGTGAAAAACGGCGGTTTTTACGGCTGGCCGTGGTTTTATATCGGCGGCAACCAAGACCCGCGTCAAGAAGGCAAACATCTCGAATTGAAAGACAAAGTTATCGTGCCTGATGTGCTTTTGCAATCGCATTCGGCGTCTATAGATATGGCTTTCTATGGCGCGAAGCAATTTCCCAAAGCCTTTCGCGGCGACGCCTTTGCCGCCGAACACGGCTCATGGAATCGCGCGCGGCGCACTGGCTATAAAATCATTCGCGTGCCGATGAATGGCAGTAAAGCGACGGGCGAATACGAAGATTTCGTGACCGGTTTCGTCACACCCGAAGGCAACGTTTGGGGCCGCCCCGCCGGTGTCTCCATCGCCAGCGATGGCGCGCTTTTGTTCACCGACGACGGCTCAAATACCATTTGGCGCGTGACTTACAACGGCAAATAAATCACTTTTCAAACCAAAAAGGCGCCTCTGAACTTTTCAGAGGCGCCTTTTTTGATTTTGGAGGCATCCGTGGCTTGGGTTGAACCAGCGTCCGGTCGGATACGAGCCGACTGATCTACCACACTGAGCTACACAGGCTTTTACAGCAGTTGGGAGTTTTGAGTTAAGAATTTGGAATTGACCGCATTCCTAACTCCAAACTCTTAACTACTCAACAGGGGCGGAAGGAATCGAACCCTCATAAACAGATTTGGAGGCTGCTGTCCTGCCATTAAACGACGCCCCTTTTTGAATGCGGAATGTGAAGTGCGGAATACTCACTCCGCATTCGCCATTCCGCATTCTGCATTCGACAAGGGAGCGCCGGGATTTGAACCCGATCTTCGAGGGCCACAATCTCGCGTGACTACCATTACACCACGCCCCCAGACTTCTGTTTTCTCTGTGGCAAACACAAAAAAAGCCCGCTGTCGAGAATTTCTCGACAGCGGGCAGTGCAATTGAAATTGATTTAACGCGAGGAACGCCGATAAGGCGTGACATCGCGCGAAACGCGCACTTTCCGGGCCGAGAGTTTGGGACGCCGATGTAACCACAGGTAAAGGCTACCAGCGCACATGAGCAAGCCAAACACGTTGATAAACATTGATTGGGCCAAAATATTCTCGAATCCGAAATGTAGGGTGTTCATTGAATTTAATTCACTCCGTCGCGCTTTGTCCAAATCGTTTTTTCTACAATTCCGACACGCGCAAGAAAAGATTGTAATTGTGTCAAGGCAGGACGTCAAGAGCAGTTATAAAATTTTTGAGAATTTTTTCTCGCTCTTTTAAACGCCTTGGCCTTTTATGGAAGGTTGACTACCGATTCAGTTCCCCCGCAAAATTTCCATCAGTGTGGTTTCGGTGGTAACGATGCGTTCTCCGGCGTGAAAGTCTCTGGGCAGCACAATTTCGGGCTTGACTTCGCTCCATGTTTTCAAATCGCGTGACTTGAACATAAGATGCGTTTGGTCTTTGCCACTGCGGAAGAAACTCACCAACCAATCGTCGCCCGCTGGCATGAGTTTAATATTCTCAACATCCATTCCCCACGACAGTGGCGCGCCGGGATCGTGCGGTGGGGCGGGCTTTTTCTTTTTCGGGTCAACAGCTTCGGCTGGCGGCAACAGCGATTCCAAATCGGGCGATACATCAAAGGGGCCAAGTGGCGCAGTGGAAGCACTGATTTTGGCCGTGCGCCTGTCATCGTCGCGGTAAAGCAAATAATAGCGGCCTTTGCTTTCAATCAGGTTCGGATATGTGGCGCGATAAGGCATATCAAGAAGCAATTTCGGGTCGCTGACGGTTTTAAAATCTTTGGTCGTCACCGCGTAAATACGCCAGCCGCGCGGTTTTTCATCGGTCACTTCGGCGGCGAAAAGAATAATCCATTGCGCGCCTTTTTTGTCCCAGAAAAGTTGTGGATGCCGGGCTTCGCGCAGGCGTCCGGCCAGCACGCCGCTATCAACGGGAACCATTTTTTGCTCGCCCCAACTCAGCAAATCGCGCGAGTTGGCGTAGCCGAAACCGGAATCTTTGTCGCCGGTTGTCCACAGCATATGATAAACGCCGTCGGAGCCGCGTTCGATGCTGTTATCACGCATTTGCTTGCCGCCGACTTCGGGTTTATTGCGCGTTTTGTTGTTGATAGACCAATCAACGCCGTTGCGACTCCACGCCCAACGCAAGCCTTCGCCCCAGCGCCCCACAGGTCGCAAATACACGGTGCGATTGAGGCCGCGCCATTGATTGCTGGGCGCCAAAGGCTGGCCGATTTTCAAAAGCATCGCGCCGTGACGCGGCACGATGGCTTTGAATTCTTGATCGAATTCGCCCAAATCCTGCCGCAGCCATAAATCGCGCACCATTTGCTTGCCGACTTTGCCGATGTCCCACCAACGCGCGCTCACTTCGCGCGCGCTGTCGCTTTTGTTGAGCAGCGCCACGGCTACAGTGCCATCAATCAAAGGCTTGACCCACGTTTCAATTTCCCAGCCTGTGCGCTTGGCCGGAACGCCCAAAATATCTTGATTGACAGCCAAAACTTCGGGATTTGTCAGCAAGGAAGTGTTGACCGGATACAGCTTATTTGGGTCGAGTTGGCGCAAATCGCACGACAAAATCAGCGGCGCATTGGCGATGCACCACTGCGTCATTTGCAGTTGCAATTCCGCAGCGCGCAGATTGGAAAAACGCGGCTTGTTCGGCGAAAATTTGCCGACCATGAGCCAGCCCGGATCGTTCCAGCGGCCCGGCGCCGAATATTTCGTTAAATCGCCCATACGCTCGCCATTTTTGCGAATGCTTTCAAAGGTATCTTGAATGCCGACATCGGTGAACCACGAATTTGCACCCAAATCGCCCGCCCATTTGTAGGCTTCGCCAAAACCGTAAGGCGTCAGCGCCCACACGATGTCGCGTGGTGCTTTATCCAAGGCTTTGCGCATCCGCCCGTAGGCTTCTTGCATCACTTCGGGCGTGGTGTTTTCTTTGTTGCTACCGACCTGACACCAATCGTATTTCAAGTAATCCACGCCCCACTCGGCGTAGGCTTTAGCGTCTTGTTCTTCGTGGCCGTAACTGCCCGCGTAACCCGAACAGGTTTCCAAATTCGGCGTGGAATAAAGGCCCAATTTCAGGCCGCGCCCGTGCAAGTAATCGGCGAGTTCGGTGATGTCGCCAAAGCGTTTATTGGAGAAAATGCTGCCGTCGGCTTCGCGGCGCGCTTGCCATGTATCGTCAATGATGACGTAGTTGTAACCCATCTGCGCAAGGCCAGTTTCGAGGAGCAAATCGGCCTGTTCCTTGACTTTGGCAACGCTAACTGTTTCGCCAAAAACGTTCCACGCATTCCAGCCCATCGGCGGCGTTTGCGCGAGTTTGTGATCGCCGCACACGATGCTCATCGGCACCACGGTTTTGCCTTTGGCATTGCTCACGCCAATCGAAAAATCGTAGTTGCCCGACGCTTCGATTTGGCCGGTAATCAGGCCGCCTTCGGTGTCGAGTTGCAAGCCTTTGGGCAAGCGATCAGCGGTAAATTTGAAAGGCTCTTTGCCGGTGGCCCAAATGCGCTGAAAAAATGGTTTTTTCGGCGTGCAACCGAAGATTTGCGGGCCATAAACGCCCGGCGCCTCGCCCGGTTTGAAAGGCGGCGGAAAGGCGCGCATCGAAGTTACAGCGCCTAACGAAACCGATTCGGGCCGCGCCGTCGAATCATCGTCCAAGAGGAACATCGCGCCCGCCCAATCGGCGTGAGTCCATGTGATTTCATTATTAGGCGCGGTGACACTAAGCGTCAAGCGCTTGGCGCCGCGCACATCTACGTTGATTATGTCAGGTTTTTCTCCGCTGATTTTGGTGCCGCTATCGAACAAGGTTTTGCCATCGGCCACGACCTTGAAAACCACTTTAGCCGCGTTGCCTTTGCCTTCGTCGTCCAGACCAACCACGCACAAAAAGCGCTTAACCGCGCCTTTGAGGTCAACGTTCAGCACGCTGTTGGCGTGCGTGCCGATGCCGTGCGGATAAAGCACGCCATCCAGTCGCAAAGCGTTTTCGTCAATGCTTTTGCGCGCCATCGGCTGCCTATAACCCGACGACATATTGGTGAGATCAAGCGTCTCAACCCACATCCCCTCTTCGAGGGGCTTATCGGCGCGCAAAGCAGCCATAATTTGCTCGTTGTTGAGCGTAAAAGGCTCGTCAGCGCGTAGCGGCGCGAGAAAACAAAAAATGATGGCAAAAAACAAAATTTGTCGCATAAGTAGTAGGGGCACGCTATGGCGTGTCCTGAAAAGGGCACGCCGTAGCGTGCCTCTACGATTACGTGCCTTTCGATGTCGGCTCTTTGGCGGGTTCGGGCTTGTCGGGTAAGTCTTCGGAGCCGGCTTGAATCAACAGCTCTATCACGTCACCCTGACGGCGTTTTTTAGCCCACGAGAGCGCATTTTGCTTGGAAATATCCAGCACATTGATGTCGGCGCCCGCTTCTAAAATCAAGCGCACGATTTCCATATTGCCGACACCTGCGGCTTGCATCAAAGCCGTCAAACCTTTGGCGGTTTTGGCTTCGACATTGGCACCGCGTTCGATGAGCAATTTCACCACATCGGCCTTGCCCGAATAAGCCGCTTGCATCAGCGCGTTGAGGCCGCTTTTCGTTTGAACTTCCATGTTGGCGCCGCGCAGCAAAAGCAAACGCGCAATGTCGGCGTTGCCCGAATAAGCCGCGCCCATCAGCGGCGTGTGACCGATGACATCCAACGCTTCGATATTCGCGCCGCGATCTAAAAGCAACTCCACAACACGCGGCTGACCGGCGTAACACGCAATCAAAAGCGGCGTAAAACCTTGCTTAGTTTGCGTTTCGACGTAAGCATTGTTCTGCAAAAGCAGCTTCACCACGCGCACTCGTCCGGCGCCGCAGGCTTGCATTAGCGGCGTAAAACCACTGGCCGTCGTTGTGTTGACCGAAGCGCCTTTTGACATCAAAAGCTGCACATTTTGGACATTGCCCGAACCAGCAGCGACCATCAGCGCAGTAAAGCCATCGGCATCGCGGGCGCGAAAATCGGCGCCTTTGTCTACAAGCATTTTCACGATGTCACTTTTGCCCGAATAAGCCGCGCCCATCAAAGCGGTGTGACCTTTGGCGTCCGTCGTTTTCAGGTCGGTGCCTTTATTAAGCAACATCGAAGCGACGGAAGTGCGACCCGAATACGCAGCAATTAAAAGCGGCGTGAAGCCATCTTTATCTTGGGCATTGGCATCGGCGCCTTTGTCGAGCAAAAGCCCGATCATCGCTTCGGTGCCCACCGCCACAGCTTGCATCAGCGGCGTGGATTTATAGCGATCCGTCGCGTTGACATTGGCGCCTTTGGCGAGCAAATCTGCCGCTTTTTTCACATCGCCATCAACAATAGCCGCGACGAGATCACTATCCAACTTATTAGCGGGCGCATCGCCATTTCCGCCGTCGCCGGGCGCATTTTGCAGTGGCACGCCCGATTCCGGCACTGCCGGAATCGGTTCCAGTGGCAGCGTTTTGGTTGGCGCCGCCCATGCTGGCGCGGCGCTTAAAAGAAGTGACAGGAAAATTTTGGAGCGCATTAGGAATTGCCCGGCAATTCGTCTTTATCTAACTCGGCATCATCGCCCGCGAGCGGGTAGAAAAACTGTTCTTGCGGCACAAATTCTTTCTTTTGGCTGGCGCTTTCCCAGTAAAGCCAAACCGCAGCGGGCGGGCCAGCGCCTTCGAAAAAGTCCACGCGAATTGAATACTGTTTGCCCGCTTCGAGCTTGATTTGCCCCGAATATTGCAACATCGGATGCAACGACCAGTTGTCAATGATGAGTTTGTGATCTACCCACACGCGCACACCATCGTCGGCGGCAGCGTAGAAGGTGTAATTCTCGGAATACTTCGCTTCGATTTTGCCCGTCCAACGCACCGTCCAGTCGGCGCCAACCGGCAAACGCGGACTCGGTGAGGCGTCGGCGCCCCAGAAAAATTCGATATTCGGGTCGGCGCGCGTGAAAACGTATTGATCGAAGTTGCGACCCAAATAATATTCGCCTTTAAGGCCCGAACCATCGCCAATTTCAGCATCGCTATCGGGCAAAGGCGTGGGCGGCAGCGGCGATTTCGAGCCGTCTTTGACGCCGTTGCTGTTGTTATAACGACGCGTTTTGGCGGCGTTGCCGGGCACTTTTTGATTGACCATTTGCTGCGCCAAAATCTGGCGCGCCAGCATCGTTAAAAGCTGCGAATTTTGTGTGGACTTTGCCGTTGATTTCTCCAATTGTGCCATGCGCTCGGCAGAGGCTTTCTCTGTGGCTTTTTGCGGCACGCCGGGCGTTGGCTTGGCCGGTTGCCCTTGTTGCGGGCCGAGCGGCTGACCACTGGCCGGTTTGCCATTTTGTCCGGGGGCACCTTGCATCAAACGGGATTGCGCGCCTTTTTCGGACGTTTTGCCGCCAGCGGGCTTGCCATTTTTGGACGATGCCACTTTGCCGTCATTCTTGCCCGCCGTTGGCTTGCCGGGCATTGGTTTTCCATTTTGCACGCGCAAATTGTCGCGTCCGGCACCGGACGTTTTCTTGTTGTCACCGGGACGAGTTTGACGATTGGGATTCGCTGCGGTCTGTTGTGGTGCGGCATTAGGAGCCGGACGCGCATCTTTGTTTTGCGAGCGCATCGTGCTGAGATCGGGCACTGGTGTGCCCAGTGGCAAGCGCGAACGCGGCGCCGCGAAGGGAATGCTGCCTTGCTGGCTATAGGAACCAACCGAAAGGCCCGGCGGCACGGTTTCGCCAGTCGGCGCCTGACGCGGCGGTAGTAGCATTTTGGCAATGCGACGCGGCGGCGTTTTCTTAGGTGCCGGACGCTGGGCCAAACTGCCGGTAGCGCGTGGGGGCACAGGTTTGGGCATTGGGGGTGATAGCGCCGCGCGCGTATTGGGTTTGGGGAAGCGTAATTCGCGATTGCGGCCTTTGGCGGTGCCCACGGGCGGCATCGGCGGCAGCACTAAAGCGCCAGCAAGACCGGCTTTTGATTCGGAATTATGCTCAGGCGGATCGGGTGCGGTGCCTTGTGCCGGAGTGAAACCGGTATCGGTGAAATTGCTGTTGGCATACAGCGACGCATCATAAGCGCCGCTGATGTCTTGCTCTAAACCGAGGCCTTCCATGTCAGTTTCCAGCGCGTTGAACGGGCCAATTTCAAAATCGCCGCCTGCCCCGCTGCCATCGCCGCTATCGGTTGGGCCTTCGTTATTGGTTTCGCCACTGACTTCGGCTTTGCCATTGCCTTCGGCGCCGATAACATTAAGGCCACCGCCGCCGCCCGCACCGCCACCGGGATTGCCCTGACTGCTTCCAGAACCTCCAGCACCAGCATTACCTCCGCCGCCACCGGCGCCGCCTGCTGCGCCGCCATTTCCCGCAGCGCCACCGCCTGCACCAAGCAGACCGGCGCCACCAGCCGCCCCTCCTGCCGCACCGCCACTACCACCAGCGCTGCCGCCTCCCGCGCCGCCGTTGCCAGCGTTTCCGCCGCCAGCATTTCCAGACCCGGCATTGCCTCCGCCATTACCGGCCCCTAATAATCCCGCATTGCCATTATTACCAGCGTTTCCGCCGCTCGCATTAGCGCCCGCGTTTCCGGCACCTGCGCCTAACAGACCCGCATTACCGTTATTGCCTGCATTTCCCGCATTGCCACCTGCATTACCGTCTCCGGCATTGGCACCAGTGTTAGTTCCTGCGTTGCCGCCCGCGTTATTGGCTCCGGCACCCAACAAACCTGCATTGTTGCCCGCGTTACCAGCATTAGCGGGGGGATTTCCGCCCGCGTTATTTTGACCGGCACCCAAAAGGTTGCCGCCGTTATTTTGATTGTTGCCCGCGTTGTTCGCGCCTGCATTAGCTCCGGCGTTGCCGCCTGCGGGTTGACCAGCATTGGCGCCATTGGCCGGTGCAGGAGTTCCCGCGTTGCCTTGTCCAGCGCCCAAAACGCCCTGATTATTGGGATTGTTGCCAGCATTTCCGTTGTTGCCAGCATTTCCGCCAGCATTGGCTCCGGCGCCTAATAAATTGCCGCCGTTATTTCCAGCATTCGCCCCAGCGTTGGCTCCGGCGTTTCCGCCTGCGTTGTTGCCACCGGCATTGCCCGCATTTCCGGTTCCGGCATTGCCAGCGTTGTTGCCTCCCGCCGGTTGTCCGCCGTTTCCATTATTGGCGGGCGTGCCTGCGTTGGCAGGAGTGCCAGTGCCGGTGTTTTGTCCGCCTTCGCCACCAGCGCCTAAAATGTTGGGATTGTTGCCGTTGTTGCCACCATTATTTCCCGCGTTGCCACCTGCCGGATTGCCGCCTGCCGGATTGCTGTTTGTCGCGTTGGCGCCGCTTGCCGCATTGTTACCACCGGCATTAGCGCCCACGTTTCCTCCGGCACTTCCTCCGGCGTTGGCGCCCGCGTTTGGATTATTATTTCCCGTATTTCCATTGGCGGCGTTGGCACCGGCAGCGCCGTTATTGGCGCCGTTTTCTTGATTATTCGCGCCGAGAATTTCGTTTGGTTTTTCGCCGTTGTTAGCGGGAGCATTAGCTCCGGTATTTCCCGCATTCGGCGTTACCGCATTTGGCGTTACCGCATTCGGCGTGACTGGAGGATTCGGCACCAGCGGGGTTTCGCCATTGAGAACGTTTTTTTCGGGTGCGTTCGGCGGCGGAACGGGAATCGGCGGCGTGCCTTGGGTGGAGGCGAGGCGCGGATTTTTTGGCGCTGTCGGCGGTGTGGTTGGTGGCGTGTTTTTGGGCGTGACGGGTGTTTTTTCTGTTTCGTCGGGCGCGCCTGCTAATTTTTTGGCTTCGCGTTCTTTGATTAAAGCAGCGTATTTTTGAAAGGCGGGCGTCCACGGCTTGTAGCGAAACGGCGAAGTTAGACCTTGCGGCATAGCGGCTTGCTCTTCGTCGCTGAGTTTGGCTTCGCGTGGGGCGCGTTTGGGCGCCTCTTTTTTGGGTGGTGGAATCGGTTTGGGCGTGGCTTTGGCGATTTTTGTCGGCATTCCGCGCGTGCCGCCTTTGCGCTTGGCGCTGTCCTTGCGCTCGGCACCTTTGCGCGCGGCGAGCATCTTTTTCAGTTGCTCTTTAGTAAGGCCTTTCCATTGTTTCAAATTCTGTTCGTGCAATAGCTTGCGCAATTCTTCGATTTGTTCGGGCGTCAGCGGCTTGACGCCGGGCATAATCGGCAAGTCTTCGGGGAATTTAATGGCGCTGAGTTCTTTGGGCAAGACGATTTTCTGGTCGGGCGCGAGTTCCCAAACGCCAACGAATTTGGTCGGAGTGAACTTGCCCGATTTCATCTCGGTTTTTGCGTCCGATTTTTCGCCGCTTTTTTTCGGCTGTTGTTTTTCGTCTTTGGGCGCCGGTTTTTTATTTTCTGGCTTGGCCGCCGCTTCGTCTTTGGCATCCTTGGCGTTGGCGTCGTCTTTCACATTGTCTTCGTCTTTGGCGTCGGTGTCGTCTTCCTTGTCTTCTTTGCCTTCGGCGGCGTTATCGGGCTTAGGAGTGGCTTTAGCCTGTAGTGTTTTGGCGGGCTTGTCTTTGAGGCCAAAATCGGCCTTTGCCATGCGAGGTTTGTCTTTATTGCCCGCGTTTTTGCCCTGACCGTTTTTGTTGTCGCCGCCTTTGCCCTGACCGGAAGCGCCGTCGGCTTTCGCCATTTTGCCAGAGGAATTTTTGTCGTTGCTTTGCGGTTGTTTCGCCCGCTCCTGCGCGGCTTTGGCATTCATCGCGGCGCGGAGCAGTTCTAATTGCTTCGCAGTTAAACCGGCTTTTTGCGCTTTGATTTGCGGCAGAGGAGCCTTATTTTTCGCTAAACGCGGCGCATTTTTGGCTTGCGCGGTGTTTTTACGGGCCGCAGAGCGGTTTTGCGCGCTCGGTGTTGGCGGAGTCGGACGCACTTGCGGCGCTTTGGGCGGTTTATATGAGCCAATGCGCACCGGACGCAGCACGTTTTTCTTTGCTGGCTCCGGGCCAAAATGCGGCACGCGCCCTGTCACACCGCCGATTACGCACACCGCGAAGGTATTGATAAGCAGCGAAATGAAAAACGAAAAAATCAGCAGGCGATCACGAAACATAAGAACTCCAAAATAGCTTTTAGCTTTTAGCTTTTAGCTTTTAGCTCACAGCTCACAGCTCACAGCTCACAGCTCACAGCTCACAGCTCACAGCTCACAGCTCACAGCTTTTAGCGGGCGCCTTGCGGCTTATTGGGCGGCAGGGCATTGCCTTCGGCGTCCACCGGCTCGGTGGCAATCAGCAATTGCAGCGGTTTGCCCGAAGGCGACGGCGTGGTATTCACCGAATCAATCACGTCAATCAGGTTTTGCGTGCTTTGCGTTTTGGCGACGTTGAGAATGACAATGGCATCCGGCGTGCGCGCTAATGCTGTGCCCATTTGGTTTTTGAATTCTGCGCGGCTCACTTTGCGGCGTCCGATGAAATAATCGCCTTGCGGGTTGACCGTGACGACTAATTTCGACGGGCCAGCCGCATTGCCCTGCCCGCCTTTTTCGCCGCCATTGCCCTGACGCGGCAACGCCATCGTGACGCCTTTCATGCGCACCATCGAAAGCGAGGACACCATGAAAAAGACCAGCAAAAAGAAGATCACATCAATCATCGGAATGATTTCAATGCGTGCCTTCTTAATGGGAGCTTGCGTTATTTTCATTTGATTTATTAACCACAGAGACCACGGAGACCACAGAGGAATTACTGAGAAATCAAGAAAGAGAAGATGACTTTTACCGACATATTCTCCTTTCTCTGCGCTCTCCGCGTTCTCTGTGGTTAATTCATTCTGCCGCCACAGCCGCGCTTTTGGGCGAGGTGGCGATCATCACGTTGCGCGCGTTGGATTGCTTGATTAAATCGAATACTTTCTGAAAGCGTTCAATGCGCTGACCTTTGTCGCAGTTGATAATCACCGTGACTTCGGCATTCTTTTGCACACGCGCCGCCAACAACGGCAAAATTTGCGCATCGGGAGTGGCGTCCTGACCGACATAAACGCCGCCTTCTTTGGTGATGGAAACCACCACTTTTTCTTGCGGATTCAGCGTCGCGGTGCCGCTTTCGGGCAACTGGACGCGTTTGCCATCGAGTTGCACCATCGCCAAGCTGGTCATCATAAAAAAGACGAGCAAAAAGAAGAT
>JANMKN010000226.1:0-5763 GCA_031372065.1 Abditibacteriaceae bacterium | reverse complement strand
CGCAACCTCATCGAGAATGGCTCGAAGCAAAAGGCATCATTCCCAAACTGGCCAAACGTTGCACCAACCACGGCAGCGGTTTGGGAAAAGAACGCTGGCCGGTCGAACGTTTGTTTGCTTAGTTGCATGATGATGAAAAATCCGCATCCGCGACGAAAGGCGCTCCGATATTTACAAGGGACTCGTCTCCTTTGCTGCCGCACTCATCTGTTTGGCCGCTTTGTAATTCTTTTATTTAGGAACTCTTATTGTTTCATGATGTAAGAGAACCAAACGGCTGTGCAGATTACCCAAACGCTGTGCAGAAGACCCATTGATGAGTGAAGATCATTAATCAGGCGCGTATTCTTATTGTTTTGCTGCGTGAGCTAACTGAAACGGTGCGTGAGATGACTGAAACGGTGCGTTAGATAACCAAAACGATGCGTTAGAAGACCCATTCATAAGAATAGTTCATTGATCGGGTGCGTATTCTTATTGTTTTGCGAAATAATCGAGTTCAGCGGCTGCGTGAGATAACCCATTCATGAGAATAGTTCATTAATCAGCACAATATTCATATTCGATGCTTATGAATGCCAGTTAAGCGGGTTTGCCGACGTAAAAGGCACTAAAATGAGGTCTTTTTGCCCGAAGGTGACAGTTTTATGACTTTTCAAACTGATTCTCAGAGTATTTTGCAAAAACGAGCGGAAATTTTCCGCTCGTTTTTTGCATTTTGCAGGGAGTTTTCCGCTTGTAAAAGAATTGCAGGAAAGACGAAATCCGTTTATCCAACGCGTTTCCCGCTTTTTTACAGGGGTGTAATACAAACGAAACAAAGACTTCTTAGAATCTCAGGCAATGTCCACATGATGCTTTTTATGGAGGACACGATGAAATTTTTCAGATTGAGGAGCGAATCGCGATGGGAAATCCGATGATGGACAGGGAAAAAGGTTTGGCGCTCATGCAGCGCACAAAACCACTAATGATGAGCGCGCTCGGCGCGCTACTGTTGTGTGGCGCTTATGCGCTGGCACAAGACGCAGCGGCTCCAGCGGCGGCTCCAGTCAAAGAAGCGGCCAAGGCTTGGGCACCGGATACAGGAGATACAGCGTGGATGTTGGCTTCTTCAGCCTTGGTGTTATTTATGACACCGGGTTTAGCCTTCTTTTACGGTGGCCTTGTGCGCTCGAAGAATATGCTCAACACGCTCTTGATGTCCTACGGAGCGATGGCTGTGCTGGCCGTTGTTTGGGCCATAGTGGGCTATTCGATTGCCTTTGGTAACAACGGCAACCCTTATTTTGGAGGCTTCGATTTCTTCGGGCTAAAGGGAGTAAGCGCTTTAACGCCCTATCCCGATTCTGGCGTGCCGCAAACTGTGCCGCATCAAGTCTTTATGATTTTCCAGATGATGTTCTTCATCATCACTCCAGCGCTGATTTCCGGTTCGCTGGTGGAGCGCATAAAGTTCACCACCTTTCTGGTTTACATTGCATTGTGGGGCTTGCTGGTTTACTGCCCCGTAGCGCATTGGGTTTGGTATCCCAAGGGTTGGGCTTATGCAGCAGGGGCACAGGACTTTGCCGGTGGCGCAGTTGTCCATGTGAATGCAGGCTTTGCGGCTCTTGCAGCGTGTCTGGTGTTGGGACCCCGCAAAGGTTACGGCAAGCAAGCTATGCTGCCGCATAGTTTGCCGCTGTGCTTGTTAGGTGTCGGAATGCTGTGGTTCGGTTGGTATGGCTTCAACGCTGGCTCGGCCATTGCCAGTGGCTCGATGGCGACCATTGCCTTCGTGAACACCACGCTTGGTGCCGCAGGTGCGATGTTGGCTTGGATGCTGCTTGATCAAATCACCAAAAAGGAAATGACTGCATTAGGCGCTGGCACCGGTGCTGTTGCAGGCTTGGTTGGTATTACACCGGCTTGCGGCTATGTGACTCCAATGGGCGCCTTAGCTGTGGGCATGATTACTTCCGCTGTTTGCTATCTGTCGGCAACATTGCGGGCCAAGAGCAAATTAGACGATTCGTTGGACGCATTCGCTGTTCACGGTGTGGGTGGATTTACCGGCGCCATTCTGACTGGCGTCTTTTCCAACACCGCCGCCAAAACTGCCGGCATCAACAGCGCGATGGTAGATGGCCCTCTGGCTGGCGGTGGCTTTGGTTTGGTTCTTACCCAATTCAAAGTAACTGCTACGGTAGCCATTTACACGTTCGTTGTCAGCTTTATTCTTTGCTCAGTGCTGAAAGCAGTTATGGGCTTGCGCGCTTCAGAAGAAGCCGAAGACCGTGGCCTTGACCTTTCGCTGCACGGTGAAGACGCGTATGCCGAAGCTTCATCGGCGTAAAAGTAGTAGTTGCAAAAACGGCCCGCGAAACATAAATTTTCGCGGGCCGTTTCGTTTTGCCTGATTTAGTTAAATTATTTTCGTGTCCGAATTTCTCATTGACTTACAAAACATCCGCGTCACGCGCGAAAAAACGCCGATTTTAGACGATATTTCGTGGACGATTCGCGCAAACGAAAACTGGGCCGTTTTGGGTGGCAACGGTGCTGGAAAAAGCACGCTTTTAAAAATCGTGCGCGGCGATTTGTGGCCGGATCACAATTTTGGCAGCCGCACCTATCAATTCGACGGAGAAAAAACCTTTAGTCCGTTTCGTGCCAAGGAAAACATCGCTTTGATTTCTTTCGAGCATCAAGCCAAATACTGGCGCCAAGAATGGCCACTTAGTGGTCGTGATTTACTACACACCGGCTTTTTCGGCAGCGAACTTCTGCATCAAAACCCAACGGATGCACAAAAAACTCAAGCCGAAAACCTTGCGCTGCATCTGAATTTGAGCGGCTTGCTGGATGTGAGCATTCAGCAAGTTTCACAAGGCGAACTGCGCCGCTTGCTTATCGCTCGCGCCTTGCTCTCGCAACCGAAAATTTTAATCCTCGACGAATTCTGCGCCGGACTTGATGCCTTTTCGCGCCACGCCATGCTGGACTTTATCGAAACTTTAGCCAGCAACGGCACACAACTGATTTGCAGCACGCATCGTCGCGAGGAAGTCGTTCCCTGCTTGAAAAATGTTTTGCATTTACATGGCGGCAAAGTAGTCAGTGGGCAGTGGGCAGTGAGCAGTGGTCGGTTAGCCACAAAATCAAAACCTGTCATCGTTACTCAGCTTTCTGCCTCCTGCCTCCTGCCTCCCTATTTGTTACGCGTAAAAAACGCCGATGTGATCCTCGATGAAAAACCGATTTTGCACAACATTAATTGGGAAATGCGGCCCGGCCAGCACTGGGCGGTTTTGGGGGCCAACGGGTCAGGAAAAAGCACGTTTTTAAAAATTCTTACGGGCGATTTGTGGCCCGTGCGCGGCGGCACAGTCCACCGCTTTGGCAAAACGACTTTTGAAGGATTGTGGAAACTGAAAGAGAAAATTAGCTTGCTCTCGCACGAATTTCAAGCGAAATATCATGAGCACGTTACCGCACAAGAAGCGGTTGCATCGGGCTTTTTCCAAAGCGTCGGCTTGGGCCTAATTGAACGCATCAGCGACGAACAAAAAGCGCGGGTGAATGAGCTATTAGATTGGCTGCAAATTGCACCTTTAGCCGAACGTCCATTTCAAGGTTTGTCCACCGGCGAAGGCCGCAAAATTTTATTAGCGCGTGCCCTTGTGCATCAACCAAAAATTTTGCTGCTGGACGAGCCATTTGACGGCCTCGACGAAGCCGCGCGCGACTTTTTCACGGCACGCTTTGAAGAATTGGTGGCGCAGGGCACACATTTCGTTTTCGTCTCGCACCATGAAGCCGATTTTCCTGATTTTCTCACACATGAGTTGCACCTCGAAAACGGGCGCATCCGCAAGCAAAACAGCATTTGATATGCTTCAGTTGGTCTTCTGTAATGGAATGCAACAAAACAGTCGGCAAGAAGCCCATTGCCCTGATTTTCACACGCATGAGTTGCACCTCGAAAACGGAAGAACCAGATATATAATGGACAGAATTATGTGAGAGTTAAAAGTGATCTTTCCCTGTTGTGGTGCGCACACGAACACGGCGCTTTTGACGAGGCACAAATCATTCCTTTTCATCAATCGCTGCACGCGGGTTAAATAGAAATAGCCTTTTTAAAATGTCACGTTGGCGAGTCATGGCCTCCAACTCACGACGCAACTGCCCGATATCACGCGCCAGAGCCAAATCATTGGTATTTGCGTTGGAATTGCCCGTATCGCTGTTGAGTGTTGAGTGTTGAGGCTTGGCTCCATGATGGGGAGTGAGATTCCATGCTTTTGCGCCAATCACGCAAGCATTGGGGCGAATGGCGTTTTCCAACCTTGATTCAGGCGAAACAAATCAACAGGAATCTAAAATAAACCATCGAAAACGGCAAATAAATACGGCAGATGAAATAAACCGAGTGTGAAAAAGATTTCCTCTTGATTAAAATCAAGAGGAAATAATAGCGCAGGTCTATCAGCTATAAATTGTCTGCGAAGGCAGTCACGTTTATCTATGCAGGCGGCGAACTGCCTGCCTTTAGCAGCGCGCCTTCGTGCAATTCGTAGCGCAAGGGCAAAAGCGACGCGAAAGCGGGCGCGTGGGTGACGACGACTAAGGCTACGCCTTCTTCACGGTTGAGTTCGAGCAATAACTGCGCTAAATTAGCGGCGGATTTTTCGTCCAAGGCACCGGTTGGTTCGTCAGCGAGCAGCAATTTTGGTTGATTTATCAAGGAGCGCACCGTTGCCACGCGTTGCCGTTCGCCGCCCGACAATTGGCCGGGGAAATGATGGGCGCGTTCGCTCAAGCCTACCCGTTCGAGCAAAGCGAGTGCGCGTTCTTGCGATTCGTTGGCAATGGTGCCACGCGCCAAAAGTGGCAGCAAAACATTTTCCAGCGCGGTGCATTGCGGCAAGAGATGGTGTAACTGAAACACGAAGCCGATTTCTCGATTGCGCACACCCGCTAATTCATTGTCGCACAGTTGCGAAAGGTCGCGCCCGTTCAAAATGACTTGGCCCGAATCGGGTTTATCGAGCGCGCCAATGAGGTTGAGCAGCGTGCTTTTTCCGCAGCCCGATGGCCCGGTGATAGCGCACGCCTCCCCTGCGGCAAGTTGTAAATTCACTGAGCGCAAAACCGGCACATGGTTGTAGTTTTTGGAAACGTTTTTGAGTTCAAGCATGGTTTGGAGGCTGGATGCTTGGAACCATCCAGCATTAAGTATCCAGCATCATGTATCTAAATTTTCACCCACCGTTTGGCTTTCATTTCAAAGCGTGGCAGGCTGTTTGGAGGCGCGATTTCCACGGGAATGCGCAAGGCAAACGCGGCGCGCAGGGCGTCTTCGAGGGGCAATGCAACAGTTGACGGGGCCTCAATTTTCAAGCGTAATTCGGGCAGGGCACAGCGCGCGTCCACTTCGACGCAATATTCGACCACATCCGCAAATTTTCGCACCACTTCGTCAATGGCGCCGGGAAAAATGTTGACGCCGCGCACGATTATCATATCGTCGGCGCGGCCTAAAATGCCGCCGATTAAAGAGATTTCATAACGCCCACAAGCGCATTGCGCAGTTTTGGCCTGCACCAAGTCGCCGGTGCGATAACGCAAGAGCGGCATTCCATCGCGCACTAAATTGGTCAGCACGAGTTCGCCGATTTCGCCTTCAGAAATAGGCGCGCCATTCGCATTTATCACCTCGGCGAAATAAGCATTTTCGATGATGTGCAAAACGCCCGCTTGCGCCGGGCATTCGTA
>JANMKN010000219.1:0-31491 GCA_031372065.1 Abditibacteriaceae bacterium | reverse complement strand
TCAATTCTCGGACTGGATGCAAAAGTCACCAACCGCCGTCTAACAAGGCGCTGCAACCGACCGCCGAAGCTCTGGCAAATTAAAGCGTGTCGGGTAATTTTAGCTTGGTCGCTACCTGCGGCGGCGGCTGAGCTTGGCGTTAGCCTGCTGCGCGATACTTTGCTGTGTGTCATACTCAAAATATGATCTCACTTGACTTGGAGAAAATAGATAAGGAGATAGGTTCGCCAGACGAACACACACGTTGGCAAGCGGTCATCGCATTGGGTGAACATGGTCATTGTGAACACGCGCCGGAGGTAATTTGGCCGCTGGTGGTCAAGTGGGGTTCAAGTGAAAACGAGGATGTAAGAACAGCCATTGCGACTTGCATCTTGGAGCATATTTTGGAATGCCACTTTGACGAATACTTCGAGAAAACGGCTGCACTCGTTCGAGGTGGAAATAAGGAACTTGGCGATACTTTCAGCCGTTGCTGGAAGTTTGATAATGCCAATGTGCCAGAGAATAATAAACGATGGGATGAATTAGACGAGTTCATCGTTTCGCAGGAAGAGGGCAGAGCATCAAAATGATAGCGGCTCAACATCAAAGCCGCATCTGCAAGTCCCCAACAGCAGGCTAACAAGGCGCTGCACCCGACCGCCTACAGCGCCGCCGTTTCGCTCGTTCCTCGCTTCACTCTGGCGCTTCCGGCGGCGGGTGAGCTTAATCGTTAGGCGGCGTCGCAAAACTTGGCAGGAGGCGGAAGTGAGGGCAATAAGCGAGGACGTGCTTGAACAAATTCATCATAACTCATCAGTTGACCACCTTCTGAAAGAGGACGAACGCGCGACTATCATTGAACATGAAAAAGTTTTTTATGATGCGTGGCGAGACTGGGTGCCAAAGCACGCCTATGTGTCCTACGTGAACAGAAGGAAAAAGGCATCAACCGCCGCCTAACAAATCGTTGCACCCGACCCCTACAGTCGCAGGCTCCTTGCGGGGCGGGTGAACTCAGTCGTTCTGTCGCTTGCGCGCGGCTTTGCTGAAAGCGAGACTAAGCAAGGGTGACAAAATGAGCGATTCATTAGATGAATACCACGATTTAACAAGCAACAATAAGTTCGTAAATCTGCGCTATCCTGATTTGAAAGAACAAGGCAGTCTGCGAAAACTGCTGCAACTTCACCTTGATGCAATAGGCTCCACGCTAAAAGTTGATGGTAAAGATACAACAACGGATGGACAATGTAGCTGTTGGGCTTTTGTGCGAAGTGAAACCCGAATGTCACAGCCGACAGTGGCTGTAATGGAACGGCTTTTTCTCTTGGACTTTTGGGACAGGGGCGTCTGTCTCGGACACGTCAATACTTCCTCGCCGGAAGAGGCGGCGAAACTGTTGGATGCTTGGATAGGGCAAAACACCGCGCCACGTCAATTGAAACAACAATTTCCGTTTGTAGAGTTTTCCGAAGCCGCCGATGCTTACGTTGCTGGCGCAGCAGTTTATGTCGAACAAAAGTGGGAGAGACTTCACAAAACAGTAGTTGAAGATAAATTCTTCTCAGTTCTCGCATCAGTGGTGCAGACGGCTCATTCTCACCCCATTTTGGGAAAGCTAATGCCTTTTACCAGCATGAACCGTTTGGGTTTTAGTCAATGCACTGGCTATCCATTTTTGGTTCCTTGCCCGTTTATCATTCCTGCCAGCCGTCCAGATGATGTGTCGAATGGCGCTGAATCACAATACGAAGTTCAGGATGACAATGGCAAAACACTCGCGAGAGGAAACGCTTCCGTGATAGTAGATTACATCGTAAGTTGCTTGCCGCCGGATTGTGGGCCAGCCTTTCTAGGCTCGGCAGACGAGTTGCCGAAATGAGTCAACAAGCGACAGAACAAGGCGCTGCACCCGACCGCCTACAGCCTGCGCTCCGTTCCGCTCGTGCCTCGCTCCACTGCGCTCCGGCTTCCGGCGGCGGGTGAGCTTGGTCGTTGGGCGGCTGCGCGCGGCTTGGATGCGGAGCAAAAGGAATAATGATACAATTGGGAAGCATGAGATTATTTTGCATTTGTGCAATTCTTTTATCATTCTCCACAGCGACATCAGTTGCGGAAAAGAAATCCGCACGTCTTACTCTCAGGGAGAAACGTGCAGCATGCAGAGATGCTTTCTACTATCTCTTTTACCGTAGTTCCAGTTCCCATTACCGTTACGAGATGCGCGAAGCTCGCAAATCAGGAAAACGCACATCCCCCATCTTCATAGAGGCTTTTGACGAATCGCGTCGTGAAGTCACACCGGCTGCACTCATCACCGCTTTTCGTCGTGAAGGTTTCAATGTGTATCCAGCTTGGACAGAAAGCAAGTGGCGGCACTCACACGACCCAAAGCGCCGCGTTGATGTTGAAAGAATTAGCTTGACTAAATTTAAGTCTCTTAGCGATGAACGCATTCAGTGGCGCGTTCAGGGATGGGGTCTCGTGGGGAGTGACTCTAAATGGGAGAATTCTCTTACCCAAAGCAGCATTGAACTCAAGAAACAGGCGGGGCGATGGAAGGTCGTGAAATGGCACGTTGATTTTGCTGCGGGTTAAACCGCTTCCAAAACATTTCTACAAGCAGCCCAACAAGGCGCTGCACCCGACCGCCTACAGCTTCGTTCCCTACGCTCGTTCCTCGCTGCGGTCTCTGCGCTTCCGGCGGCGGGTGAGCTTGGTCGTTGGGCCGCTTGCGCGATACGTTGTTGGTAGCGATACTTTTAACTTAGGTCAAGCACAATCATGTTCAGCCCATTCCACTTTCCATTTTTCTTTCCAAATCAGGGTTTGATGACTTGGAGCGAGGTCTGGTTTTCCGCAGATCTCGTTTTGGCTGTTTTGCTGGTGCTTGGTCTCTTTATCTACAGCAATTTGAAAAAACGAAGTGGGAAAACATCTGGCAATCAAGTCGAGATAATGGTTAGCGTTATTTTAGTTTTGGTTGGGTTTGTTTTAGTATTTCTGCTTCCACCCTGGGGTAATTCGTAAGACGCGCCCTGTAAGCAATACAATGGCAATCAAAATTGTCAGACAAGCGGCCCAACAAGGCGCTGCACCCGACCGCCTACAGCTTCGTTCCCTACGCTCGTTCCTCGCTGCGGTCTCTGCGCTTCCGGCGGCGGGTGAGCTTGGTCGTTGGCCCGCAAGCGCGCGGCTTCTGCTCGCTGAGCGTCTTGAGCAGAAATTGAAGGTCAAGCTCAGCTTTGCTGAGCTTGTTCAACGCTGAGTTGGTGGCGTAGCTGGATGTGGAACCGCGTCAACTCGCTCACGTGGTTCAGCCGCAACTTCAAGCTCGTGGGTTCGCTCACTGCGGCGGCTCAATCTCGAATGCTTCGACTTGCTGCCCAACAAGAGACTATGTTGACAAGGGGTAAAACGACCTCTTGTCTTTTTTATTTTTCGGCCCTCCTTTAAGAACGCCGAAAGCAATATGCAACAGTTTTCTCATCGCAGCCCCGATAATCAGCATCTTACTTTTGCCCTTGGCCGATAGGCGCAAACCCAAAGCGCGAATTAGCCGAGGAGCGGGCTTTTAATTCGTGCTAATTTCAACCGTCGGCGCACCTTGCAAATTTAAGATCAAACGGCCTTTTTCGGCGTTGAATTGATGCGGCGCGGCTAATGTCACAGCTTGATTGTTGATGCGGATTTGTGGCGTGCTTTTCAAGCCGTTGATTAAAACGAAATATGGTTTTTCCGTCCAGCCCATCACTTTGAATTGCGCGCCGGTTTTGCTTTCTTTGACTTCGCTAATCGCGCCCGGCGCGTGAACGAGCAAACCACTTTGGCTTAGCACACGAAAATCATAGAGCGCCGGTTTGTTGAACAAGCGCACGGCATTGGTCTGCATGGTGCCGGGATTAATTGCGGGGCCGCTGCTCATTTGTGGGCGCAGCAAATAATAATCGGGCAAAAGGCCCACGCGCTCTTTGTCTTTTTGCTTCCATGTGTGTTGAATGCCCGCCGCTGTGATGCCATCGGCCAACGTTTTCCACGGGCCAGTTTGATCATAAGGCGCCAAGCGATAAAGCGCATCGGCGTAAACCAAACCGCACCATTGCACAGGCTGACCAAACCACACCGGCGCGGCCCATTGCGTCGCGCCCAAAACGGCAATGGTGCTATACGCGCCGACATTTTTATCTGTCGGATTGCGCAAATAAACAAACGGCACGCCCGTCCACGCCCAATGCCGCGCCATTTCCAAAAAGTGCGCCTCGCCGGTTAATTCGTAGCCGCGCGTGTAAGCGGCTACTAAATGCGCCGAAGCCAAAATATCCGGCGTGTGTAGCGGCACTTCCCACGTCTGCGCGCCGCGCGGCACCGTGTTCCTAAATTTGTCCAAAGCGCGCAGTTTTTTGAGGCCTTCGTCAATCAAATCCTGCTCGCCGGAAAATGACGCGTTTTCCAAAAGCGACTCGACAACTTGCGCGGTTAAACCGTTGGCATCGGGCGCGAAATGCGTGGTGCCCAAGTCGCCGCCATCGGGCCGCTTTTGATAAAGCACGCGGTTGTTTTCATCAAAACGCTTCAACAAATTACGCGCATTTTGCGCGGCGCGCGCGGCGTTTTGTTCGACGCCTCCATAAACCAACGCCGCCACGGGATAAGTGACGTGCGAAACGTTGGAGGCATTATAATCTTGCGGTTTCACTTGCGCCAAAGCGCTTTGTGCGACGGTTTTTAGTTCCCCAGCGCGCGGCGAATTTTGTTGCGCCAGCCATTCCATCAAAAGTGGCGCATCAGCGGCAGTTTTGGCCTCGAAACCGGGCCAAAACGCATGACGAAACAAATTTCCTTCGCGGATTTTGGAATCAAGCCAACCCGCCGAGGCCAGCGCGTTATAATTTTCAAAAGTGCCCGCATCGGGAATTTTCGGCAAGCCGTGCCACGCCACAAATTGCTTCACGGCATCAACGGCGCTGTCACCTTTCCCGCCGAAAATGAGAGCGTTCAACGTCAGCGGCACGCCAGCTTTGAGCGTTTCGCCCTGATACGGCAAAAGGCTGCCTTCGACGCGATTTTCGCCGTCCGAACCGGGAAAAAGCAGGCCCATAACGTGCCCGCCCGAACCGAAAAGGCGATCCGGCGAATCGAAAAGCGCACTGAATTTGTCGGGATTTTTTTCGTCTTCTCGCCACGCCAAACCGATATAATTCTCGCCGTTTTGCACCGCCATCATCGGAAGTGTGTTTTTTACACTATCTGACACTTGTCTTTTCGATTGCGGCCCGCGAATATCGGCTTCGCTGCTGCTCGGCTCGTTATCCAGATATTCCAAACCGGGAAAAATCGCCTGCGTTTTCTTTTCGCCAAACGAACCGACGCCGGGCAAAATAGTGAGCATCGGCAAGAAAACAATTTCGCGGTTTTGACTAACCGTAACCTCTGAATGCACTTCAATCGTGCCCTGTAATTTGCCCGCTTTGAAAGTTTGAGTCCAGCCCCAATAAGCACCATCTTCGTCTTGTTTTGAATGTCTGATCCTTATAGTGCCGTCAGTTTCCATACTCCATTTGTTGTGCCTTTTTTGAGAAAAATCTAACCAATGCAATCCATTTTTTACTGTGTAGCCAATTTGCGGACAATTTAGACCTATCGCCATATCTTGTCCATTGATTGCGAGTGTAAACTGACCAAATAGAGCATTGCTTTTGATTATTAAGTTACCGCTTTTCAGTGTATAAGCACCTTGCTGAACATCCGGCGTTGTCGGGCGCGGCCATGCTGGTTCTTGCAGCAAAATGCGCGGCGAAAAACGCATGAACGCAATCGTCGCTTGGCCTTTGGTGCCCGGCGGGTCAAGGCGCAGGCGCGTGCCTTTTGCTAAAGGCGGCACGGCGATGCGCTTTTCTGTCCATTGATTTTGCGGCACCGTAAAACGCACCGAATTTTCTTCGCGCGGGCCATCGGTAAAATAGAAAATTTGCGTGTCGCCTTCGGTGTCCGATTTCATACGCACCGTCAGCCACAGCGGCACATTGGCAGGATAATCGCGCGGCGGGCCGAAGGTATACGGGTCGTTGCCGCCAATCGAAATGACCATGCCTTCGGCGCCGCTTTCGATTTTAGAAATATCATGCGCCGCGTTCCATTGGCTTACGAATCCGAGCCGCGAAAAATCGAACTGCGGCAACTCTTGCGCGAAAACAGTGGCGCAAAGGCAAAGCAAAAAACAGACAATTGTGACGATGCGAAAGAGATGCATAATTCTCCAAAACTCTTTTTTATAGAACGACAAAAATTCAATACTTCAAAACGCGCGTTTCGCCCTTTTTCAGCGGCAAAACAAACTTCGGCCCGACGGCGATTTTTTGGTTCGTTAGCACATCGACAATTTCGCTTTTTTGCCCGATATTTACTTCGATTGGCTCATCTTGCGAGCCGTGCAACGCCAAAAAATTTCGGTTCGCGTAAACATTGCAATCGCTTTGCGTGAAAAGATGCACGCCCGCTTGTTTTGCCGCGCTTCGCAACGCTTGAGAAGTCAAAGGCGGCGCATCTGTTGAGCGCCAAATGGTCGTGGCGCCTCGCAAAGTTTTTTGTAATTTGGTGCGCTCATCGTTCGATAAATCCCACGCATTCAAAAACACATAAAGTTTTGCCTTCACGCGCCCGGCCAGAACATCATCCAACAAATACTGACCATAAGGCGCGCCCATTCTCCCCAAAGCGCGGCGCGCTTCGTAAATTCCCGGCCCGGTGACGGCATTGCCGCCGGGGGCGACGCGTGCCATAGCGCGTTCGTCAACGACAGCGGCGACTTCGGGTGTGAACGGCGTCGGGCTTTGCAAAAACGCTTCATCTATTGCGTTAAGGCGCTGCATTTGTTGCCACATTCGCGCATCGTTGAACCAGCCGCTGGAGCCTAAATCCATCCACCACGACGCGAAATTACGCGTCGCTTCTTGTGCCACGTTGCGCGAGAGTTCGGCATTGGTTTCTTCGATGGTGGCAACGTGATCTGTCGAGCCGGGCTGATCGCCGCTCGCCAAATAAGTGTGCGTGTCGTCTTCGCGCAGATAGAGTTTGCCTGCCAAAGCGATGCTTTCCGCAGGCGTCATAGTTGGCGCGCTGCCACCTAAAGCGCGGTCAAAATAGGAAATCGGTGAGCATAAAATATCAATGTTGGGGCTGTTTAAAACGCGGCGCAAGGCGTAGTGTCCCGAAGTCGCCGGGCCGTTTTGCACAGGCGCAAATTCAAAACTGTAGCCATAAAAAAACAACACCAATTTGCGCCCGCGCGATGCCATGCGTGCCGCGTGCGCTAAATCCAGAACGCAATCGGCCATCGCTTCCTGCTGAAACTGCGCCCAGTCAATTAAATGCTGCTCCGTTTGTGGGTCGCGCAAAATGCCATTGGGCGCGGCGTGGCGCTCTTGCGGTGTGGGAACTGGTGCTGCAAGGCGTGTAATTTCGGTTTTGTGCCACGCGTTTTGCAAGGCGGCATCACTAACGTATTTTTGATGGAGCCACGCGCGCCACGCCGTTAAATCGGCGGGCGCATAGCCGTTGAGCGATTGCTTCCAAGTGCCTTCGTAAAACCATTCCGCCGTGTTTTGCCCGCCGGGATGATAACCTGCGACGTGATCGCCAAAAGTGGCTTCGAGATGTTCGATTAAAGCCGTCAAACGTGCTGCTGCCTCGCGCCGGTAAAGCAGCGAAGCGGGCACAGCAAAGTCGCCATGCGCGCCGTCTTCCCATTGCATCACATCCGTCGGGTTCGTTTGGCACCACCACGATGGCGGGTCCATCGGAATGCGCGGAATGAGAAGCGCATTCGGGTTGGCTTTTAATACCTGACGGCACGCCACATCCACGCTGTTCCAATCGGCGTTTTGGCCCGGTTCGGGCCACGGCAAGCCAACCGGAAAACTTACGAAATTGATGCCCGCCTGCGCCGCCAATTGAATTTGATTTTGATAAGCGCCTTTTGGTCCGCCCAAATGCGTGTAACTGGTGCCGGGCCGATAAAACGCGACGATTAAATCGCGCGCGGGCGTAGCTTGCGCCCAAAAGCTGACTCGATAACGATGGTTTTCGACCAGCGGCAAATCGGCGTTGTGATAAATATGAAAATCCGGCCAAGTCCCATTGGCGGGCGCTTTTAATTGAATGCGCAAAGCGGCAGATTTATCGCGCCCCGCCCCCGGCACAACCTCGATGGTGCCGACATTATTTTGCGTGGGCGGCGGCCAGATATTCCAGCCTTTGCTGAAACTATCCGCGCCGTTTTCAAAATCGCTCGTTAAAATTTCGCGGTTATCGGTTAGATCGAAAACGCGAATATCATCCACAATAATTTCACCCGGCGTTTGACCGAAGCGAAAATGCATGGTGCCGTTAGCGGCGCTGTCCGAAGCGACAAATTCAAAACGTTCTTCACGCCCCGCGCCGATTTTCAGCGGAGTTGAACCCGGCCCACCCCAAAACATACGGGCGCGTGCCGGCTTGCCATTGATCAAAATGCGCGGCACGCCATTGGTCGTTTCAACGCGCGCAGTCAGAGCGAAAGATGATTGAAGCAAAGCGAGCGAAAAGAGCAGAGCGAAGAATTTCATAATCATAAACGCAGCGCCAAAATAAAAGCGACAACGATAGCGATGCAGGAGATAACTTGGACAACCATCGAAAGCAGATAGCCCGCGAGATAACCCAAACCGGCTTTGAGAACTTTGTCCCAGTCCTTGTGAATTTGAAATTCCACCAGCGCAATGGCGGCGAACGAACCGATAATCAAACCGGGCAAACTAAAAACGAGCAATCCAATAATGCCGCCAATAGTAGCCGCAAGCGAACTCCACACCGAAGCACCGCTTTTGCGGGCGCCAAAATAACTCAGCCACACATCTGCTGTGCTACCAATAAGGGCAAAAATCAGCATCAAAAGCAGCGTTGGCCAGCCAAATTCAGCGAAATTGGTTTTCCAGCCGTAATACAGCGCGCCCAGCCACACAATCGGCGGGCCGGGCAAAAACGGCATGAAACAACCGATAAATCCGACGACCATGATGATGGTGGCTTCAAGAAGAGTTTGGTTCATGTTGGGGCAAAGCAAACGGAGTTAATCAGCGCATCAAAGCCGCCGCGCGTTCGCGCACAGCGGCGCTTTCGGCGCGTCCAGCCAATTCTTTCAGCGCCTGACTATCATAAAGCCGGTTGATGTATTTATTAAAATCACTTGTTGTCACATCCGCGCCAAGCGATGGCACGGCTTCCAACAACTGATCGGCTTCCCAACGCGCATTAATGGCCGGCACACTGGTAGCACAAGGCGCGTTTTGCACGCACCAAAGCCATGAGCGCTGCGCGGCGTTTAAATCTGGCAAATTTTGATGGTGGGCTGCTTCTTCAATCGGTTCAAACACGCTGATGCGCCGTCCCCAGTTATCGGGGCCACAGTCCCAACAGAAAACTTTCATCGCCACTACGCCCACATTATGCGCTTTCGCTACGGGAAATAATTTCTCTGCTGCCTGCTGGAATTTCCAGTTGTAGCGGATCATCATGTAATCCAGCAAATCGGTTTCTTCAATGACGTGCGCCAGATTTTCAAAAGCCGTTAATTCGTGACAGCTAACGCCGATGTTTTGAATCAGACCTTCTTCTTTCAAAGCGTGTAAGGCTTCGACAGCGGACCTGATTTCTGCAAGCGGCGGCTTGTTGTTGCCCACGCCCATGATAAAAAGCGGTGCGCGGTCATAATTCATAACGCGCAAGCGATTTTCCACTTCGCCGCGCAAATTTTGCCGCCAGCGGGACTCGGAAATTCCATCCACATATTGCAGCGAAACGTGTTGCGGTTTTTGAGAAGTTGATTGGATATTGGCGCGGCGCAGCGAATCGGCCAACAATTCCACTTCGTTGAGCCATGTCGTATCGAAATAATTGACGCCCGTTTCCACCAAATGCGCGATAAGCTGCGCCCGCTTTTCGTAATTGCAAAAGTCATTCGGCCCATCGCCGATGGGATAGGTATGACCGCCGACACCTAAAATCGAAACATCCAGCCCCGTGCGGCCCAAAGTGCGCTTTGTCATGTGTGTCATGCTTTTATTGTCGCTCATTTTTCCTCGCGCAACATCCAAAGTAAATCGGTCACGCCCGAATCGTAACCGGACTGTTCCATCAGCGTGGTGAGTTGGCCGCGATGGTGCGTTTGATGATTGAACAAATGCAGCGTGGCTTCCCATAAAGGCTGTGTGATTTGCTGCGGATTGGTCATCGTCCAATACGAAAAGTGCGCTAAAAGTTGTTCGTCGCTTAAAGCGTCCAGCCATTTTGCAATAGCTTCGTCGGTTTTGCGGCGCTCTTGCCACAAAGTTTGAAAATCGCTGTAAAGTTCCTCATCCAAAGAGCGCGCCGCGAAAGGCTCGCCGGTAAAACGGCCCAGCCACACGCGGTCAGCGAGCAGCAAATGATTGAGCGTGCCATGCATCGAATGAAACCACGCGCCCTTGTCTGCTTTACGCAGTTCATCGGGCATGGAAGCGCAGACCTCATAAAGTTTTTCGTTCATCCAATGGTTGTAACGACACAGCGTTTGGAGCATGATTTTCATGGAGCAAAGTTTAAATGAGCGCGGCATTGGAGTCGCTCTTCAATACATCATCATGAAACAAAAAGCATTTGGACAGTCGGGGCGCAGCGTTTCCGAAGTGGGTTTGGGCACATGGCAAATTGGCGGTTCGTGGGGCGAAATCAGCGAAGACGAATCGCTGGAAATTTTGCAAACCGCTCTCGCCGAGGGCGTGAATTTTTTCGACACCGCCGATGTGTATGGCAACGGACGCAGCGAAGCGTTAATTGGCCGCTTTTTGCGCGAAAAACCATCGGAAAACGTCTTTGTTGCCACCAAACTGGGGCGCGGCGGCGATCCGGGTTGGCCGGAGAATTTTACGCTTCCCGCGATGCGAGTGCACACCGAAAATTCGCTGCGGCGCTTGGGCGTTGAATCGCTGGATTTAACGCAATTGCATTGTGTGCCAACCGAGGTTTTGCGGCAAGGCGAAATCTTCGAAAATCTGCGCACTTTAAAAAGCGAAGGCAAAATTCAACGCTTCGGCGCCAGCGTGGAATCAATGGAAGAAGCGCGCCTTTGCTTGCAGCAAGATGACCTTGCTTCGCTGCAAATTATTTTTAATATTTTTCGGCAAAAGCCCATAACGACGCTGTTCGACGAAGCGCAAGCCAAAGGCGTCGCCTTGATTGCGCGCGTGCCATTAGCCAGCGGTTTGCTGTCAGGAAAGTTTAAAAGCAACACCCATTTCGCCACAGACGATCACCGCAATTTCAATCGCGACGGCGAGGCTTTCAACGTTGGCGAAACCTTCGCCGGTTTGCCCTTTGAAAAAGGCGTTGAGCTTTCCGATAAATTGAAAACTATGGTGCCTGCCGGCATGACAATGGCGCAAATGGCGCTGCGTTGGATTGTAGATTTCAAGGCCATCAGCACCGTCATTCCCGGCGCCAGCAGCCACGCGCAAGTGCAATCGAACGCTTCTGTCAGCGATGTGCCGCCGCTAAGTAAGGAACTGCATCAAAAATTGCGCGCTTTCTATGAAAATGAAGTCGCCGACCACATTCGCGGCCCGTATTGAGGCTGGATGCAGAATTATCGGCCTTACAAAAAATTCTTCGCAAGATAAATCACAACCGAAACTGTCACCGCTGAGGCGAGCGTTGAATAAAACACCACAGAAGCGGCGAAATCGGGTTCGTTGTCGTATTCCATCGCCAAAAGCGCCGAGTTGACCGCTGTGGGAAAACTGGCCGAAACGACGACGGCTTGCGCCAATTCGCCTTTGAAACCCAGCAGCAAAACATAAAGCCAACCCAAAGCGGGGCCTATGCATAAGCGCAGAAATAGCGCTCCAAAAAGAGGCAGACCAAGGCGATGCGATTTGAGTGAGGCCATTTGCGCGCCCAAAGTCACCAGGGCAATCGGCACCAAGCCTTGACGCAGCCATGTCAATGCTTCGTCCAGCGGTTTAGGCACCGGCGCGCCGCTTAAACGCCACACCCACGCCGTGATTAAGGTGTAAATCATCGGCAGATGAAAAATCGCTTTGAGTGTTTGCCGCCAATTGCTGCCTTCGCGCCCGCCCGCGTGCAAGGCAATGCCAATGCTGAAATTGCTGATGTTTTGCATCATGATAATCATGGCTTGTAGCGATTCGCCCAGTCCGCCAAAGGCCAAACGCGCGGCGGGCACGCCATAATTGCCGGAATTGTAAAACAAAACCGAAGAGGTCAAAGCGCGACGCATTCGGTCACTCGCGCCAAAAAGCGGCGCCAAAAACCACGCTAAGGCGAATTGCGTGGCGAAAAGCAGCGCGAAGTGTAAAAACACTTTCAAAAGCTCATCGTTTTTGATAGTCGAATGCAAAATGCCCGTAAACAAAAACGCGGGCACGAAAATCCAAAAGTTCAATCGCGTCAGGGTTTTTGAATCAAGGCCCAGACGTTTTTGCACCAAGTAACCAATGCCAATCAGCAAAAAAATCGGCAGGATAATTTCGTAAGAAATTTGCAAAAGGGGGTTCATTTTTGGTGGTTAGTGGTCAGTGGTTAGTGGTTAGTGGTAGACAAAGCAGCACGTTCTACTTTTGCTGCGAACACTGACCACCGAAAACTGCCCACTGATCACCGATGAAAGTTACTCAAGTCGCCCTTCGCCCCACGCCCGCTTCCGATGCTGCCGGGCGGCCCGCACTCACGCCGGAATTACTCGCCGCCAGTGGCGCGCGCTATTCGCGCAACAACGAAGGTCTGCAAGCCATTCTATCGAAAATTGACCCCGATAATCTCGATAAATCGGTTGATTCTATATTTCGCATGATGGATTACGGGCATCAATCCATAGCTGACATGGCTCCGGTTGCCATGTTTATGGATGGCCTGTCGCAATGGCTGGCGTATCATGTGTGGACTTTGTGCCCGACAGCGGGTGGGCAGGAATCATCCACGCGTTATATTCGTTTAGCCATTGATAACGTCATCGCGCCCGATGTTTTGGGGATTCCCGGAAATCTGCACGACGAATGGCGCGCTTTGAACGAAGCGGCGTTTGCGGCTTACGAACAAGCCGTTGAAGTGTGGGAAGGCATCGCGGCGCGCGAGCCGAATGTGGCGCGTATTCCGAAATCGCTGCTTGAAGACGAATCCGAAAAAGCCGCCAAAGCCGTGGCACGCATGAGGCGCAATTACGGCTTTGATCGCGCTCGCAATTTTCTGCCCGTCGGGGTGGCAACCAACGTCATGCTGGTGATGTCGGCCCGCGCATGGGTCAATTTGTGCCAGCACCTTTTGTCGCATCCGCTACGCGAAGCGCAAAACCTCGGCGAAGCCATTCGATTGGAATTGGAACTGGCCGCGCCGCGCCTTTTGAAACACGCCGTCGCCAGAGATTCGATGCAAAACGGCATGGCGCTCGAAGACGCCCAAACGCGCGCTTTAGCCGAGAAAGTAAATGAGATTGCCGAAGCCGATTCCGGCGCGTTTTTAGAGGTTTTTGCGCCCTCTGAGGCGGGCGATTTTTCGTCCGACTTAAAATTTCATGACAACCGTTACGCGTGGATGGGCGCGCAATTGCGGCGCACAGCGGTGCGCTTTGGCTGGCAGGCAGTTGGCTTGGCCGAAATCCGCGATTTGAATCGGCATCGCACCGGCACCAAATGGTGCCCGCTGGTGCCACAGGGCTTTTATGCGGCGCTTGACCAATGTCCTGAAAACGAAAAAATCGCACGCGTAACTTTGCAAGGTTTAGAAAGCATCGGGCAGCGCTTTAGCCAGCGCGCTTTGCAACTTTTGCGCGAAGGCGAGCCGTCTTATGTTTACTGGTTTTTGCTGGGCACGCAGTTGCCTTTTGAACACACCACCACAGCGGACAAATTCATCTACGAAGCGGAATTGCGAACGGGAACTGGCGCCCATTTTCGCTACGCCGACCATCTGCGCGAAGTTTTGGCGCTGTGGTATGAAAAGTTCCCCGCCACGCGCGGTCTAATTTTAGAAGGCAGCGCCGAGCCAGAGTGAGATTAAGGCATATTTATGAAACGCGTTTTATTTTCTGTGGCCGCTGTGGGCATTTGCATCGCGCTCTCGCAGGCCGCGCCCAACGAAAAAATCAAGCCCGATCTGGGCGTTAATGCCAGTTTTCACGGCTGGCGGCCTTTTCCCGATGACAACGCGTGGAATACGCCGATTGATCATTTGCCAATTGATGCGAATTCCGCGCACTATGTGGCTTCGATTGGCGAGGGCAAATCGTTTCATCCCGATTGGGGCAACAATCCGCATTACGGCATTCCGTATGTGACCGTTTCCGGCGCGCAGGCCAAAGTGCCGGTGCAATTTCAATACGCCGATGAAAGCGATAATGAGCCGTATCCAATTCCCGCGAATCCGCCGATTGAAGGTGGAGATGAATCCGATGGTGACCGCCATATTTTGATGGTTGACCGCGACAATTGGAAACTTTACGAATTGTTTTCAACGCGCTTCAAAGACAATCAATGGAGCGCCGGTTCGGGCGCGATTTTCGATTTAAAAAGCAATGCTATGCGTCCCGCCGGTTGGACAAGCGCCGATGCCGCCGGATTGCCGATTTTTCCGGGTTTGGTGCGCGCCGATGAAGTTTTTGAAACGAAAGAAATCCGCCACGCCTTGCGTTTCACTTGCAAAAAAACGCGTCGCTCTTATGTTTTTCCGGCGCGTCACTGGGCCAGCGAAAGCAAAGACCCAAATTTGCCGCCGATGGGAATGCGTGTGCGCTTGAAAGCCGATTACGACATCTCGAAATTCGCGCCGCCAATGCAAGTCATTTTGCGCGCCCTCAAAAAATATGGGATGATTTTGGCCGACAACGGCAGCGATTGGTTTGTTTCCGGTGCCAGCAGCCCGCTGTGGAACGACGACGATTTAAACACTCTCAAACGCCTCAAAGGCCGCGATTTTGAAGTGGTGAAAATGGAAAATGTAGTGAGTGGTTAGCAGGTGAGCGTGATGAAAATTCGCTTTGTTTTTCTGTTGATTTGGACGATTTGTTCCGTTTGCTTCGCGCAGCCACCGCGCGGGCCTCATGCGGCGCCGAAAATCGAAGCGGCGCCCGGCGTTTTGCCGGAAAAAGCGGTGCAAGAAGACCTTTAGGGTGCTCTCGAACCCCAAGAATCCGATGATGTCGCCAATTTCGCGCTGTTGGGCACCGAAAATTTCAAAGCGGGCCTCAAAAAAGAGTGGTTCGAAAATATCGTCAAAGAACGCGCCCCGCGTTTGCAAAACGGCTACAACGTCACCTATTTTGGCGACATCAAACGTGAAAACTACACCGTTTATATGTGGAAATTGGTTTTTGCCGACAAAGGCGACGAATGGCTGGGCGAAATCGGTTGGAAAAACGGCAAAATGGACGGCTTCAAAATCCATTGAATAGAACGCAACTTACGCAAAACCGCGCAAATTTACGAAAATTTTTGGATGAATGTTTTCCTGTCTAACCCAAGTTGTCACCCATTTGGTGGGAGTTAAGCCAAGAGTCCAACTCTCAGTAGCCGTCCTGCCGAACGATTCAATACACGCCATACACGCCTTGGAGTCGGGCCGTTTGTTTGCGGCGTTGCGTGCGTTCTCTTTGCCAAAAGGGGCTTCCTGATTCACCGTTGCCGTCTGGGAAATCCCAACTTCTGCGTGGCGCATGGCAAATGGGGCTTCCCAAACGGTAAGTTCGGCACCCCACAGGGGAATTGGGAGGCCGAACTTCTCATGTTCCGCGCCCCAATTGCCGAGTTCGGGGCCGAACTTCTCATGTTCCGCGCCCCAATCGCCAAGTTCGGTCTCCCAATTCCCATTTGGGGCGCGGTTTTGGACAAAACCGTGAAAATTTAGCGTAAAATAGATAGCAAGTTGGGTTATCTAATCAAAAAATTTGCGAAAATGGTCGTCCAATTTGCGCAATTGGCGTTCTACTAAAAACGAAAACCTATGAAAAAAGCACTTTTTGGCGCCGCACTCTTACTTTTCTTGGTCGTCGCGCACGTTTTGGCGCAGCCGCCACGCGCCGCGCGCACTTTGCCTCCGAAAATCGAAGTTCTCGATTTGAAACTGCCCGACGCCAAGGTGCAAGAGTCGCTAACCGAGTTGCTTTTAGCCATCGAAAACGCCGATTACAACCGTTTCGTGGCTGGCTTGACGCTGGTTTTTCGCGCCAATGTGGACGAAATCTTGTTCAAGCAAATGCACGAATCGCTCGGCGAGCGCATGGCAACAAGCTACCGCGCGGTTTATATGGGCGAATTAAACAAGCCCGGCTTCAAAACTTTCATTTTCAAACTGGTTTTTAATGACAAACGCCATGATGTGCTTTTGACTTTGAGTTTCAACGCCGATGCGCAAGGAAATATCGTGGATGGCGACAAAGAAAAACTCAAAACCGCCGGTTTGTATTTACATTAAACAGTCGGTGGAAATTATGGCAACAATCGCGGTTGGCGACATACATGGTCATTTAAACGAACTGCGCTCTCTCATAAAAAAGATCGCGCCTGAACTTTGCAGTAACGACACATTAGTTTTTTTAGGAGATTACATTGATCGCGGGCCGGAGAGTCGCGGTTGCATTGAGTATCTTGTGCGCCTGCGCGAAAATGCGCACTTTGAGGTTGTCACATTAATGGGCAATCACGAACAATGGCTACTGCGCACCAAACATGATTACACCCGCCATTCATGGCTGTTGAGCATGGAAGGTTTGTCCACAATCGCCAGTTATTCCGTGCAGGTCGCCACGCGCATTGAGGAAGAAATTCGCAGTCTTGGTGAACGGTTACTCTTTGAAGCAATTCCTTTGTCTTACGGTCTCTTTTTTGAGGCCATGCCTACCTCGCATCAGAATTTCTTTAAGGATTTACAGCCTCACTATCGCGCTGCCGAAGTCGTTTGCACTCACGGTGGCCTTGATCCCGGCGGAGGTGCAGTTGAATCGCAAAAAACAGAGCGCCTCATTTGGGGAGCGCGTGGTTTTCCCGCTGATTACTACGGCGTAGAACCTATCGCTTATGGGCATTGGGACAATGCCGTCATTGATGAATTTGGTCATCCGTGGCCGTGCATTCAAAACAATACTTTCGGATTAGATACGATTTCTTGTGGTGTGCTAACCGCCGTGCGTTTTCCTGACCTCAAGGTGTTTCAAAGCGACCTAACCTGAAAATCCTATGGATAACATTAGGGAAAACTTCATTTTTTCAGAATTTGCTCATAAGCGAGTGGAGCGAATTTTTCGGCGTAGCCTCTCGGCGCACGCTTAATGTCTGGTTAAAATAAGCAATCCCATTGAGAACGGGCCATTACCACGCAAAACGGATTTCGCTTGTCGGGAGTTTGCAAGCGGGCCAAAGCGGGTTAAATTCTATCTGTTTGCTGCATCGTTGCTGAATCGTCGCTTACACCACACCATGAAATGCTCTCAGGAGGAAGTTAATTGAACAACGCATCTGTCATTCCCTTCCCCCAACGCGACGCGCACAGCAATCGGCCCGTCTCGCGCGAACGACTCACGCCGCAAACCTTAGAAGGCGAGCAATCCACGCTCGGCGCCATGCTGATGGACAGAGATGCCATCGCCCGCGTGGTCGAAATTCTCAACGCTGACGACTTTTACCGCGAAATTCACCGCAAGATTTTCAACGCGCTGCTCACGCTTTTTGATCGCGGCGAGCCGGTTGACCTTATTACCATCGTCGAAGAATTGCGTCGCCGCAATCAGTTGGACGACGTGGGCGGAGCGGCGTATTTAACTGCGTTAATCGAAGCCTGTCCCAGTTCGGCGAATGTGGATTCCTACGCCAAAGCCGTCGGCGAAAAAAGCACGCTGCGCCAAATTATCCGCGCGACAGAAGAAATCGCCGGTTGGACGTATGGCGAAGTGGATGATGTCAACGAATTAGTTGACAAATCCGAAAAACGCCTCTTTGAAATCGGTTCGCGGCGCATGAAAGAAGGTTTTTCGCCGATAAAACCGATTTTGATGCACGCCTACGACCAAATTGAGCGCCAGTTTCAGCGCAAAGGCGAAGCAACCGGCATCTCAACGGGCTTTTACGATTTGGACGAAATTACTTCCGGCCTGCAACCCACCGACTTGCTGATTATCGCTGCCCGTCCTTCGATGGGAAAAACCGCGCTTGTGATGAACATCGCGCATCACATTGCACTGCACGACCGTTTGCCGGTGGCGATTTTCTCGCTGGAAATGTCGAAAGAACAGTTGGTGCAGCGCCTGATTTGTTCGGAAGCGATGATTAACTCGCGCGATTTGCGGCGCGGTTATTTGCAGGATTCCGATTGGCATCGCGTGACCAACGCTGTCAACAATTTGTATCAGGCGCCGATTTTTATTGACGACACGCCCGGTGCCAGCACCTTTGAAATGCGCGCCAAAGCGCGCCGTTTGATGGCCGAACATGGCAATTTGGGCCTTATCGTGGTGGATTACCTGCAACTGGCGCATTTCGCGGGCAAAAACGAAAATCGCGTGCAGGAAATCTCGGAAATCGCGCGCTCTTTCAAAAGCATGGCGCGCGAACTCAAAGTGCCGCTCATTGCACTTTCGCAGCTATCGCGCGCTGTTGAACAACGCGAAGACAAGCGGCCCATTTTGTCGGACTTACGCGAGTCGGGGAGCATTGAAGCCGAAGCGGATTTGGTGGGCTTTATTTATCGTCCCAGTTATTACAAGCAAAAAATGTATAAAAAAGGCGAGCAGCCGGTTTCTGCCGAGCCTGATCCCGATGAAGGCATCGCCGAAATTATCATCGGCAAGCAACGCAACGGGCCGGTAGGCACCATTCGCCTCGGTTTTCAGCCCGATTTCGCGCGATTTACCAATTTGGCGCGCGAAGGCGGCCACGGTTACGATTAAATTACGAAGTGAATGGCAATCTTGCGGCACAACTATTTAGTGACCCGTTGGTTGAGACAATTAATCTTAGAAACAGTCTGAAAAGAGTTGCTTTATAAAAGATAGTTTGTCCGCTCGGAGTGGACGCGTCAGCGCGTTCGTCATCGCAATTTCCGCTAAGGAACGCGCTGACACACACCAAGAACAAAGAACGCTTCATAAAATTAGCGATTCTAAGTTTCTATTAAGGTTTTTCTGAACGTGGATGTTTTGTCACGCACAAGACGCGAGGCACTATAAAACTCGCAATGTCACTGTAACTTGGGTCATACTACGCTTACATTAATGCCGCCCAATACTAACAAGACACAAGGGCGTTTGTCTATTGGAGATTTACAATGTGTCGTGTCCCTTTTATTTTTAACAAACGCCCCTTATCTGGCAGAATTTTCGTCTTCACGCAGGGCTTTACTTTGATGGAATTGCTGGTCGTTGTGGCCGTTTTAGGGCTTCTGGCAGCGATTTTGTTTCCGATTATCGCCCGCGCCCGCGAAAACGCGCGAAACGCGAGTTGCATCAATAATTGCAAGCAGATGGGCCTTGCTTTTTTGCAATATGCGCAGGATTTCGATGAAAGTTTGCCGCGCGCTTACAGCGCGGGGCCGCCCATTCGCGCTTGGTCAACGGATATCGCTCCTTACTTGAAAAGCGGTCAGAGTCAGGCTTGTCCCAATGCGCACCGCGCCGGTTGGCATTATGGCTACAGTGTGTGGTTATCGGGCATACACATTTTCGCCTTACCCGATATTATTTATCCCGCGCGCACCTGTTTGCTCAACGAAACAATTAAATCGGTAGATCGCTCGCAGCCATGGAATAAGAATTTTACGGATGTGCGTTTCGACCCCGATCCGACACGTCACGTCAACGGGATGAACATGACTTTTACCGATGGCCATGTCAAATGGATTTCCAATGCCGATCCCGGCCTGACCTGCGCCGTTCCTCATGCCATGAGTGGCACTTGGTGGCAGCCAACAGAAACCTCTCCCTAATCTGATTTTTTTATACTTCGACCAAAAGGCGGCACATTTCACAATGCGCCGCTTTTCTTTCACGCTTGACCAAAACAGTGGGGCTTTTGGACGATAAAGAGTTACAATCTCTTTATGTTGCATTATGTCGCAGCGTCGTAATATTTACGCTCATGAAATCTATCTTGGCCAGGTTCGTTTATCGCCTTCCTGTTGTTGCCAGTTTTGGCGCCTTGCTTATTGCAGCCTTGGTGCTGCTGGGCTGGCTGCTCAACGTGGAATTGCTAAAGCGCATCGTGCCAACTCTGGTGGCGATGAACCCCGTCACTGCGGTGTGCTTTGCGCTGTGCGGCGTTTCGTTATTGGGGCAACGCGCCGAAAGTGAAACGCGCTTCTTAATACTGGCGCGATTGGGCGTTTTATTGGTGATGGGCGTTGCTTTTTCGAAGCTGATTTCGCTGGGTTTGCATATGGATATGAGCGTGGACAGGCTCTTATTTGCCTCGCGTTTGGAAGATGACGTAACCGGCCAGCCCAACCGCATGGCGCCCAATACGGCAATTTGCTTTTTGCTAACCGGAGCCGCGCTTTTTTTGCTTGATCAACGCACAAAACGCGGTTATTTTCCGGCCCAGTTTTGTGCCTTCGGCGCGGCAATGGCCTCGCTTTTGGCCTTGATTGGCTACGCTTATGGCACGCGTTCATTTTATGGCATCGGGACTTATATTCCGATGGCGCTGCACACCGCGCTGACGTTTTTGCTTTTGGTGGGCGGCATCTTGATGGCGCGCCCGCAACGCGGCCCGATGGCGACTTTGACCGGTGTGGGCACCGGTAATCTTACAGCGCGGCGTTTGGTGCCAGCAGCTATCGCGGTGCCTGCTTTGCTGGGCTGGTTGTGTCTTAAAGGCCAGCAAGCTGGTTTTTACGATGTTGAGTTTCGCCTTTCGCTTTTTGTGCTGCTGACGATTGGCGTATTTACAACCATCACGAGTTGGACAGCCGGCTTACTCTGCCGCGCCGATGTGCGACGCACGTTGGCTGAAGCCGAGCGTCAACAGGCTTACGACGAACTAAGCCGCAAAAATGCGCAAATCGAAGCCGATTTAGACCTCGCACGAGAAATTCAGCAAGCCTTTTTGCCACAGCAATATATCAGTTTTCCGGGCAATCCCTCGCCCGCAGAAGGCGCGCTGCGTTTTCATCACCGCTATGCGCCGACCTCTACTTTGGGCGGCGATTTTTCGGATGTATTATTGATTTCCGAAACGCAAGCGGGCGCTTTTGTCTGCGATGTGATGGGACATGGCGTGCGTTCGGCGTTGGTCACCGCCATTGTGCGCGGCCAAATCGAAGAACTAATGCCATTAGCACACGATCCGGGGCGTTTGCTCACCGAAGTCAATCGCAGCTTGCACACCATTTTGCAACGCACTAAAACGCCGCTTTTTGCTTCTGCGGTTTATTTGGTGGCGGATGTGGAAAAGCAAGAATTGCGTTATGCCAGCGCCGGCCATCCCAGCCCATTTCAAGCTCATCGCGGCAAAAGCCACGAAACCACCTGCCCTGTGCTGCCGCTTTATGACAACAGCGAGCCGGGGCCAGCGTTGGGCGTTATTGCCGATGTGCAATACCAAACCTTTTGTCGCCCGTTGAATGCGGGCGATGTGTTGATTCTTTTCACCGATGGTCTCGTGGAAATCGAAAGCGACAATGACGAGGTTTTTGAAGAAGAACAATTGCGCCACGCCATCGCGATGCGCTTGCATCAACCCGTAGATCAGATGCTTGATGAAGTTTTGTCGCAAGCGCGTCATTTGTCACCGGGCGGCCAGTTTGTAGATGATATTTGCTTGGTCGGTATTGAAATTATGCCGTTCTCACAAGCCAAAAGCGCAAAGACACTTGAAGATTCGCGTGCTAAACTGCGTGAGCCTTAAAAATCAAGCACGATAGACAAGCGCATATGCAAGCACAAATTCACGAATTGGAAAGCAGCGGGCGCGCACGCATTTTGGCCGCCGCCGATTTAGCTCAATTAAAAGACGCGCGCACCCAACTGACCGGCAAAAAAAGCGAGTTAAAAGGCCTTTTGCGCGGTCTGGGCGCGCTGTCCGCCGAAGAGCGCCCCTTGGCCGGTCAACTGGTCAATCAAGCACAAGAACGCCTCGAAGCCTTGTTGGATGAACGCGAAAATGCGCTCAAAAAAGCCGCGCGCGATGCGGCTTTGGCTTCGGAAACCATTGATGTCACGTTGCCCGGCGCCCCTTTGCCGGTTGGGCGCCGCCATCCGCTGCGCCAAACGTGGAACGATGTGGTGCGCATTTTTGCCGGCTTGGGTTACAGCGTGGCCGAAGGGCCGGAAGTCGAAACCAATTATTACAATTTCGATGCGCTCAATATCGGCCCCGATCATCCGGCGCGCGCCGAAAAAGATTCGCTTTTCGCGGGAGACGATTTGGTTTTGCGCACCGAAACCAGCGCCGTGCAAATTCGCGTCATGGAAAATCAGGCGCCGCCCGTTAAAATCATCGCGCCGGGCCGCGTTTATCGCCGCGACTCAGTAGATCGCACCCATTCGGCAGTGTTTCATCAAGTCGAAGGCCTTTTAGTGGACGAAGGCGTGACTTTTGGCGATTTAAAAGGCACTTTAACCGAGTTTTTGCAGCAGCTTTTTGCCGATGCAACGGGCACCGGCGAGAAATTACAAACGCGTTTTCGCCCGCATTATTTTCCGTTTACCGAGCCGAGCGCCGAATTCGATGTGTTTTTCAACGGCAAATGGCTCGAACTGGGCGGTTGCGGCATGGTTCACCCCAAAGTTTTGGAAAACGTCGGCTACGACAGCGAAAAATACACCGGCTTCGCCTTTGGTTTTGGCATCGAGCGCATGACGATGATCAAATTTTCCATTGACGACATCCGCTTATTCTACGAAAACGACCTGCGCTTTTTGAAACAATTTTGACGGCGTGCTTGAAGGATGGAACCATGAATGAGGAAAATTTAAATCCCCAGGACGCACCTGAAATTACTGAACGTGCCTTTGAAGCCTTAAATTCCGGCGAACTGGAAATGGCTCAAGAATTAGCTCTGCAACTGGAACAGTTACATTTTTCGTCTTATTTTGAAATTCAAGCGTTGATTTATTTAGATCAAGATAATCGAGAAGCGGCCATTGCAATTCTGCGCGAAGGCGTTAGCAGAGCGGCGGGGGCATGGCCTCTTTGGGAATTGCTTGGTAACTGCCTTTCGGATGAGAGCAATTTTGAAGAGGCACTTGATTGTTATGCACAGGGATTGGCTCTTGATATTGACGAGGATGTAACAGCGTCACTTCAATTCAATCGCGCTACGGTTTTGGGGCGCATGAAGAACCACGAAGAGGCATGGCAAATTGTCGACGAAATTTCCGGTGACCTTTTGCAGGATTATCCGGCCTTGCGCTGGCGCGTTGAAGGCTTTCGTTTGCGAACTTTAGCGAACTTGAATCAATGTGAGCAGGTGTTGGAGCGCGCCAATTTTATGAAAAATGAAATCAGCAACGAAAACTGCGACGAGCATGAATCTTTTGCTGTTTTCTGGGAACAAGGCGGGCGCGCTTTGTTGCAATGTGGCGAAATTGAACGCGCTCATCAATGGGCGCTTGAATCATTGCAGGAAAAGCGGACTTATTCAGATGCGTTAGAACTATTGCGCGACACAACACCTGATTTGCCGGAAGCCGCACGTTATTTTCAGGTGCTGTTAAAAGGCGAATTCACCGATGAGGATGGCGAAGAAATGGGATTTTTCACATCTTTTTCTGTTGTCGCACGCATAGCCGAGGAAGCTGAACAATTGGCTCTGCAAATGGAATCGCCACGTTGGGACACGCCAATCCATGTCGTGGAATGTCAGTTTGTGGATGAATGCGAATTGCAGTCCATCGGCGTTTTTGATGTTGGCCCTTACAACTGCTACCCATTGAATGCCGAAGACGAGGCGGAATCTTAAAATTCGAGCTACAAAAGCCATAAAACTATGAGAATTTCTTCCGACTGGTTGAATGAATTTGTAACAACGCCCGCCGCCGAAGAACTCGAACACCTTTTCGAGATGGCGGGCATTGGCGTGGAAAATAATGAAGACGGCGTGTGGTCGCTGGAAGTCACTTCCAATCGCGGCGATTGGCTGTCGGCGGTTGGTTTGGCGCGTGAAATTAGCGCCATGAGCGGCGAACCGATGAAAGTGGACGACTTCAATCTTGCCGCGCCTTCGGGCCAGACGCATGGCGAAGCGCGCGTGCAAATTGCAATCGAAAACGCCGATGATTGCGCGCGGTATGCGGCGCAAATTATCGAAAACATTCAAATCGGCCCATCACCCGACTGGATGCAAAACCGCTTAATTCAAGCCGGAATGCGCCCGATTAACAACGTGGTGGACGTGACAAATTACGTCATGCTCGAATGGGGCCAGCCGCTGCACGCCTTTGATGCCGACAAATTGCACGGCGAAAAAATCATCGTGCGCCGCGCCCAAAACGGCGAAAAATTCACCACCTTAGACGGCGCTTTGCGCGAACTGAGCGAGGAAATTTTGCTGATCACCGACACGCGCGGCCCGGTTGCCATAGCGGGCATTATGGGCGGTCAGGATTCCGAAGTCACCGATTCGACCACGCGCATTTTGTTGGAAATCGCGCAGTTTTCGCCGCTGCGAGTGCGGCGCGGCGTGCGCGAATTGAATTTGCGCTCTGAAGCCAGCCGCCGCTATGAGCGCTGGGTTGACCCCAATAATATCCCGCGCGTGGCCGAGCGCACGGTTCAACTCTTAATCGAATGTTGCGGCAGGCAAATCGCTTCCGGTTTGGCCGATAATTATCCGCAAATCGTGGCGCCTGCGCAGGTCGAATTGCGCTTTGCGCGCTGCCGGAAAATTCTTGGTTTGGAATTGAACGAAATCGAAATCGTGACGGCCTTGCAGCGCCTCGGTTTGGCCGTCGAAAATCAGGGCGACAAAGCCGTAGTTTCGGTTCCGACGTGGCGACGCGACATCGAGCGCGAAATTGATCTCATCGAAGAAGTGGCGCGCATTCACGGCTACGACAAAATTCCGACAACCTTGCCCACCAGCGCCGTTTCGGGCGCCGGACTCAATGCCGCGCAGCGCTTGGAAGAAGCGGCGCGCATGGCTTTGTTGGGCTGCGGATTAAACGAGATTGTGACCTATTCGCTGGAAAATTCCCTGTCCTCCGAACGCGCCGGATTGAATGACGATGCCGCGCCCGTCATGCTGCGCAACCCATTGTCGGAAGATTACACCCAATTGCGCACCAGTCTTTTGCCATCGCTTTTGAATTCTTTGGCGAATAATTCTCGCACGCGGGCAAGGCTTTTTGAAATTGGCAAAGTCTTTCACTCCAACGGCGAGGCGCAGCCAAACGAACCGTTAAAAATCGGCCTTGCGCTGTTGGACGCGCCGAGCGAAGCACACTGGCAAAAACATCAAGCGCCCGCCGATTTTTACGCCTTAAAATCTATCATAGATGCCTTGCTTTCGGCTCTTGGCGCGCCCGCCGCCGATTATCGCGCGGCGCAGAATTCGTCTTTTCATCCGGGCCGCACGGCGCAGGTGTTTTTGAACGAAAAAGAGATTGGCATTATCGGCGAAGTGCATCCTGATGTGCGCGAAAATTACGCGCTCAAACCGCGCGCGATAGTGGCCGAACTCGATTGGAAAACATTGGCACAATTCGCCAGTTTGTCGCGCACGGCGCAGCCGATTGCGCGCGTGCCGTCCAGCGACCGCGATTTAGCAATGCTCTTAAAAAGTGAAATCACGGCAGCGCAAGTGGAAACTGTGGTGCGCCGCGCCGGAGGCGCTTTGCTGGAAAACGCCCGCATTTTCGATGTTTATACGGGCACTGGCATTCCCGAAAATCACAAAAGCATCGCTATTGCCCTGCGCTTTCGCGCCGCCGAACGCACGCTGACCGAAGACGAAGTCGAAGCCGCCATGACAAATATTCGCCAGTCCGCGCAAAGCGAATTGGACGCGCAATTGCGTTTGTAAAATAATAGCCGCGAAAAAGCACAAAAGCCACAAAAAGATTTGTTTCTTTTTGTGGCTTTTGTGCTTTTTTGTGACTAAAACTACTTGCCTTTGGTCAGCAAAACACCAAGCAGCGCGACGAAACTAAGCGCGGCGATGCCAAGGGGCGGCATGACTTTGCTGGTTTCGATATAACGGTAAATGCCAAAACCGATCATGCCAATCATGGCGGCGACAGCTAAGGGAAAGCCCCACGAGGCATCGCGTTTGAGGCCAATGCCGGCGTTCAGCAAAATCACCGCGACAATTGTGCTGGTGACCAGAGAAGCCATGCTGCCCTTGTTGTAGCCCATAATACCGCCGATAAAAACTAAAAGGGCGTAAACAAAAGTGATAATGGCAGAGATTTTCATTGATGCTTTCATAATGTTGCTTTCATTTTGTCGCGCTTACAGCGCAACCGCAAGGCACAATCGCGCGGCACAGCAATGAGTGGAAATTTATTTTTTCGCTGTATAAACCGGCCACATAATTCTCAAAGCGCGCCCCTTGGCGTCCACTTTCGCGTCGGCGCCCAAGACCTTTAAAAGCGGGCGCAAGGGCACATAAGTTTCGCTTTGCCCCGCGTTGCGCGAGGTTAATTTCAAAGGCGCCATCGGCAAAACGATGCTTTGTTTTTCGTCCAACTGCATGGTTTTTCGACCCGTCAAAAAGCCGAAACTATGGCTTTCGCTGTTCAAATTCAGGGCGTTGCTGCGCCGGTTCCAGATAAGATATTTTTCAGGCGTGCCCAGCGTCATTCTCTCGTGAACCGACAGAATTTCCGCCATTTTGCGCAGCGAAATTAGTGTTGTGCCATCGCGTAAAAGCGCGGCGGGCAGAAAATCGGCGCCCTGCGTTTTGGAAGTTTTCGGGCCGTTGTTGATGTTCAAATCCATATTCCAAGCGCTAATTTGTAACCAACCCGGCACGGTTTTCATGAAATTAAAATCGAAAGTTGTGCTGGCTTGCCAATGATTCCAGCGATACACAAAATGATTGCCGCGACGCGCTTTGCGCACCGATTCGTCACGCGCTAAATCGTCGGAGGCGGCAAAAGTGCCGCGACGCAGAAAATCTACGATTAGCACGCTTTCTTCCACTTCACCCAGCCAGTTTTTGCCGGTAAAAACATAAGAAGCCGCCTTTGGCCCACCAACAGCAACGCCCAAAGGCGCTTGATACGAAACGCGCACGCGCCGCGTTTGATGCGCGGCAAAGCCGACTTTTTTGATCCAAAACGCTTCGTAAGTGTTTTCGGTGGTGTGGGCAGGCGCACGCCACAGCCTCACGTTGCGATTATCCACCCAACTTTGAAAGTTTTTGAAAGCGGTTTTGTGGCGCAAGTGCAGCGAATCAATATCGCCGCCGCCGCTTTCGGGAAAGCCCATAGTGACAACAGTGCGCGGCCCGCGATTGCGAAAAACAAAGTCGGCAACCACACGATATAATTCGCCATCACCAATGGTTATTTGCACCTTTTCGCGCACCATTTGCACTTGGGAATGCTCTCCATCCATAAAGTTCCAGCGCCCGCCGATGCCGGTGACAACTGCATCGTTGGCGCCTGCAAAAGCCGTTATCAACAGCAAAAAACCAATCAAAAATCGCATAGTAACCTCACAGATTTCTGCAAAATTTACGAATCGCGCGATTGAATTCTTCCGGCTGTTCGATGTTTGATAAATGACCGGCTTGCGGGATAATTTTTAACTGCGCTTGCGGGATATTATCAGCCAAAGTCTGCGCCATCGCAAGCGGCGTAATGGTGTCTTCGTCGCCGACAATAACCAGCGTGGGAACAGTGATTTGCCCCAGTAAATCAAGAGAATCGGGCCTGTCACGCAAGGCGCGCAGGGCGTTGGCGATGGCTGTTGGGCTTTGCTGCAAGGCAAGATTTTGAACGGTATTTACAACACTTTCGCGCTCGTTTTGCGAGGTTTGGCCGAGCAGTTTGGGCAGCATTTGCGCGGCAATCGGCGCGGCGCCTTCGCTTTGGGCCGTCGCTATCATTTTGTCGCGATTGGCTTTGCCTTCGGCGTTGTCGGCTTCGGCGCGGGTGTCGCATAAAATCAGAGCGCGCAGGCTTTCAGGAAACAAGCGGGCAAACGCCAGAGCCGTATAACCGCCCATCGAAAGGCCGCCGAGAATGATTTTTTCGGTGATATTTAATTGCTGCAAAAGCGCCATCACGGCGTTTGCCATGTGTTCCACCGATGAGTCACTTTCAAAATCGGGCGATTTGCCAAAACCCGGCAATTCGGGCGCGATAACATGAAGTTCATCGGCTAAATTATCCAATTGCGGGCGCCATAATTCGCTCGACAGGGGAAAGGCGTGTAACAAAACCAAGGGCGCGCCGCTTCCAGCTTCTTGAAAATGCAAATGACTCATGTATTATATTTAACCGCAGAGGACGCGGAGGGCGCAGAGTTTATTCTGTTAGCGGCTCAATTAACACATCGTCCACATCGAAAAGGCCGCTACTGCGCGAAAGGGATGGCAAAAGTTTGATGCTTGTCGCGCCGAGTGGAATCTCAACGACAGTTTGCAAATCTTTCCAGTCGGAATCGGTTTTCAGTTCCAGCGGCGCGAGGACTGGATTAATAAGGGCGTCTTTATCGTTCAAAAACAAAATTTGTAATCGCGCGCCGTCGAACGGGCTGGCACCTTTGCGCAAATTGGCGGCGCGCATTCGGGCACGCACGCGCACGCGTTTCCAGTCGGGTTTGATTTTCCACGCGCCTGAAACAAAGATTGTATCGCGGATATTTTCGCCCGTAATTCGCAAGAATTTGTTGTTGTCTTCTTGCAGAATCTGCACGCGATTATCCATTGTCCAATGCAGCGGCGCGCCGTTTTCTTCTTGCAATTCAAAAGTGCCTTCGGGAAAAGCGCGCGTCCATTCGTAAATCGGCGCGAGGTTCACGGTGGGTGTGGCTTGTTCGATTTTCAAATCGTCAACATCGAAAATGCCGCCGCTGTTTTGCAAAACGGCGGCGAGTTCGATATAAACCGCATCGCGTGGAATATCGGATTTGACTTCGAGTTCCTGCCAATCAGAATCGGCATGAAGTTCCAGTGAAGGCAAGAAACCGCCCACGCGTGCGCCTTGCGCGTTTTGAAAAATAAAGCCGAGGCGCGTGGTTTTCCAGCCTTCTGTGTTGCTTTCACGCACTAAATTTTTGACGCGCAAGCGCCCTTTTACTTTCACGGCTTGCCAATTCGCAGGCAACTTAAAGCGGGCTTTGGCCGCCGCGTAATACGGTTTCGGGCTACTCAAACGCAAAAAGCGATTGCCGTTTTCCTGCCCGACCTGAAACATTTCCTCCCGGCCCGCTTCTTTGATCCAGCCTTTGGGCCAGCCTTTTTCATCTAAATCTTCAAACTGCCCGCCGGGCAAGTCGGGTGTAATAACGAAGTGTGGCGGTTCTTCATTGGAGGTATCGGTAATTGTCAGGTCATCCACATCCAACACGCCAATAGAATTGGAGAGTTGAGGCCTGACATTCAAAATGGTGGCACCTTTGGGAACGGGATTAGTGATTTCAACAGTTGTCCAATTTTCGGAAGGTATAATTTCCGCAGGTTTCAAATTGTTACCAGCATTTTGGCCGGTTTCATCTTCGGCAACGACGCCAATTTTTGCGGTTTCCCAATTTTTCGGCCCCCGCGTGTAATTAGTCAGACGAACGCGCGCCTTTACTTTGACGCGCCTCCATGCGGGCGGCAATGCAAAGCGACCATCCAAGCCACTTGTCTGTCCCGGTGGCTTGGCCGTCAGGCGCGCGAAATGATTCCCATTTTCCTCCAGCATTTTCAGCGTTTCGGGAATCCACGGCTCAAATCCTTCGGGCCAACTGGAGCCTTCGATTTTTTCAAAAGTGCCTTCGGGAAAACCATCTCGAATTGGACGCGCTTCGATGGGCACATTGGCCTCAATGCGGATGTTATCAATCAATAATTCGCCAGTGGAATTGAAAAATCCCGGTTCGAGCGACAGGCTCGCGGCTCCTTCTGGAATGACGATAAATTTATGCAGCGTCGTCCAATCGCTGTTATCCCAGAGATTCAAGCCACGCCCATAACTCAGAACCTGCCCTTTGTCGCCCAGAATATTGAAATCCAAACGCGAGGTATGCCACCATTCGGTAACGTTCTTTAGATTTTTCGTTTTGAGTTGCGCCGAAACGCGCACACGTTTCCAATCGGGCGCAATCGGAATATTAAGGCGCAATGTGCCCCAATTTTGAGGCGCATCGTTAGTCATTGCCAACCATTTTTTGCCATTTTTTTCCTGCACACGCGCTTTGATGCCGGGACTTACTGTCCAACCGGGTGGAATGCGGCCCGCCATGCCGTTTTGAAAATCGCCTTCGGCGAATACATTTTCATAAGGCCGCTTTTCGGCATCGGGCGGCATATCGGCATCATCAACGGTTTCGATAATTGGCGCTTGGGGCGCGCTTGGTGGAGGGCTTTGCAAAGTGATGTCCCACACCGCAATATCGCGCGCAGGCAATGGTTCGCCGGTGCCTTTATCCGGCCCGACAGCGCGTAAAAAACCTCCCGGTTTTAATTCGCTTAATTTCACAGGCGTTTTCGCGCCGCGAATATGAAGTGGCGTTTTCTCGCTAAAAATAATCGCCTTCGGCTTCGGTGGATTTACCGCATTCACTTTTCCATTGGGCAAAGTGTAAGACGTGACATCAACGATGAAACGCCCATTGTTGACGGCAATCAGCGGGCCTTCGACGGCGATTTCGCCTTCTTGCGGCATCACATCGGCGATTTTGGCCGGTTTTTCCTGCGGCGCGGCGAGTTTTGGCGCTTCGGCGGGTTTTTCTTCTAGCTTAATCGGCAAAGTTGGCTGCGCCAGAAGAATGCGCGGCGCGCGTTTTAACCCCATCCCCGGCCCTTCCCCTTGAAACGGCGAAGGGGAAGGGTGTCTTAAGCCCTTTTGCTCCGAATTAATTCTTACTTTTTCAAGGAGTAAGGGGTTGTTCTCCCTTCCCCTTTTTGCCGTTTCAAGGGGAAGGGCCGGGGATGGGGTTAAAACGCGCGCCGCCATCGCGTAGTGCGCGATTTTAATTGTGGACGCGGCCATGATACTGAAAGCAAGCGAGGCGACAACACCGGTTTTGATTTGGTTGATGAGCATGGCTTTTAAAACTCCTTGCGAGAGAGACGCGACTTGCGTAGTTGCAACCGTCGCCACCGCGCCTCCGGCGGAAACACTGCCTGCCAATTGCAACGCCGATGAAACACACGCGACGGGCGCGGCTTGCACTGCATTTTCGAGTAGCAAAACACCTAAGAGTTCCTAAATAAAAGAATTACAAAGCGGCCAAACAGATGAGTGCGGCAGCAAAGGAGACGAGTCCCTTGTGAATATCGGAGCGCCTTTCGTCGCGGATGCGGATTTTTCGGTCATCATGCAACCAAGCAAACAAACGT
>JANMKN010000205.1:0-6566 GCA_031372065.1 Abditibacteriaceae bacterium | reverse complement strand
CTTCATTCAAGGAGCTTTTACTGATGGAACGAGATGATTTTATCATTGTGGTTTACCTGTAGGTTTGCGAGTTGTATCAAGAGTTTTTGCAGCGCTATCGCCCGCCCGGTTCCTTGCGGGATGGCGGTTTCGCTACTGCCTTGAAACTCAGCGCGGAAGAAATCACCACACTCGAAGAACCTTGCGAGCCACACAAAGTCGCCGGATTCGCTTGATTTAGGGGGTGTTTTTCATCAATTTCGCAATGGCGCGGTCATCGTCGTGTGGGGAATTTTGCAGGGCGGCGATGACTTTGTGGCGGTCAGCTTCGGGGCGGTTCTGACTGAGTTTCCATTTGCCTTCGAGTCGCGTGATTTCGATGTCGAAACCGACGATGCCGCGCCGCAGTTTGGCTTGATAATCGTCTTGCGATTCGCCCGTCCACGGTTGCGAAAAGGCGCTTTCGAATTTCTGCACCATCGCGCGTAATTGCGCCGCCAATTCTGTGTCGTTCAACAAGCGCGGCGTGCCGAAGGCGTGAACCGCGACGTAATTCCATGTTGGCACAGCTTCTTCGGCTTCATACCACGAAGGCGAAATATAAGCGTGCGGGCCGTGGAAAATCGCCAAGACTTCGCCACCGTTTTCCTGCAAATTTTGCAAATGCTTCCATTGTGCATTGCCCAAGGCGACGTGTCCCGCCAAAGTTCCCCGCTCGCCACGCGACTTATCGAATAACAGCGGCAAATGCGTGGCAAAGGGCGCCGCGCCATCGAAAGTAATCAGTGTGGCGAAGGAGTTGTCTTCGATGCAGGCGGCCAGCGTCTCGAAATCTTCAGTGCGGAAGTGAGAGGGGAGATACATTTTGGGTCTTTGGTTTTGAGTCTTTGGACTTGGGCTTTGGGTTTTTGAATGTCATGTATTAGTAATTGCGGAAGAGGCCTACAACCCAAGACCAAAACCTCAAGTCCAAAAACCCAAAACTTAAACCCTCGCTTCGTCCCAAACTTTTTTCACCGCTTGGGCGGCGCGCTGGGCGGCTTCTTGCGGAGGCAGGGCGCGCAGTTCTTCGCTGAAGGTTTCGACGGCCACCGGGCCTTCGTAACCGAGGGCTTTGAGGGTTTGCAAAAAGCCTTTTATGTCAATTATGCCGCTGTCGCCGGGCAGAAGGCGCACGCTGTCTTTTTGCTCGTCGCGTGGCATATCGGGCGCATCGTTGATGTGAACGTGGATAATTTGCTCGACGGGAATTGACGCCAAATCCATGACGCTGCCGCCACTGGTATACCAATGCCACGCGTCCACCAGCAGGCCGACATTTTCGGTTTTGCTCAACGCCATCACGGCATCGGCGGCTTCAAGTCCGCCCGCGATGTCGTAGAACCACACGTTGTCGGGATTGGTGCGAAAATGCGCCGGGCCGAGAAATTCGAGGCCAAAAGCAATTTCGTAATCGTTCAGAGTTTTGGCGATTTTGGCAAAACGAGCGATGCTCTGCGCTTTGTATTCTTCAACTGGAATGCCACCATCGGGTAAAACCCATGTGCAGCAGCGCGTGCAGCCAATAATCTGCGCGGCGCGAGCCAAGCGCGGTAACTCTTCGATGCCTTTTTGAAATGTCGCGTCATCTTTGCGCCATTCGACGGACAATCCAAAAGCGCCGGGTAAAATTCCCGATTCTTCAAACAAAGCCCGCGCCGCGTCATCGCCCTCGCGGTCAATGAGGTCGGCCACAGCACCGATGCCAAATTCAACGCCCGCAAAGCCAGTTTCTTTTGCCAATTGAATAAATTCGGGCAAAGCCAGTCCGCCGCCCGCCGTCGCACCATTCAAACAGGGATACATGAATTCTCCTTAAAATGCTCTCGATTGTTTTGTGCGGCAAGTGTTATGTGTCTGTTCGTGAGATGCAAGCGCAAAGAGTGCTAAAAAACGCGGTAGCTCTGCTCATTACGGAGATTTTGCGCCTCTGAGACTCAATAATGCGCTTCTGAAGCTCATTATTGTGCTTCCGAGGCGCATTATTTCACTTCGTCGACGCATTATTGTGCTTCGGCGACGCATTATTGAGCTTGAGGGACACATTATTGAGCTTTGGAAGCGTATTATTGCGCTTCGGTGACGCATTATTGAGCTTCTGAGGCGCATTAATGAGCTTCTGAGGCGCATTATTGAGCTTCAGAAGCGCATTATTACGCTTCAGAAGCTCAATAACCAGAAGAAATACGACTCCTCCAAGTCAGACAGCTTCAATAATTGGTTCACACCTAAAGTTATGTGGCGTTTCTAAGAAATCATGAAATTTTTCAAAGTTTTCGCATTAGCCGCGATAGTATTAAGTAGTGCGCTGCCCGCTTTGGCGGCGGATTCGTTGTTGCCGAATGGAACTTTTGAAGCGGATGCCGACAACGATACATGGCCGGATGGCTGGGGCAAATTAAAAGAAGGCGCCAGTTACGAAAAAGAAGGCAACAACCACTTTTTGCGCTTAAGTTCGCCTGCGCCGGACAAGATGATTCTGCTTTACCAACAAGTCAACATTCCCACTGATGTGAAAGCGTTGGAAATTTCATGGAAGCAGCGCGTTTCCGACCTCAAAGTGGGCAAATCGGCGTGGTTCGATGCGCGCATTATGTTGGACTTTAAAGATGCCGCCGGAAACAAACTGCAAGGTGGCCCCGGCGCACCTTACGAACGTAAAAACACTGATGGTTGGCAGGCCAAAAGCATCAAGTTTCTGGTGCCCGATGGCGCTAAAATGCTGGAATTCATGCCAACGCTGTTTCAAGTGCAGAGCGGCCTTTTCGATTTGGACGACATTGTTATCAAACCGATGGACGCCGCGCCTTTGCAAGAAGCCGCCGATGCTGCCGCCAAAGCGCGCCAAGAAAAAGAAGCCAAAGACGCCGCTGCACGCCAAGCCAAAGCCGCCAAAAACATCGGCGCCGAAGGTTCGATTGTATCGAATGGAAATTTTGAATCCGATAAGAAAGGCGACGGCTGGCCGGACGATTGGGGGCGTGTCAAAGAAGGCAGTTGGGAAAACGAAGAAGGCAATCACTTTTTGCGCTTGAAATCCGCAACGCCGGGCCAAACGATTGTGATATATCGTTTGTTTGATATTCCCGCTGGTTGGAAAGCCGCTGAACTGTCGTGGAAGCAGCGCATTAGCGGCTTAAAACCCGGCGCGCAGCCGTGGTTTGATGCGCGCATTATGATGGAATTCAAAGATGCCGCCGGAAACAAGACCGCGCAAAAACCTTCGCCGCCTTATTCGCGTGGCAATTCCAAAGGCTGGGAAACAAAACACACACAATTTCTGATTCCCGAAGGCGCCGTGCAGTTGGAATTTATGCCGTCGCTTTTTCAAGTGGAACGCGGCACATTCGATTTGGACGACATTTCGTTGAAGCAAACCGATACGGCAGTGCTGATTTCGGCTGCGGAGAAGGCCAAAATCGAAGCGGCCTATGCCAATGTGCCGCCTGAAGCACCTAATCCGGCCAAGTGGCCGCAGGAATTGCACGTCGTCGGTAACAAAGTGCTGAATAAAGACGGCAAAAACGTATGGTTGCAAGGCGCGAATGTAGTCAGCCTCGAATTTTTAGTCAACGGCGATCACGTTTTGCGTTCGATTTTGGTGGCGATTGACGATTGGAAAGCGAACTGCATTCGTTTGCCGATCAAAGATGATTATTGGTTCGGCAAAGAAGCGGGCGATGGTGGCAAAAAATACCGCGAAATGGTGGACGCCGCAATTACGATGGCGGCGAATCATGGCGCCTACACGATTTTAGATTTGCATCGTTTTCGCGCACCGCAACAACGCCACGCCGACTTTTGGAAGGATGCGGCCACGCGTTATAAAAATCATCCGGCAGTGATTTTCGATTTATTCAACGAGCCGCACGGCACATCGTGGGAAGTGTGGAAAAACGGTGGTTTCATCGAAGACAAAGAGGCGCCCGCCGATGAAGATAATTTTCTGACGCCCGAAGAAAAAGCGCTCAACGCCAAAGGTTTCCACTCTGTTGGACAACAAGCGCTTATCAACGCCGTGCGCGGGGTCGGCGCGAAAAACATTGTGCTGGTTGGCGGCTTGGATTGGTCTTACGATTTATCGGGCATCGCTCAAGGCTTCGCGGTTGACGATAAAGGCGGCAACGGCATCATTTACTCAACGCATATTTATCCGTGGAAAACCGACTGGCAAAACAAAGTGCTGGTTATCGCCGATAAATATCCGATTCTTTTGGGCGAAGTGGGCGCCAACAACAAGAAAATGGAATTCATTCCCGCCGAAGGCCAAGAAGACGCCGAGACTTGGGTGCCGCGCGTTTTGGGCCTGATTCAGAAATACAAATTGCACTGGACAGGCTGGTCATTTCATCCCGGCGCCTCGCCGGTGATGATTAGCGGTTGGAATTACGCGCCCACGCCCGAATGGGGCGCTTTTGCCAAACGCGCTTTAGCTGGCGAGCAATTTCCTGTGCTGCCATTGCGATGAGCGGGCTAAAATAGGGAGCGCGGGCGTCCTGCCCCATAGGCATCAACTTAAGAAATTTGGAGTGCAAAAGAGTGACTTTGTCACTCTCGGAACCCCTCACCCCCGGCCCCTCTCCCCCGATCCGCTGCGCGGGGAGAGGGGAGCGTAGACCATTGCGCTTCTTTTCACTTCAAATGGGTAGGAACGTGTGCGGCAATCTCCCCTCTCCCCGCGAAGCGGATTGGGGGCGGGTGCCCTCTGGGCAGGAGGCCGGGGGTGAGGGGCTTAAGTTGATGACTATGGGACACGCCGTAGCGTGTCTGGACATTCGCTCACACAAGCAAAAGCGGGCACAGAATGAATTCTGTGCCCGCTTGCTTGCTATGAGATCACGGGGTCTTTATGGCGAAGGCGTGTCGTCTTTGCTTTCGCGGCCAAAGAAACGACGGAGGCCCTCATTCAAATTGGCGTCCACGCCCGAAACGCCCGCTTCTTTGAGTTTGCGACGCACGCCCAACAAAGCGGCAAACGCATCGCTACGTGCCAAAAAGCGCGCACCGTCAATGCGTTCGAGAGCGCGTTGTAAACGCAGTTCAAGCGGCGCTAAAACCTTGTCTAACTTAATATCGCGGCGAATTGGGTCAGCACTGAAATTGCGGGGCAGCACGTCATTATTCTGATCGGCTAAGGTGAGCATATTTTCTATCCAATCGCCGCTGCCATCGGGCGCTTTGACTAAATTCCTCTTCTCTGCGCCCGTTACGGGAGCAAAGCGGGCCGCAAACTGCTCAATGACGACTATCGCGGTTTCCAATGTCGCCAATTCGGTTTCTGTCAGTTGAATGTCGATTTTATTTTGGTTGGTTGCCATGGTGAGAAGTATTATAACGTGTCCTATAAACCGTCAATAGGGCCATGTTAGCGATCTCTCGGAACCGGTAAAACACCGCTCCCAAGAGGCAAAACGACCCTGCGAGGCGGTGATTCACCGCTTCATAGGGGAGATAGCACCGCCTCCGACCGGTAAAACGCCGCTTCCGGCCCTCGTTTCACCCCTTCGCAGCCACTTCTTACCGCTCACGAGCCACTTTTTATTGGTTGTTTGACTGCGTCAAATACAATTCTTTCATCTCGTCCTCGAAGTCAGGAGGTGAGGCGGAGTTTTGCTCGGCGAAGTATTTTATAGCCTCAAACCAACAGATTAGTTGGCGACCAAGAACCGGATGCTGTGGTGAGAGTTCTCCAGCCGAAGTCACAGAAAGTTTTGGAATTTCCTCAACCAAATATTGTCGCACTGAGGGAAGTGCATTTTCAATTGTCTTCAATGAAATATATTCGGAAAGGCCTAAAGCGCCTCCAAGTGGTTTGTCAAGCAAAAGAGTCCAACTTCCATAACTTTGCGTTGCACCTAATGACCGCGAATATATGGTGTCCAAAAATGCTTCTAATAGGAGAAGCAAGTCTTCCGCGCTGTCCAGCATTTGCCTAACCAAACCTCGAATACGATCTTTGGTGGCTTCATCACCCCAGAGCCAACATAACTCCAGATAAAGGCGCGCTTTAGGTCTCTTCCAGACTAACTTGTTACGAATAGCTGCTTCAACTTGCGAGACAACCAGCCGTTGTGCTTCCAAAAGTTGGTCTTCATTCAAGAGAGAATTACCAGTTAGATTTTGTCCCTCAACCTTTAGACCGTGCTGCACAGATTCCCAACGAACAAGTTCACTGGTTGTTGCAAAGTGAGGTGACGCCTTAATAATTTCCATTGTTACCTCTGCCCGTTCCGTGGCATCTCCAATGCGTTGCAAGGCAAGATGGGCATGATTTGCCATAACATCTTCAAAATCTTTAACAACCATATGATGTCTGCCCTGTTCTGGGAGTATTTCTCCAGCTATAAGGAATGAAAGTGCCCAAGCACGACGTTGATTAATCTCTTGTGAAGTTTGCACTTCAGGACGGCTTTGTTGCGCGAATAGCCACGGGTTCGGTAAGGAGGTTAATCTTGAAGTGTGAAAAAGAAAAAGAAAAACGCCCAGCGCTCGCCAAAGCGCCGCCGCTCCCAAAAGAAGCGCACTTACCGAACCCGCAACTGGAAAAA